>CAZACZ010000058.1:0-18510 GCA_964483695.1 uncultured bacterium | reverse complement strand
GGTGCCGGCGCCCGGCTCGGGTGCCGGAGTCGGCCCGGGCACGGGCGGCAGCGGCGGCGGAGGCGGCGGCGGAGGCGGGGGCGGCGGAGGCGGCGGCGGGGGTGGCGGGGGCGGCGGCGCCACCGAGACCACGCCGATCGCCATCGTGTTCCCCGCCGCGGCGTAGACCGTCCCGTCGTGGACGAGGTAGCCGAACGAGTCGGCGCCCGACGTGCCGGTGGGCGCCAGGTACTGCAGGTTGCCGGCGGCGATGTCGGCGGCGGCGACGACCTGGTCGAGCGCAACCGCCGCGCCGCCCAGCGAGAGCGCGCCGAGGGTCGGGAGCGCGGTGATCCGCACGTGGTCGAGCGCGTCGCCGTCCACGTCGACGAAGCCGAAGTCGGCGAGGGTGAAGCTGTAGGCGACCGCGGGGGCGGCGGCGACGCTGCCGTCCGCGGCGCCCGGCGCGTCGTTGACCGGGGTCACCGTGATCGTCACCGTCGCGTCGCCGGAGACCAGCGCGCCGTCGCTCACGTGATAGGTGAAGCTGTCGGCGCCGGCGAAGTCCGCGTTCGGCGTGTACACGAAGCTGCCGTCGGCGTTGAACGCCACCGTGCCGTTCGCGGGGCCGGCGACGAGCGTGGCGGTGATCGGGTTGCCGTCCTCGTCGCCGTCGTTCGCGAGCGCGCCCGCGGCCGCCGGGACCGAGACCGTGCCGTCTTCGGCGACGACGTAGGCGTCACCGGTGACGAACGGCGCGTCGTTCGCGTCGGTCACGGCGATCGAGAACGTCTGCGTGGCGGAGCCGCCGGCGCCGTCGTCCACCCGCACGATCACGTCGTAGAGGTTGTTGCCGAGGACGTCGACCGGGGCCTCGAAGTTGGGCGCCGGGTTGAAGGTCAGCACGCCGCTCGCCGCGTCGATCGAGAAGCACGCCGCGTCGGCGCCGAGCACCGAGAAGACGAGCGGCTGCCCGTCGACGTCCGTCGCGGTCACCGTGGTGACCGCGGTGGTGTTCTCCACCACCGTGAGCGGGACGGCGGCAAGGCCGCCGTGGGAGGTCACGACCGGCAGGTCGTTCACCGGGGTGACGTTGATCGTCATCGTGTTCGGCGCCGGGTCGAACAGCGGGCCCGGCGGGACGCCCGTATCCCGCACGCTGAACGTGAAGCTCGCGTAGCCGGCGCCGTTCGCGTTCGGGACCGGGGTGAAGACGAGCGTGCCGATGTTCGCGACCGGAATCACCGTGCCGGCGGCGACCGAGAACCCGGCGAGCGTCAGGGCCGCGCCCGGCGGGAGCGAGATCGAGTCGATCCGCACCTCGGTCATCGCGTCGCCGAAGTCGACGTCGTTGAAGCCGAAGTCGCCGGCGCTGAACGTGTAGCTCGTATCCTCGTTCAGGGTGACGGTCGTGTCGGTCCCGTCGGGCGCGTCGTTGACCGGCAGGACGTCGATCGTGGCCAGGTCGGAATCGACCTGCGCGCCACCCGCGCCCGTTGCGCCGAGGTCGTCCGTCCTCATCGAAATGAACGCCAGCCCGTTGTAGTTCGGGTCAGGCGTGAACACGAGGCCGTTCAACGCCGCGTTGATCGACGCCAGCGTCCCGGTGAAGATCATGCTCGCGTCGGCGGTCCCGTCGCCGGCGGCGAACGTCAGCCCGGCGGTCCCGGCGAGCGTGACCACGCCGTTCGAGCCGGCGAGCCTCACCTCCATCGACGCCCCGCCGACGTCGACGTCGGTGATCGAGATCTGGTTGCCGCCGGCGGCGCTGAAGACGAACGGCGTGTCCTCGAGCGTCGTCGAGCCGCCCGGCAGCGTGTTCACCGGGGCGTCGTTGACGGCGGTGATGAAGATCGTCACCGACGCGGAATCGGTCTGCGGATCGATCGGGTGGTTGTCGTTGATCGTGAGCGTGAGCGTGTCGAACGCGGGCGGCGCGTCGGAGCCGACGAAGTAGTTGACCATGCCGCCCGCGAGCAGCGCGTCGATGTCGGCGACCGCGCCGGTGAGCGTGACGAGCGGCGTGCCGGAGCCGGCGACGGCGACCGCCGGCGGGCCGCTCACGACCAGCATCCCGGCGTTCACCGACAGCGTCACGGTCACGCTCGCCGCGCCCGCGTCGGCGTCGGCGACCGCGAGCCCGGTGCCGGCGAGGGCGAGGAAGCTGCCCTCGGTGACCGCATAGCTCGGCTGGGTGATCGTGACGATGGGCGGGGCGTTCGCGTCGAGGTTGGTCACCGACACGTCCGCGGGATCGAGCCCGTTGTAAGCCGGGTCGGCGCTCGCTGCAGGGGCGAGGACGACCGTGTAGGGGATGCTGCCGTCGGGGAGCGCGTCGGCCACGCCGGTCACGGTCACCGTCTGCGCGACGTTCCAGTTTGCGCTGGTGAAGGTGAGCGAGGGCGGTGCGACGGTGCCTTCGGTCGCGTCGCTGGATGCAAGCGTGATGACCACGTCGGCGAGCGGCTGGGAGTTCAGCACCACCGTGAAGGTCGCGGCCGCTCCGGACTCGCTCGTTACCAGGCCCGCGACCGGCGTCACGATGATGCCTGCCACGCCGGCCGGCGTGACGTCGACGGTGAGCGTGTTCGGGCCGGCGGCGAAGGCGGGCCCGTTCGTGTCCTGCACGCTGAAGGTGAAGCTCGCGTAGCCGGCGCCCGCCATACCCGGTGCCGGGGTGAAGACGAGCGTGCCGAGCTGCGCGGCGGCGATCACCTGCCCCGGGGTCACGTTCGACCCGCCGAGCTGCAGCGTCGCGCCCGGCGGCAGCGCCAGCGTGTCGATCCGCACCGCGCTCAGCGCGTCGCCGGCGTCGGCGTCGCTGAAACCGAAATCGGCCGCGCCGAACGCGCGCGCCGTGTCCTGCGGCATCGACACCGTGTTGTCGGCCCCGGTCGGGGCATCGTTCGCGGGGGTCACGGTGATGGTGACGAGGTCCGGACCGTCGGCGAGCGGGCCGCCCAGGCCGCTGTTCCCGAGGTCGTTCACGACGAGCGACAGGAACCCGGGCCCGGTGTAGTTCAGCGGCGCGGCGAACACCAGGCCGTCGAGCGCGGTGTTGATCGCCGCGACCGTGCCGGTGAAGGACATCGAGGCCGTGCCGTTCGCGCCGCCGGTGAAGGTGAGCCCGCCCGTGCCCGCGAGGATGACGACCCCGTTCGTCGCGTTGAGGGTGAGCTCGACCGGCGCGCCGGCGGCATCGACGTCGGTGATCGAGATCTGGTTGCCGGCGCCCGCGCTGAAGACGAGCGGCGTGTCCTCCGGCGTCGACACCGCGCCCGGCGTCGTGATCAGCGGCGCGTCGTTCACCGCCGTGAGGTTGACGGTGACCGAGGCCCAGTCCCATTGGGCCCCGCCCGCGCCGGTGGCGCCCAGGTCGTTGATCGCGAGGTCGAGCGTGTCGGTCGGCGCGGGGGAATCCGAGCCGACGGTGTAGGTGACGGTGCCGGTGCTCGCCCCGCCGAGCAACGCGTTGATCTGCGCGACCGTTCCGGTAAGGGTCAGGGTCGGTGTGCCTGAGCCCGCGACCGTCACGCCGCTCGAACCGGCGGTCCCGCCCAGGAGGCCGGAGATCGAGGACAGGTACACGGTGACGACCGACGCCGGCAGGGCGTCGATGTCGGCGACCGACATCCCGGTCCCGTGCAGCGCGAGCGGGGCGGCGTTCTCGACCGCGCTGTAGCTCGCCGCGGTGATGGTCGCGGTCGGCGCGTCGTTGACCGCGGCGATCGTCACGGTGGTGGTGCCGACGTTGCTCGCGCTGCCGCCGTCGCTCGCGACGAAGGTGATCACCCGCTGGGCGAGGCTCGGCGCTTCGGACGCGTTCTCGTACCGCACCGTGCGCAGCACCTGCTGGTAGTTCGCGACCGTGTCGGCGCCGTTCAACGTCAGCACGCCGGTGACGGAGTTGTACGTCGCGGTGATGCCCGTGCCGGTCGTGTCCGCGGTGAGAATCTCGTCCACGCCGTCGAGGAGGTTGGTGATGGTGACCGTCAGCGACGCGAGGTTCGCGCTGTCGTTGTCGGCCAGCACCGCGTCGACGTCGGCGATGCGCACCGGGCCGTTGTTCTCGGTGAACGTCCGCACGTAATCGGCGCCGACCGCGCCCGAGCTGTCGTTCGCGTCCAGGTCGAGCGTCGGCGCGTCGTCGACCACCACCACCGTGATGTCGACCGTGTCGCCGTCGCTCTGCACGCCGCCCGCGCCGGTCGCGCCGAGGTCGCCGGTGGTGATCGACACGCTCGCCGGGCCGTCGTAGTCGAGCGGCGGCAGGAAGCTCATGCCGTCCAGCGCCGCGTTGATGTCCGCGATCGTGCCGGTGAAGGTCATCGTGGCGTCGCCGGCGCCGTCACCCACCGTGAAAGTGAGACCGCTGGTGCCGGCGAGGGTCAGCGTGCCCTGCACGGCGGTCAGCGTGACTTCCAGCGGATTGGCCCCGGCGTCCGGGTCGCTGACCGCGATGCGATTGCCGTTGCCGGTCGAGAAGACGAGCGCGACGTCCTCGGCGGTGATCTGCGCGCCGGGCACGATGTTCACCGGCGGGTCGTTGGCGACGTTCGCCACCGTGACGGTGACCGTGGCGGTCGAGGTCTCGCCGTCGAGGTCCCGGATCGTGTAGGTGAAGGTGTCGGTGCCGCTGAAGGCGGCCGCCGGCGTGTAGGTGAAGGCGTTGCCGGGGCCGAGCGCGACGGTCCCGCCCTGCGCGCTGACCGCGTCGAAGCCGACGATCGTGGTCGGCTGGTCGCCGAGCGCGTCGTTCGCGAGCACGTCGCCGGTGACGACCGCGGTGTTCTCGTTCGTCGCGGCGGCGTCGGCGGCGGCGAGCGGGGTGTCGTTGGCCGGCGCGACGTCGAGCGTGAGCGTGCTCGGCGCCGCGGCGAACGCGCCGGTGGAGTCCTGGACGCTGAAGTCGAATGCGGCGTAGCCGAGGCCGTTCGCGTCCGGGGCCGGAGTGAACACGAGGGTCGGCAGCAGGGCGGTGGCAACGAGGTCGCCCGCGATCACGTCGACCCCACCGAGCCGGAGCGTGGCGCCGGGCGGGAGCGCGATCGCGTCGATGCGCACCGCGGCGAACGCGTGGCCGTCGACGTCGGTGAAACCGAAGTCGGCGGCGACGAAGCTGCGGCTCGTGTCCTCGGTCACCGTGATCGTGCCGCTCGCGCCGGCCGGCGCGTCGTCGACCGGGGTGACGTTGACGGCGACCACCGCGACGCTGACGTCGCCGTCGGCGTCCTGGACCCGGTAGGTGAAGGAGGCCGCACCGTTGAAGTCGAGCGTCGGCACGAAGGTGAAGCTGCCGTCGTTGTTCAGGGTTGCGATCCCGCCCGACTGGCTCATCACGCCGAGCGTCAGCGGCGCGTCGCCCAGGCCGGTGTCGTTGGCGAGCACGCCGGCCGGCGCGAGGACGACGAGCGGCGTGTCCTCGGCCGTCCCGTAGGTGTCGGGGAAGGCGACCGGGATGTCGTCGGCCGCACCGACGTTGATGGTCACCGTCGCGGTGCCGATGTCGGCGTCGGCGTCCTCCACTTCGTAGCTGAAGCTGGCCGCACCGGTGAAGTTGGCGGCCGGCGTGAAGGTGAAGCTGCCGTCGTTGTTCAGGGCGACTGTTCCGCCGGTGACGGCCCCGACGACGCTCAGGCTGAGGCCGCCGTCGCCGAGGCCGGTGTCGTTCGCGAGCACCCCGGTCGCGGCCGGGACGTTGAGAACCGTGTCCTCGACCGCCGCGTACGTGTCGGCCGCGGCGACCGGGACGTCGTCGGCCGGCGCGACGTTGATCGTCACCAGGGCGGTGGCGGCGTCGCCGTCGGCGTCCCGGACCTCGTAGGTGAAGGAGGCCGCGCCGTTGAAATCGGCGGCCGGGGCGAAGGTGAAGCTGCCGTCGTTGTTCAGCGCCACCGCGCCGCCGGTCACCGGGCCGGCCACGCTCAGCGTGATGCCGCCTTCGCCGAGGCCGGTGTCGTTGGCGAGCACGCCGGACGCGACCGGCACATTGAGGATGGTGTCCTCGGTTGTCGCGTAACTGTCGTCGGTCGCCACCGGCACGTCGTCGACCGGCACGACGTTCACCGTGCGCCCGACCGGCGCGGAGCTCGCCGTGCCGTCGCTCACCACGAACTCGACCGTGCGCAGGCCGGCGGCAGGGTTCTCGCTCGAGTTCGAGTAGGCGACCGAGCGCAGCACCGTCTGCCAGTCGGCGAGCGACGCGGCGCCGGTGAGGGTCAGCGTCCCGGTGGCGGCGCTCCACGCGCCGGTGATGCCGCCCGCGGCCGTGAACGTGAGCAGGTCCTCCGGCGCGACGTAGCCGGCCGTGATGCGCACCGTGGCGCCCGCGAGCGTCGCATTGTCGATGTCGCTCACGGTGAGCGCCGGATCGACCGGCGTCGCCGGGTCGTTCTCGGTGTAGGCGACCGTCCCGCCCGCGACGACGACCACCGGCGCGTCGTTGACGTTCGCCACCGGGCCGGCCATCGCGCTGGTGCTCGTCTCGAAGGCGCCGCTGCCGTCGGTGTAGGAGACGGTCACGCGCACGTGCGTCCCGACGTCGGCGTCGCCGAGCGTGTAGTTCAGCGTGTTCGCGACCGGCGCCCAGCTGAAGCCGCCGTCGGTGGAGCGCTCCCACAGGTAGGCGAACGGCCCGAACCCGTCGGGCTCGGCGAGTCCGCTCGTGTCGGCGAAGACCGTCTGGTCCTCCTGCAGCGGCCCGCCGACCGCGACCGCGCCGGTGTGCGGCTCGTTGACGTTCGCGAGGTTGACGGTGACCGTGCCGGTGCCGATCATCCCGCCGGCGTCCACCGCCTGGACGGTCAGCGCGAAGCTCGGCGTCGCCTCGTAGTCGAGCGCGGACGCATTCGCGACCGTGATCGCCCCGGTGAGCGGATCGATCGCGAATGCGCCGCCGGTGTTGCCGCCGGTGATCGAGTAGGTGAGCCCCTGCACCGCCGGGCCGACGGCGATGCCCGACGGGTAGTAGTCCCAGAGGCCGAACGCGCCGTCCAAGCCCATCACCGTCGCCGCTCCGGTGCCGTCGAGGTTGGCGCGACGCAGCCGGTCGTTCACCTGGTCGGTCCAGTAGAGCTTGCCGCGGGACGGATCGACCACGACGTCCCGCACGCCCGGCTGGGAGGTGATGAAATTGGACAGGAGGCCGGTGCCGTCGAGGTTCGCGCGGCTGATCCGGTTGTTCGCGGGATCGGTCCAGTACATCTTGCCGCCGGCGACGTCGAGGGAGAGGCTCCACGGGTCGGACAGCCCGGAGACGAGCGTCGCGGCACCGCTGCCGTCGAGGTTCGCGACCCGGATGCGGCCCAGACCGTTCTCGACGTAGTACATCTTCCCGGCGGTCAGGTCGAGATCGAGCCCCTTGGGCGCGGACAGCCCGCCGACCAGGGTCTGAACGTTGCTGCCGTCGAGGTTGGCGCGCTTGATGGCACTGGTGCCTTCGTCGACCCAGTACATCTTCCCGCCCGCCGGGTCGAGCTCGAGATGGGTCGGGGTGGTGAGCCCGCCCGAGAGGACGGTCTGGACGTTCGTGCCGTCCAGATTCGCGCGCTGGATGCGGTTGGTGCCGTAGTCGGTCCAGTAGATCTTGCCGCCGTAGTAGTCGACCGCGATCCCGCGCGGATCGGCGAGCCCGCTCGTCACGATCTGCTGCGCCCCGGTACCGTCGAAGTTCGCGCGGTAGATGCGTTGCGTGTAGACGTCCGTCCAGTAGATCTTCGAGAAGCTGTCCTCCGGATCGGGATCGGTCGCCGACACCGTGCCCACCGCGGTGCCGTTCGCGCTGTTCTCCGCGACCGGGAAAGTCGCCGGCGCGACCACCGGCAGGGCATTGCTCGGATTGACGATCAGGTCGAACGTGGTGACCGTCGTGTCGGTGCCGTCGAACACGCTGATCGTGATCGTGGCGGAGCCGTACTGGCCGGCCGCGGGAGTGAGCGCGATCGTGCGGTTCGCGCCACCGCCGCCGAGCACGATGTTGCCGTTCGGGACCAGCGTGACGTTGCTCGAGCTGGCGGTGACGACCAGCGATCCCGGCGCGGTCTCGAGGTCGCCGACCGTGAAGGGCACCGGCGCGAGCGAGCCGCCCTGGTTGATCGTCTGGTCGGCGATCGCGGTGACCGTCGGCGCGTCGTTCACCGCGGCGACGATGATCGTCGCGGTGGCCGGGGTCGGGTCGTCGAGGCCGCCGGCATCGGTGGCGGTGAACTGGAAGCCTGTCGTGCCGTTCCAGTTCGCAGCGGGCACGAAGTAGAGCGTGAGCGCGTCGCCGGACGCCGGGTAGTCGGTGGTCGCGAGCGCGAGCGTCGTGAGGCCGGCGTCGGTGTAGAGCAGGCCGTTCGAAGGCAGCCCCGCCAGCCGGAAGCTCGCGACCGGACCCTCGGCGTCCGTGGCGGTGAGCGTCACCGCGATCGAGGGCGCGTCCTCGTTGCCGTTCGCCGTCGCGTCGTTCGCGGTCGGCGCGGTGTTCGGCGGGGCCGCGGCGACGTTGAGCGCGAACTCGGAAGTGTTGCCGGCCGCATCGGTCGCCGTGGCGGTCAGCCAGTCTGCGAGCGCGAGCGAGCCGGCGGCAAAGGTGAACGAGAACTGGCGCGCGCTCGGGTCGATCGTTCCGGGCGTGGCCCCGCTCACGATGCCCGCGCCGATGAAGATCTGACCCTCGCCATGACCGCCCGGATCGGGGGCGGCCTCGAAGAACTCGACCGTGGCGCCGGGCCGGGCCTCGCCCGTGACCGTGACGTTGCCGCCGCCGAGCGTGACGGCGTAGATCTCCGGGAAGTTCTGCAGGCCGTTGGCGCCGCTGTCGAGGTCGCCGCCGTCGTTAGTCTCGACGCCGGCGGCGCCGAGGTCGATGCCGAGCCCGCTGTTCAGGTAGATCGAGTTGCCCAGAATCGAGTGGCCGCTGCCCGAGTCGATTGTGACGCCGGCCCAGGTCCCGCTCGTGCCGTTGTGGGCGATGACGTTTTCGGCGCCGGCCACGGTGCCGCCGATCAGCACACCGGTCCCGTCATAGACGTGGACGCCGCTTCGCAGGTTACCGAGCGCGTTGCCGCCGGCGTCGAGGCCGATCCGGTTCCCCTGCACGACGTGGCCCGAGCCGCCGCCAGACATCGCCACGCCGGCCCAGCCGTTGCCCGAGATGACGTTCCGGTCGCCGGCGAACGTCCCGCCGACGACGTTGCCTGCACCGCCGTCGAGCCAGACGCCGTCCTCGCCGTTCGCGATCGCGAGCGTCCCGGTCCGGTCGGTACCGATGTAGTTGCCGCGGATGAGGTTGCCGGTCGAGTTCCGCACCCAGATCCCGTCGACGTCGTTGCCCGAGATCAGGTTGCCGCCCGCCGCGATCCCGATCCTGTTGTCGTTCGAGGCGTCGATCCGGATGCCGTACTGGTTGCCGCGATCGATCGTGCCGTCGAGGTCGGTGCCGAGGTAGTTCCCGGTGATCGTATTGCCGCCGCCGCCCGTCAGGAAGATGCCCTGGGTGAAACGGTTGATTGCGAAGCCGCGGATCACGCTGTCGGTCGAGCTGAGCGTCAGGCCGCTGCCGCCGCCGAGCAGCGCGCCGCTCAGCTCGATGATCGGGACGCCCGCGGCGCCCTCCTGTGTCGCCGTGGCGTCGAGGATCACCGTCCCGGTAATCGTCGGCAGCTCGCTGCCGCTCACGTTGATCACCTGCTGCCCGCCGCCGCCGATCGAGAAGTTCGCCGTCTGCAGGCCGGCGAGCACGTTCGCGTTCTGGATGAACTGGCGCAGCGAGCCCTGCACCGTCCGCCCGGACGCATCGTCGTCGCCGTCGCGGCTGCTCGTGATCGCGTTGAAGCTGAAGCCCGAGTCGATGCCGCCGACGCTCCCCCCGGCGAGGGTCACCTTCGTCACGTGCTCGGCCGTGTTGATCGAGCCGAGCGCGTTGTCCGAGGCATTGGGGTCGCGGCCACCGTACAGCGCGCCCGGGATGGTCGTGAAGGTGGTGCCCGCGGCGTTGTTGGCGGCGCCGGCGACCGCGTAGGTCTGCTCCGCCCAGACCGGGTCGGTGGAGAGCGCCTTCGAGTTCACGACCACGTAGTACGTCCCCGACGCGAGCCCGCCGAAGGTGTACTGCCCGGACGGATTCGTGTTTGCGACGCCGATCCACGAGTCGCCCGAGTCGATGACCGCGTCGCCATCGTCGAGGTAGAGCGCCACCGCGCTCGTCGCGTTGGCGAAGAACGCGCCCGGGCCGTCGTCGGCGGCGCCGACGATGGCGTCGCCGTCCACGTCATGGAAGAGCGTGCCGGAGATCGAGGCGCCCGCGCCCGCCGTCACCGGCGCCGACAGCTCCGAGGTGCTGCCGGTGGTGAGGTTGGTCGCAGTGGCGGTGATCGTCTCGGTGGGCCAGACCGACGCCGCCAGGCTGTACGAGAAGGTGGCGGTGCCGCCCGCGCCCACGAAGAGGTTCGGGGATCCGGCACCGAGGTAGCGCGGGCCCCCGATGCCGTCGGCGAAGAACTCGATGCGGTAGCTCGCGCCCGCCGTGCTGTCGAGCGAGCCGGCGATCGTGACCGTCGGACCGTTGATCGCGGCGCCGGTCAGCACCGGGAAGTTCTGCAATCCGTTCGCACCGGCGTCGCCATCGAACACGCCGAAGTCGTTCGGCGTCGGCCCGTCGTCGGCGAGGTCGATCGCAATGCCGGTGTTGCCGTTGATGACGTTGCCGAGGATCGCGACGCCGGTCGCCGCGCCGGTGACGATCACGCCGTCTCCACCGTTGAAAGCGATGAGGTTGCCGGCGCCGGCAGCGGTCCCGCCGATACCGTTGCTCGACGACGCCACCTCGACGCCCGACTCCGAGTTGCCGACGCCGCTCGCGCCGGCGGCGGTCGTGCCGATGTAGTTGCCCAGCACGACGTTGGACGACGAGCCCGGATCGCGAATCTCGATGCCGTCCTGGTTGCCGGAAATGACGTTGCGCTCGGCTGCGGTCGTGCCGCCGATCGTGTTCCCGTTTGCGCCGTTCTCGATGCGGACGCCGTCCGCGTTCCCGAGGGCGTCCGCGCCGTTCGCGGCGAGGCCGATGTAGTTGCCGAGCAGGCGGTTGCCGCTCGCCCCGGCGCCGCTGAGCGTCACCCCGTGGCTAAGGTTGCCGGCGATCACGTTCCGGTCGTTCGGTCCGGTCCCACCGATCGTGTTGCCGGAGCTGTAGACGTCGATGCCCTCCCCGCCGTTCCCGAGGGCGTCCGTGCCGCTGGCGGCGAGGCCGATGTAGTTGCCCGCGACGGTGTTGCCGTCGCCGTCGACGTGGATGCCGTCGCCGTCGTTCCCCGCGATGACGTTGCGCGCCCCGGCGGCACCGCCAATGGTGTTCCCGCTCGCGCCGGCGTCGATGAAGATCCCGTTGCCGGCGTTGCCGATGTCGAGCGTGCCGGTCCAGTCGGTGCCGATGAAGTTGCCCTGCACCCGCGTGCCGGTGCCCGAGCTCTGGATCCGGATCCCGTCGCCGAAGTTGCCGGCGATCACGTTCCGGTCGTTGGGCCCGACTCCGCCGATCGTGTTGTTCGCGCCGATCACGTCGATCCCCGGCGTGCCGTTGCCGAGCGCGACCGTGCCGGTCGAGTCGAGCCCGATCCAGTTCCCGGCGACCACGTTGTTGTCGCCCTGGAGGTGGATGCCGTCGGCCTGGAACCGGTTGATCACGAAGCCGCGCACGGTGGAGTTCGAGGCGTAGATCTCGAGGCCGTCGTTGAACGTCAACACCGCGCTGCCGTCGAGCTCGATGATCGGCGTGCCGGTGAAGCCCTCCTGCGTGGCCGCGGCGTCGAGGATCACCGTATCGGTGATGATCGGCAGCGCCGAGGCGAGCGCGATCGACTGGAACCCACCGCCACCGATCGAGAAGTTCGCGACCTGCGTGCCGCCGATCAGTTCCGAGTTCTGGATGAACTGGCGTAGCGAGCCCTGCACCGACCGGCTCGCGTTGCCGGGGTCGTCGTCGCCGTCGCGGTTCGAGGTGATGGCGTTGAAGGCGAACCCCGCGTCGACGCCGGTCGCGTCGCCGCCGGCGAGGACGACCCGCGTCACGTGCTCGGAGGTGAGGAGGCTCGAGAAGTCGTCCGAGGCGACCGCGCTGCGCCCGCCGTAGAGCGCGCCGGCGGTGGCGAGGAACGTCCCTCCGCGCGCCGCTCCCGCGACGCCGTAAGTCTGCTCGGCCCAGAGGCCCGGGCTCGGATGCAGCGTGCGCGAGTCGATCGCGACGTAGTAGGTGCCCTCCGCGAGGCCGGCGAAGCCGTACGTGCCGGCGCCGGAGACGACAGTCGAGGTCACGAACGCGTCGCCCGGGTCGATCGCGCCGTCGCCGTCGTCGAGGTAGAGGTTCACTTGCGCGCCGACCATGAACGCGCCGCCGTCGTCGGCGACCGTGCCGTTGGCGTTCAGGTCGTGCAGCGTCGATCCCGAGATCGATCGTACGGGTGCGGCGGCGACGTTCAGCGCGAGCTCCGAGGTACTGCCGGTCGCGAGGTTCGTGGCGGTGGCGCTGACGATCTCGCCGGGCGCGACCGACGCCGCGAGCATGGTCGTGAACGCAGCGTCGCCGGACGCGATCGTGACGGTGGTCGCGCCGAGGTAGCGCTGCGCCTCGCCGTGCCCGCTCCCGTCCGCGCCGGGGGTGGGCGTCGCGTTCGCGTAGAACTCGATGAGATAGTTCCCCGCGTTGCCGTTCAGTGCGCCGCTGATGGTGACGTTCGGCCCGTTGATCGCCGCACCGAACAGCACCGGATAGTTCTGGCGGTCGTTCGGGCCGGCGTCGCCGTCGCCCGCGTCGTTCGGCGTGATGCCGTCGTCGAGGATGTCGATCGCCTGCTCGACGTTCGAATGGATTTCGTTCCCGAGCACGCTGTGGCCGGCGCCCGACATGATCGCCACGCCGTCCCAGCCGTTGTAGGCGATGCGGTTGCTCTCGTCCGCGGCGGTGCCGCCGACCATGGTCGGGCCGGTGATCGAGAGGTAGACGCCCGCCTGGGCGTTGCCGATCGCGACGTTGCCGGTGCCATCGGTGCCGATGTAGTTGCCCTGCACCCGGTTGCCGGACCCGGTGCCGGCGAGCGAGACGCCGGACCACGAGTTCCCGGAGATGAGGTTCCCCGCACCGGGCGCGCCGCCGCCGATGGTGTTGTTCGAGCCGTCCTGCAGATAGACGCCGTCTTCCCGGTTGGCGATCGCGTAGGTGCCGGTCCAGTCGGTGCCGATGAGGCTGCTCTCGATCCGGTTGTTGCTCGCGCCGAAAATGGTGATCCCGTCCTGCTGGTTGCCGGACAGGACGTTCCCCGCGCCGATGACGTTGCCCGACGCCCCGTTCAGCATCACGCCGGAGAGGCCGTTCCCGAGCGCGGCGGTGCCGCCGGCATTCACCCCGACGAAGTTCCCCTGCACCAGGTTGCCGGTGGAAGTCCCCGCGAGCTCCACGCCGTTCATCAGGTTGCCGGACACGAGGTTGCCGGTGCCGCCGGCGCCGCCGATCTGGTTGTTCGCGCCGTCGAGGACGTAGATCCCGTCCTCGCGGTTGGCGACCGCGTAGGCGCCGGTCCAGTCCGTCCCGATGTAGTTGCCGAGCACGACGTTGCCGTTCGCGGACGCGAGCGCGACGCCGTCCCAGTTGTTGCCGGAGATCACGTTGCTGGCGCCCAGGACGGTGCCGCCGACGGTGTTGCCGGCGGCGCCTGTGATCGCAATGCCGGAGAGCGCGTTCCCGATCGCGCTGTCGCCGGCGGCGCTGAGTCCGACGTAGTTGTCGATGACGACGTTGCCGGTGGTCCCGGCGCCGTCGATCTCGATGCCGTTCGCCTGGTTCCCCGAGATGACGTTGCTGACCGTGGCGCTGATCGCGCCGACGGTGTTGTTCCAGGCACCCGCTTCGATGTCGACCCCGGCGGCGCCGTTCGCGATCGCGGCGGTGCCGGCGGCATTCAGGCCGACGAGGTTGCCGGCGACGAGGTTGCCGGTCGATCCGGGACCGCTGAGGGTGACGCCGTCGAGCGCGTTGCCCGAGATCACGTTGCCCTGCGCGGGCGTGGCGCCGCCGATGACGTTGCCGGCGGAGTTGTCGACGAAGACGCCGCTCTGCCCGTTGCCGCGGTCGAACATCCCGGTGGCGTCGGTGCCGATGCGGTTGTTCGCGATCGTGTTGCCGCCGCCGCCCGCGATCGCGACGCCGTGCCCCGCGAAGTCGTGGATCGCGAAGCCGCGCACGGTCGTGCCGCCGCCGGTGATCGTCAGGCCGTTCGCACCGGCGCCGGCCGCGCCCCCGTCCAGGTCGATCAGCGGCGGGCCGCTGTAGGCGCCCCCGCCCTGCGTCCAGGCATCGAGGATCACCGCGTCGGTGATCGCCGGGAGCGCGCTGCCGGTGACCGCGATCGAGTACGCGTTGCCCGGCGCGCCGATGTGGAACGCGCTCGTCTGCACGCCGGCGAGCGCGTTCGCGTTCACGATGAACTGGCGCAGCGAGCCCTGGACCGAGCGGTCCGGGTTCGGATCGTCGTCGCCGTCGAGCGCGTTGGTGATCACGCTCGAGGCAAAGCCGAAGTCCACGCCGGTCGCGTCGCCGCCGGCGATCGAGTATTTGATGACGTGCTCGGCGGTAGCGAGCGATGAAGCGTCGTCGGACGTGCCCTGGCCGAGGCGCTCGCGGCCGCCGTAGAGCATGCCGACGCTGGTGAAGCCGGCGCCGCTCGCCGCTTCGAACGCGCCGTAGGTCTGCTCGGCCCAGAGGCCCGGCCCGGTCAGGGCTCTCGAATCGACGACCACGTAGTAGGTACCGTTCCCGAGGCCCGTGAACAGGTACGCGCCGTTGACGTCGGTGGAAGTCTGATCGATGAACAGGTCGCCGGCGTCGATCGCGCCGTCGCCGTCGTCGAGGTACAGGTCGACCGCGTTCGTCGCATTCGCGAACACCGCGCCCGCGCCGTCGTCGGAGACGTTCGCGTTGCCGTTCGCGTCGTCGTAGATCGTGCCCGAGAGCGTCCTGCTCCCGGCCACCACCGCGTTCGAGAACTCCGAGGTGCTGCCGGCGCCGTTGTTCGCGGTGGCCGTGGCGGTGATCACCTCGCCCGCCGCGACCCCGGCTCCGACCAGGGTGAAACTGGTCGCGGTCGCGAGACCGGACGAGTCGGTGTTCACGGTGAACGCGCCGAGGTAGCGGGCACCCTCGCCGAAGCCGCTCGCGTCCGGCGCAGCGCTCGCGAAGAGCTCGATGCGGAACGCGCTGCTCGCGGTGCTCGCGAAACCGAACTGGACCGTCAGATTGCCGCCCGCGAGGCCCGCGGCGAAGAGCTGCGGGAAGTTCTGCAGGCCGTTCGCCCCCGAGTCGGCGTCGCCCGGCCCGTCGTTGGCAGTGACGCCGTCGGCCCCGAGCTCGATGCCCAGATGATTGGGTAGAGTCCCGTTGGCGCGCATGGCGTTGCCGAGGATCGCGTTTCCGGTGCCGGCTCCAGCGACCACCACGCCGTCCTGACCGTTGAACGCGATCAGGTTGCCCTCGGCTCCGCCGGTCCCGCCGATCGTATTGTTGTACGCGCCGGACGCGACCCTCACGCCGTCGCTGATGTTGCCCAACGCGACCGTGTCCGTCACGTCGGTGCCGATGGAGTTTCCTTCGAGCCGGTTGCCGGTCGCCCCCGTGCCGGTGAGCAGAACACCGGCGAAGTTGCCCGAGATCAGGTTGCCGGCGATCGTGTTGGCGCCGCCCTGCACCTCTATCCCGTAAACGCCGTTGCCCTGGATGGCGGTGCCGGCCGCGTTGGTGCCGATGTGGTTGGCGAGGAAGCTGTTGCCGTTCGACCCCGCGGCGACAACGATCCCGCTGCCGCTGAAACGATTGATCGCCAAGGCGCGGATCGTGCTGCCGCCGCTGCCCGACTGCAGCACGAGCCCGGTGGCGGCGCCGGCGCCGGCGCCGTTCAGCTCGATGAGCGGCAACCCGGCGTAGAGACCCTGCGTGCCGCCGTCGATCACCA
Source organism: uncultured bacterium (assembly GCA_964483695.1). Taxonomy (GTDB): domain Bacteria; phylum Deinococcota; class Deinococci; order Deinococcales; family Trueperaceae; genus CAZACZ01. Next base: position 2,551 of record CAZACZ010000058.1, on the reverse strand, counting down.
CCGCCTCGGTGATGCCGGGGAGCGCCGCGGCGAGGTTGATCGTCTGCAGCCCGCCGCCGCCGATCGAGAAATTCGCCGCCTGCACCCCGGCGGTGACGTTCGCGTTGTGGATGAACTGCCGGAGCGAGCCCTGCACCGAGCGGTCGCCCGACCCGAGGTCGTCGTCCCCGTCGCGATCGCTCGTGATCGCGTTGAGGCTGAAGCCGAAATCGACGCCGGCGGCGCCTCCGCCCCCCGCGAGCGCCACCTTGACGACGTGCTCGGCGCTCATGAGCGTGGCGGCGTCGTCCGACGCGGCGGCGTCGCGTCCGCCGTAGAGCGCGCCGTTCGCGACGGTGAAGCCCGCGCCGAGCGCCGAGCCGGCCACCCCGAAGGTCTGCTCGGCCCAGACGTTTGCGCTCCCCAGCGAGCGGGAGTCCACCACGACGTAGTACGTGCCGCTCGTGAGGCCGCCGAAGCTGTAGTTGCCGCTGCCGTCGGTCATCGTCGAGGCGACGTACGCGTCGCCCCCGCCGATCGTGCCCCCGCCGTCGTCGCGATAGAGCGTCACGATCGCGCCGGCGAACCCGCCTTCGGCGCCCACCACCGCGTCGCCGTTCGCGTCGTTGAGGACGGTGCCGGCGATCGTGCCGGTGGCCGCGGCGACGAAACGCCGCGCCCAGACGCCGCCGGAATCGGCCGGCGGTCCGGCGCCGTTGCCGCTCCACGCGACCCAGTAGCCGCCGGCGTCGTCCATCGCCACCGCCGCGTCGCGCTGGTCCCCGGCTACGGTCGTGTTCACCAGCAGCTCGCCGCCGTCGGGCGCGCCCGAGGCGAGGTACTCCTGGCGGTAGACGCCGGTGGCGCTGCCGTCCTGGTTGGCGCTGTCCCACGCGACGGCTGCGCGGCCGTCCGCGGCCAGCGACGCCGACGCGCGCGTCTGCGTGTCGGTCCCTTGCGAGTTGACCTTGAACTCGACGCCCTGAGGCGTGCCCGCGTTCGTGTAGCGCTGGCCGAAGACCCCCTGCGTGTCGCCCGGACCGTTGCCGTCCCAGACCACGAAGAAGTTGCCGTTCGCGTCCATCGCGACGTCCGGGCGCGCCTGGTCGCCGGCGGTCGTGGTGTTGACCAGGAACGGCGTGGCGTCCAGCGAGTTGCCGGCGTTGTCGTAACGGCGCGCGTAGATCCCGGCGCTGCCCGCGGCGTCCTGCCCGAAAGTCTCCCAGCTGACCACCAGGTCGCCGTCGTCGTCCATCGCGACGCTGGGATTCGTGTCCGCAGCCCCCGAGGCCGAGACGAGGATGGCGCCGCCGAGCGCCCCGCCGCCGAACGCGTAGCGCTGCAGCCAGATCTCGGTGTTCGGAGCGAACTCGTCGCTCTGCCAGACGACCGCGAAGTCGCCGTTCAGCTCCATCGCGACGTCGGGGTTCGACTGGTTGCCGGCGACGCCGACGTTCACGCGCTGCTCGACGGCGTCGAGCGCATTCCCCGCCGCGTCGAAGCGCCGGAAGAAGACGCCGTCCGCGTCCCCGGCACCCTCGCCGCTCCACGCGACGACGAAGTTCCCGTTCCCGTCCATCGCGACCGCCGGCTCGAGCTGGTCGTTGGAGGGCGTCGTGTTGACGACGAACTCGCCCGAGCTCGGTGCGCCGCTCGGGGCGAACAGCCGTGCGACGATCGCGCGCCCGTTGCCGTCCTGGTTGTTGCTGACCCAGGCGATGACGGCGCGGCCGTCGGGCGCGGTCGCGACCGCCGGCGCGTCCTGCCCGCTCGACGTCGTGGTGTTGACCGGCGTCTCGCCTCCGGTCGGCACCCCGCCGAGCACCTGCGCCCAGGCGGCGCGTGCCTCGGCCGCGATCGCGACGCGGGTCTCGATCGCACCGACCTCGGCCTCGAGCGTCCAGTCTCCGCCCGCCTGCGCCGCGCCCGTCGCATCCGTGCTCGCCGCGACGTCGCCGCGCGTGAGCTCCGCGATCCACTGCATCAGCGCGCGCCCGCTCGCGCCGGAGGCGAGGTCGCAGCCGTAGAACAGGATGTCCGCATCCTGCGTGAGCGAATCGCCCCACGCCGCGACCGCCGCGGTGTTGGCCGCGAGCGCCTTCGCGTCGAGCCACGTGCCGCCGAGTTGCACCGCGCCGTCGGCGCCGTGGGTGACGAAGTGGATCGCGTCGACCTGGATGCGCCCGCGCAGCGCCTCAGTCACCTGCGCGACGCCGTCGCAGCCCGGATCGAGCTCGACCAGCTCGAAGCGGCGGCCGTCGGACTGCGCGGCGAGACCGGCGAGCAGCTGCGCGCGGTCGGGCACGCGCGGATCGACGAAGACGATCTCGGTGGTCGCCTGGACGGCGCCGACCGCGCTGCGCGTCACCGCGCTCCCGTCGTCGGCCAGCGCGCGGAACTCCGCCCCCTGCAGGGCGGGCACGGCGAGCAGCGCATCGCCCTTCAGCGGATCGAGGTCCGCGGACATGAGGAGCCGCGACTCGAGCTCCTCGAACACCGCGCGCCGCGCGAACGGCGCGATGACCGTCGGGCGCGCGGGCGCGGTGCGCGGCCTGGCCGGGGCGGCGCGCGG
>CAZACZ010000057.1:4499-18604 GCA_964483695.1 uncultured bacterium | reverse complement strand
GCGGGTGATGTCGCCGGCGATCCGCCCGTCGAGACCACCGTCGAGACCACCGTCGAGACCACCGTCGACACTACCGTCGATGCGCCCACCGGTTCGCCCATCGACGCGTACGTCGACGGGTTCGCCGGGGTGACGCGCCAGGCCCTGGAGGAACTCCGCGACGTCTTGCGCGGGGCCCTGCCCGGCGCAACCGAGACGATCTCGTACGGCATCCCCACCTTCGACCTGAACGGCCAGCACGTGGTGCACTTCGCCGCGTACCAGCGGCACGTCGGCCTCTATCCCACCCCCAGCGGCATGCAGGCCTTCGACCGCGAGTTGGCGCGCTACGCGCAGGGGAAGGGGTCGGCGCGGTTCCCGCTGGACGAGCCGCTGCCGCTGGACCTGATCCGGCGGATCGCCGCGTTCCGGTTGGACCAGGTCAACGCCGCCGGTGCTTCGAAGCCGCGACGGTCGAGCGGCAAGCAGGTCGGCGGGTCCGCGAGGTCCGCCGGGTCGGTGCGGTCGGCTCGGCCCTCCCGTCCCACGCGTCGCCAACGGCACCCGATGCCCGACGACGTGCGCCGCGCGCTGGAAGACGCCGGTCTGATGCACGCCTATGGGCAACGCCCGCCGTACCAGCAGAACGACTACCTCGGCTGGATCGCCGCCGCGAAGCGCCAGGACACGCGCGCACGGCGGCTGCGGCAGATGCTGGACGAGCTAACCGCAGGCGACGTGTACATGAAGATGGCGTGGCGGCCGGGGTCGCCCACGCGCGAGGGCAGTTCGTGACGGGCGCCCCGAACCTCTCCACCATCCGCCAGATCGCCATCACCGTCCGCGACGTCGACGCCGCGCTTGGCTTCTACCGGGACGTCCTCGGCCTCGCGTTCCTGTTCCGCGCCGGCCCGGGCCTGGCGTTCCTGGACGCGGGCGGCGTCCGCCTGATGCTCGGGACGCCCGAAGGCGAGCGCACCGTCGGCCAAACCTCGATCCTCTACTTCACCGTGTCGGACATCGAAGCCGCGCACGCCGCCCTGGTGGCGCGCGGCGCCACGAGCGAGGGCGCGCCCCACGCCGTGGCCCAGATGCCCGATCATGAGCTGTGGATCGGGTTCTTGCGCGACCCGGACGGGAACGTCGTGGGGTTGATGGAGGAGAAGCGGTGAGCTTGCCCGGATCCCGCGAACGCTGAAGGACGGTGGCGGCGTGCCCGACGGCACCGACGCCTATGGCCTGCGGCGCGGGAGGTCATGGCGTTCGGGGGTGCGTGAAGGGCCCGTGCGACCGATCGTCCGCTACGCCCGTAGGAACCCCAACAACCGCTCCGCGAACGTCTCCGGCGCGTCGTAGATCGCCATGTGCTCGTGGCCTTCCAGCACCGTGACGCGCGCGTTCGGAAGCGTCTCCGACAAGCGCGCGATGCTGGCCTTCGGTCCAGGCGGGGAGTCGCCGCCCAACAGCAGCAGGGTCGGAACGTGCAACGCCGTGACGCGCTCGGCGTCGATGGCGGTGTGGGTGAGGGAGACCCCGAGTTCCCGAGGAAGCGTGTGCGCGATGGCGACGCGGTTGGGCCAGATCGGCAGCTGCCGGTAGGCGGCGAACGCCTCCTCGGACATCAGGACGATCTCGCGGAACATGACCTCGAGCGCCTGCTCGCGCTTGCCGTCTCGAACGAGCCGGTCGATGCGGTCGACGACGCCCGCCGGTTTGACGTCGTGCTCGGCTCGCGTCACGGGTTCGTAGAGCGCGAGCTTGCGCACGTTCGGCGTCAGGGTGGCGGCACCCAACGAGATCGTCCCGCCGAACGAGTGCCCGAGGAGGTTCACCGGGCGGCCGGTGTCGTCCGCCACGGCGTCCACCACCGCCGCCACGTCCTCGAACTCGCGCTCGAGGTCCCAGTCGGGATGATCGCCACTGCCGCCGCGCCCTCTACGGTCGACGGCCATGACGCTCACGTACGGCTCGAGGTACGGCAGCAGGCGGTTCCACGCGGTGTGGTCGGCGGTGGCGCCATGGACCGCGACCAACGGCGGCCCGGTTCCGGTACCGAAGTAGGCGATCTTGGTGCCGTCTCGCGAACGGACGGTGTGGGGTGCCGGTGAGGGCTGCGTACCGCTGGTCGTGTCGTGGGGTGGGTATGCGGACATCGGGGGCTCCCTTCTTCGAGGCTTCGCCTTCCGGGCCCTGGTTGGTGGGCTCGGGTCGGCGGGCTTGGGCGCGGCAACGCCGCGGGACGACCGCCCAGCGACACGTCGCAACGGTGACGTCGGGGAATCGTCAGCTACACGTCGAGGGATGGCAAGCAGCGAAGGGCGTCGACCGAGGGTAGCAGAGCACGCCGGAGTTGCGGGTACCTCGCGCACGACCGGGTGGGACCCTACGGTCCGTATGCGCGGCGTCACCTACGATCCCTTCGTGGCCACATCCATGCCAAGCGACGGACCCCTTCCCGTGACACGGCCCGCCGCGAACCTCGGGCGTCCCTTCCATATCCACCGCAGCCAACGCGTGCCGAGGCCGCTCGACGAGGTCTTCGCCTTCTACGCCAACGCCGAGAACCTCGAGCTGCTCACGCCGCAGTTCCTGCGTTTTCGCATCCTCTCGCCCACGCCGATCGCCATGGGTGCCGGGGCGCGCATCGACTACCAGCTCTCGCTCTTCGGCGTGCCGCTTCGCTGGCGCACGCGCATCACGGCCTGGGAGCCGGGCGTGCGCTTCGTCGACGAGCAGGAGTCGGGTCCGTACGCGCTGTGGCGGCACACCCACACCTTCGAGCGCGACCCTGCTGCGCCGAACGACGCGACGCTGATCACAGACCGCGTGGAGTACGCGCTACCGTTCGGGCCGCTGGGCGTGCTGGCGCATGCGCTGCTGGTGCGGCGCACCTTGCGGCGCATCTTCGACTACCGGCGGGATGCGGTCGAGCGGGTGTTCGGCGCCTGAGCCTACGTCCGACGCGCGACCGCGCCGGCGCGGCCGTGGTAGGCGGTAGTCCTGGCGGCTCTGGGCAACCGCCGCGGGTGGAGCCGCCGAGTGCTTGTTCGGGAGGTACTCGGTTTCGAGTAGGGGTCCTCGCTGTTTGGTAGACCTACTCGTTCTCGAGTACCGCGCGGAAGGACGTATCCCGACCTCATGTTCCTTACGGCAGCGCCCGCGTCCCCAACGCGAACTCGATCGCTTCCGGCTCCGACAGCGCCTCGCCGCGCCGTTCGAGGTCGACGGCGCGATGCGCGGGCACGGCGGCCCTCGCCTTCGCCAGCGCCTCGTCGAACACGCTCTGTTGGCGCGTCGTCAACGGCACCCCCACGCGGCCGGTCATGGCGCGTACCGCGCCCGCCAGCACCAAGGCGCGCTCGTGCACGCCGCGCGCCACCGCGAGGTCTAGGAAGCACGACACGCTCTGCGCCACCATGCCGCGCGCGCCCAACGCGCGTCGCTTGCGCAGGGCGTCGGCGTAGCGCGCGTGCGCGGTGTCGAAGTCGTCGCCCCACTGCGCGAGGATGCCCAAGTTCACGCTCAAGTGAGCGACGCCCTCGACGTCGCCCAGTTCCTGGCACAACATCAGCGCCTCGGCGTACAGCTCGCGCGCGCGGGCGAGGTCGCCGGTGTCGAGATGCACGTTGCCGAGGTTCGTCAACGACATCGACACGCCGGGCAGGTTCTCGATCGAACGCTGCAACTCCAGCGCGCGCTCGAACTCGCGCCGTGCCGCCTCGAGATCGTCCTGATAGGCGTGCGTGATGGCCTTGTCGTTGCGAAGCTTGGCGATCTCCCAGACGTGGCCGATGCGCTCGACGATCGCCAACGCCTCCTCGATGCAACGGTGCGCGGCCTCCAGGTCGCCGGCGTCGCGCAGGACGTTCCCGAGGTTGCCGAGCGCGCCGGCCAACGACGCCTCGCGGCCCGATTCGCGGAAGCGTTCGCACACCCCTTCCAGCAGCGCGCGCGCCTCCGTTAGGTTCCCGCGGCGCCACGCCACCGTCGCCCGATCGAGGCGTGCCGACGCCGCTAGGCCATCGTCTTCCAGGAGTTCGGCGTCCGCCAGCGCCTCGGCGAAGGCGTGGTCGGCGTCGTCGTACCTACCGACCTTCTCGAGCAGCAAGCCCTCGACCAGCAGCGCCCGAACGCGCGCAGGTGACGGCGCTCCTGCGCCCGGCAACGCCCGCACCCGCTGGCACAACACTAGGCCCTCCTTCGCCCGGCCGCGCCAACGCCAGAAGCGGCCGAGGGCGGCAACTAGCGCCTGCGCCTCGCCGGCGCCCTCGCTTTCGCCCGCGATGGCGCGTTCCAAGGCTGCCGTCACGTTGGACGTTTCCGCATCGAGCAGGGCCAACGCGGCTTTCTGCTCCGGCGTGTCGAGGCGACGGTCGGCGTTCTCGGCCAGCGCCAAGAAGTACGCGGCGTGGCGCCGCTCCAACTCGGCGGCCTCCGCCGGCTGCTCGGCGAGCTTCTCCTCGGTGAAGCGCTGCACCACCGGGTGCGGCACGAACCGCGTGGTGCCGTCGCGGCGCAACAGCGAGCGGTTGGTGAGCGCCAGCAGCGTGGCGAGCGGCACGTCGGCCACCGCCGTCGCCGTCGCGCGGGTGCAACCGCCGCGGAACACCGCGAGGCGCCGCAGCCCCTCGCGTTCGCCGTCGCCCAGCAGCGACCACGAACTCTCGAACACCGCCCTCAGGCTGGCGCGCGTCGGGTCGGCATCGGACTCGGCCGCGCGAAGCACGTCCAGGTCGCGCCGCACCTCGGTGAGGAGCTCGCTCGGTTCGAGCACCCGCAACCACCCGGCAGCGAGCTCGAGGCCCAGCGGGCTGCCGTCCAGCAGCCGCGCGAGCGCCACCGATGCGGTGCGCTCGGTGCCGCGAGGGTGGAAGTCGGGACGCACGCGGCGCGCGGCGCGCAGCAGAAGCGCCACCGCGTCGTAGCCTTCGGCGTCTTCGGCATCGTCGCTCGGCGGGACGGCCAGGCCGGGAACCGTCACCACCGCCTCGCCCGGCAGATCGAGCGGCGCGCGGGACGTCACCACGAGACGCACGTCCGGGGCGGCATCCAGCAGCGCCAGCGCCAAGCCGGCGGCGTCCGGCAGGTGCTCCACCTGATCGAGCACCAGCAACGCGTCGTGCCCGGCGAGCGCGTTCGCCAGCGAAGCCGCGTCCGGTTCCACCCGGAGCCCGAATGCCGTGGCGATGGCGTCGACCGCGGCCGCCTCGTTCGCGGCGTGCGCGAGCGGCACCCAGGTCGCACCGTCCTCGTGGTGACCGGCACGCTCGCGCGCCAGCTGGCGCGCGACGCGCGTCTTGCCGGTACCGCCCAGGCCGCGGAGGGTGACGAGCCGATGTGCGCCGCGCCGCATCAGCGCGTGGATCTCGGCGAGCTCGAGCGAGCGGCCCACGAACGGGGTGGCGTCCGGGGCAAGGCCGCGCACGGGGCCCGGCCTCACGTCGGGCTCCTCGGGGTCGGCGTCCGCGACATCCGGCGCGTCGGCGTCTGCTGCGTTGGCGTCATCTGCGCTGGCGTTCGCCGCGTTGACGTCCGGCGGGTGCTCGGATGCCAACGCGCCACTCCGCACGGCCGCCGCCAACGCCGCCGTCGCCTCCAGCGGCTCGAGACCGAGCTCGGCCTCGAGCCGCTCGCGGAACTCGGCGTACGCCTGCAGCGCGGCGTCACGGCGGCCTGCCAGCGCCTCGGCGCGGATCAGGGCCTGGACGGCCTCTTCCAGCAGGCCGTCGCCGGCGAGAAGGCGCCGCAGCAGTCGAGCGCACTCCGGCCATCGGCCCGCCGCAGCGAGCGCATCTGCGCGGCGTTGGAGCGCTTCGCGCCACGTCTCGCGCAGGTCCTCGCGCTCGGTACGGAGCCACTCGGCCAGGGCGGGGGAGCCCGGGGCGACGACCCCTTCCAGCAGGTCGCCGGCGTACCGCTCGACGGCTTCCTCCCACGCGCCGTCGGAGGCGGCGCGCCGGAACTCCGCCACGTCCGTTGGCACCTGCCAGCGCACCCGCGCCGGTTCGGCCTCGATGCCGTCTCCCCAGTCGGCGCGACGCATGGCGTAGAGCAGTTGCGCCAGGTTGTGGCGACCGCGCGGCGGATCGGCGTCGGGCCAGAACAGCGCGGCCAGCTCGTCCCGAGCGACCCACTCGCCACGCAACGCCAGCACCGCAGCTAGGTGCGTGGCTTGCCCAGGAGGTAGCTCGAGCGTACCGTCCGCGGCGACGCGGCGCGGCACGCCCAGCAGGCGCAGGCCAAGGGGCATTCGGCATGATACGGGACCTGCCTCACTCGACCCAGTAGTTGATGACCTCGACCTCCTGGCCGCCGACGTCCTGGACGTAGGTGAAGATCCCCCACTGGTAGGCGTTGGCGGCGTAGTCGGCGGCGGCGATGCTGCCCACGGTGCCGGTGTACGTCGTCTGCGAGCCGCTGGTGAAGGAGAGCGCGGCTTCTGCGCCGTACCCGACGGAGAAGCCCACCATGGCCACGCCGGACGTTGCTTCCACCGTCCTCTCGTACTCGATGCCGAGCGAGCCGCCCGCGCTGATCTCGCTCGAGACGGAGATCTCGAGTTCGGTCTCGCCCGTGCCCTGACCGACGCCGCTGGGTCCGAACTCGATGCCGCCGTACTGCGAGCGGAGCGTGTTCTTGCGGCTGTCGTTCGGGTAGCTGGCGACGTCGCCGGGGGTGTGGTCGAAGACGTTGCTGCCGATCTGGTAGGTGCTGCTGGGCAGCGCGGCGTTGAAGAAGCTCCGCTCGGCGATCATGGTGACCGGCTCGCGCGGGATGCGGATCACGACTTGCTTGCCGACGAGTTCGGGGTCGGGGTGCGACAGGATGTCGTAGCGGTAGACGTCGTACGGCACGGAGGTGAACACCACGCCGTCCTCGAGCGAGCCGGTAGCGTACGTGACGGTCTTCTCGACCGTGTACGCGGTGCCGGCCCAGACGCTGGCCGTGGCGGTGACGGTCTGCTTCAGGTTCACCCCGACCTTGCCCACGAACGGCACGTTCACACCGGCCTCGATGCCGGCGCTGACGCTCGCTTTCACCGTCACGGTCAAGGACGCGTCGACGGTCTGGCTGGTCCCCTGGCCGAACTTCGTGGTGCACGCGCCCAGGTTCTGAGCGATGCCGCTCTGGCACGGTGGTGCCGCCAGCGCGGCGATGAGGATCGGCTCGGTGAACACCAGCTGGTAGCTGCCTTCGCCGTACTTCAGGATCGGCCCGTCGGTGTCGACGTTGGCGGGCACTAGCAGCGGACGCGCGGTCTCCTGCGAGTTGTGCTGCCCCGGCGTGGCGATGGTGCTCAGTTGCGCCCAGCCGTTCGCGTTCGCGCCGATGGTGGACACGGCCGAGATACCCCACACCGGCATGGTGGTGCGGTTCTGGTGGTAGACCATCAGGTTCTCGCGCCCGTCGCCGGTGACGTCGGCGGCAACCAAGGCGGTGGTGGCGACGCTGAGGTACTGGCCGTCGTCGGGGGTGGAGGTGAGGAAGGCGCTGGAAGGCAGCGCTACGTCGGCCTGCAGGGTGAACGGGGCGGCGTTGGCGAAGTCGTCGAAGATCAGCTGGTTGGCGGCGATCTCGTGCACGCCGTCGCCGTCGAGGTCCGGCGTGGCGACGAACACGAAGAAGCGCTTCCAGGAGTGGTACGCCGGGCAGTTCTGGTAGTAGAGGTCCTCGACGGAGGCACCGATCTGCGCGAGGTCGGCGACGGCGTCGTCGTAAGCCACGAGCAGTGCCGCGAAGTCGTCGTCGCAGCCCCACGCGAGGTTGGTGGCGCCGGCGAGCACGACCTCGTCGAGGCCGTCACCGTCGATGTCGTCCACGGAGACGTCGGCCGCCTCGGCGGCCACCACGCCGCCCACGTTCGCCTGCACCGAGCGGTTCTCGAGCTCGGCGCGGCCTACGTTGGCGTCGTCGAACACGTACAGCTGCGCCAGGCCGGCGGTGCTCGAACTGCTGCCGGTGACCTCGTTCACCACCACGACGACCTCGATGGCGTTGTCGAAGTCGAGCTGCCCGGCGGCGAGGCGCACGTACAGCGTCGAGTCCGGTACTTGCTGCGGAAGGACGATCTTGGCCGGCCCGTCGAGGGCGTACCCCGAGCCGGACGGGACGATGGGGGTGAGCTCCACGCGGTCGTCGAACGAGATCGCCACGAGCAGTTCGGCCTCGCCGTCGCCGTCGTCGTCCAGCGCCACGAGCTTCACGCTACGAACGTCCGCACCGGCCGCGAGCGACGAGGTGCGTTCGGTGTAGCCGGCCGCGTCGTCCTCGAAGGTGCGGAGCTTCAGTACGCCGTCGGCCTGGTCGACGTATACCGCGGCGATCTCGTCGAAGCCGTCCCCGTCGAGGTCGCCTGCGGCGATGTCGCGCAGGCTCTGGAACTGGTTCTCGTCGCCGTAGACCGGCGTCACCCAGTCGTTGTCGGCGCTCAGGTCGGCCAGCACGTCTTCGCTTCCGAAGTCGACGTCGCCGCCCGGCGTGACGCCGGCGCCGTCGATCTCCTCGACGACGAGGGTGTCGTTCGCGAAGAAGTTGCGCGCCATCACCAGTTCCATGGTGGGGTTGGCGCTGCTCTCGTCGCTGAACTCCGCGGGATCGTTGTACGCCGCCGAGGCGCCGAGCGGCGCGGCATCGTCGTCGAGCGTGCTGCCGTCGGGCGCTAGGCGCGCGCTGGCGGAGGTGTCGACACCGAGCGCATCGAGCGTCCCCGCGACCGGGTCGCTCGGCTTCGGAGTCGGGTTGGGGCCGATCGGCCCGCCGCAAGCCGCCAGCACGAGGGCCAGCGCTGGGGCGAGCAGGGTGAACGGGACGAGCCGGAGCTTCCTCGGTGGCCGATGCGTCGGGGTCATGGGTCCTCCTTGGGTGCCGCTCCGGGCGTTCGGACCGGCGTGGGAGGACCGTAGCGAGGGGGTATCAGTTGGGTATCAGTCGAGGGAGGGCGTGCGCAGCGCGGCTCGGGCGGCGCGGCGTTCGCTCACAGCGCCTCGTCGAAGCGCTGCACCTCGACCAGGTACCCATGCGGGTCGCGCACGAGGAAGCGCGTGATGGCGAAGGCGGCCACGTGCTCGACCGGGCCTTCCGGTCGTGCGCCCTTCGCGACGAGGTCGTCGTAGACGGCCTGCACGTCCTCGACCACGAGGGTCACGAACACCCGATGCTGGAGCGGGATGACCGGGCTTCCCAGGCAGAAGCCCACGTAGGCGCCGTCTCGGACGCGGTAGATGCGGCACGTTCCCTGATCGCGCGCCATGTCGAGGCCGAGGACGCCGCGGTAGAACGCGTCGGCAGCGTTCAGGTCGTGCGTGGGGAGGAAGGTGAGTAGGGCGTCTGCGCGCATGGTGCGTCCAGGATGGCACGGTTCGTAGGGAGCCTCCCTAGATGGCCGACCAAGCTCCACCTGCTGCAGCCGGCACACGCTGGGCATCGGACGGTTGCGGACCTGCGGTACGGGTCTCGGGAAGCTACTGGCTACCGAGTAGACCTCCTCGAAAACGAGTACGTCTCCCGCGAACCGAGTACCGTTCGCAGACCGACCTACCGCCCCGCATACGGCACGAGCCAAGCGCACGCCGTCCCGTGCCTCGGTCTGCGGTCATGCGCGCCGAGCCCGAACCTTCCGCGCGCGCAGCACCCGCACCGCTCGCGCTCAGCGCCGCGTCTCCCTACCCACCCCGTGCTTCACCACCAGCACCGGGCACGGCGCGAACTCCAGCACCCGCTCGGCCACCGAGCCCAGCAGGACGCGCGCGCTCGGGCGCCGGCCGACGTGGCCCATCACGATCAGGTCGATCTCGTGCTCGTGGGCGTGCGCCACGATCTCCTCGAACGGGTCCCCGCGGCGCACGTCGGTGGCGACCTCCAGGCCTTGGCGCTCGGCCTCCTCGCGCAGTACCTGCACGTAGCGCTCGCCGTGCTGGTGGAGTTCGTGGAGCACCTCCTGCTCCTCGCGCTCGTCGAAGCGCCGCAGCTCCTCGCACAACAACACGTCGATGACGTACAGCACGTCCACGCGCGCGCCGAACGCGCTCGCCACGCGGAACGCGACGCGGGCGGCGGCCACCGAGGCGTCGGAGCCGTCGGTGGGCACCAGCAGGTGACGGAACACGCGCTCAGCCATGGCCTTCCTCCGATCGCGCGCGGTCGAGCTGCGACTTGACGCGCTTGCTGCGCACGAAATCCTCGCGCTCCGCCTCCTCGAGGGTGGCCTCGATGGCGCGGATGGCGGCCTCCTGCTCGGGGATGAGCACCTGCTCGAGAGCGTTCACGCGGCGCTGCGTGCGCGCGAGCTCGGCGGCCACGCGCCACACCGAGCCGTACGTCTCGGCCCACACGTCCAGCCCCTCGATCACCTCGAGCCAACGCTTGCGCGCGGTGTCGAGGCTGGTGGTGGTGCCGCCGACGCTGGTCGTGACCCGCTCGGGGCGCACGTGCAGTTGCACCTTCGGCAGCGCCACGCCCATCAGGTTGCGCACCTCGACGCTGCACGTCGTCTGCGCCGAGGGCGCCAGCAGCGCCCAGCGCACCGCGTCGCTGCCGGCATCGAGCCGCGCCTCGCGCAGCGCGGCGTGGGCGGCGTCGAAGCGCTCGCGCACGCGTCCCTCGTGCTGGCGCGCGGCGCGCGTCAACTCCCACACCTCGCGGAGCAGCACCTCGCGCTTGCGCTCCAGCAACGTGTGGCCGAGCTTGATCTCGGCCAACGACTGGCGCAGCACCAAGAGCGAGGCGCGGGTGTGCGGAAGGCCGGCGCTAACGGTCATGCGCGCCGCCTTCCGCTACGCGGCCGCCCTCCGCGCCGCCGCCGCCCTCCGCGGTCCCGCCGCTGCCCGCGGCCCCGCCACCCCCCGCCGCGCCGCCGCCCTCCTGACGCCCGCGCGCCTCCAGCTTCCCGCGGTAACGCTTGGCGATCTGCGCCTCGGACACCCGGTGGAGCTCCTCGGCGGGCAGGCGTGAGAGCGCGTCCCACGCCAGGTCGAGGGTCTGGTCGAAGGTGCGTGCTTCGTCCGGGCGCTGCGCCACGAAGCGCTGCTCGAACGCCGTGCCGAAGGCGAGGTACGTGCGGTCGGTGGCCGACAGGCCGCTCTCGCCGATGATGAGCGCTAGGTTCCTGACCTCGCGCACCCGGGCGTACGCCGCGAACAGCTCGGCAGCGACCTCGGCATGGTCCTCGCGGGTTCGTCCACCCGCGATACCGTCCTTCATGAGGCGCGAGAGGGACGCCGGCACGTCGACGGGAGGGTAGATGCCGGACCGGTGCAGCGCACGCGACAGCACCACCTGCCCCTCGGTGATGTAGCCGGTAAGGTCGGGGATGGGGTGGGTGATGTCGTCGCCGGGCATCGACAGCACGGGGATCTGCGTCACCGAGCCGCTGCGTCCATGGGCGCGGCCGCAGCGCTCGTAGAGCCCCGCCAGGTCGGTGTAGAGGTAGCCGGGGTAGCCCTTGCGCCCGGGCACCTCGTTCTTGCGCGCCGACAACTCGCGCAGCGCCTCGGCGTAGTTCGTCATGTCGGTCATCAGCACCAGCACGTGCATACCGTGCTCGAACGCGAGGAACTCCGCCAGCGTCAGCGCCGCGCGCGGCGTGACGATGCGCTCCATCGGCGGGTCGTCGGCCAAGTTCAGGAACAGCGCCGTGCGCCCCAACAACCCCGACGCCGCGAAACGCTCGCGGAAGTACGCCGCGGTGTCGTGCGAGATGCCGAGCGCCACGAACACCACCGCGATGTTCTCGGCGCCGCCAGCCGCGCCCCCCGTCGCGCCCTCGGCCCCGCCCCTCGTCGCGCCCTCGGTCCCGCCCCCTGTCGCACCGCCGGCCGCGCCCAACACCGCGCCCGTCTCTCCCAGGTGCGCCTGCAACGCGATCTGCGACGCCAACTCGTCGTGTGGCAAGCCCGCCCCGGAGAAGATCGGCAGCTTCTGGCCACGCACCAACGTGTTCAACCCGTCGATGGCCGAGATGCCGGTGAGGATCACCTCCTGCGGGTACGCCCGCGCCGCGGGGTTGAGCGGCGCGCCGTGCACGTCGAGGTGCGCCTCCGCCACCGGCGGCGGCAGGCCGTCGCGCGGTCGGCCCAAGCCGTCGAACACGCGGCCGAGCATCTCGCGCGTCACGCCGAGGTGCAGCGTCTCGCCGTGGAAGCGCACCCGCAGGTCGGCGGCCCTGAGCCCGGTGGTGTCGCCCCACAACTCGACGATCGCCACGTCCTCGCCGGCCGACAGCACCTCACCCAGCTGCGTGCCTGCCTGCGAGCGCACCTCCACCAACTCGCCGTACGCCGCCCGGCCGAAGCCCTCGATCACCACCAGTGGCCCGTTGATGCGGTCGGCGCGTTCGACGTCGATCATGCCGCGCCTCCTCCGTGTGCTCCTGCGCGCGCCGGTGCCGCGACGCCGCGCTCCGCGTCCTCCACCTCGCGGCGCAGCGCCATCAGCGCGTGGGCCGTCTCGCGCCACACCTCCGTCAGGCGTTCGGCGTCGGCGTTCGGCACCGACTCCTTCAGCCGCACCAGCCGGCCGCGGTCGAGCGTCTCGCGCATGCGCAACAGCGGCACGCCTGCCTCGATGAGCTCGTTGCCGAGCGCGAAGAGGTCCACGAACAAGCGCAGCAGCCGCACCTGCTTCGCGGGCTCGCAGAACGCGTCCACCTCGTGCAGCGCGCTCTGGCGCAGCACCCCCTCCTGGATCAGGCGCGCGGCTTCGATCACCCAGCGTTGCCGGTCGGGCAGTGCGTCCACCCCCACCAGTCGCACGATCTGCTCGAGGCGCGCGTCCTGCTCCAGCACCTCGCGGGCGCGGCGGCGCAGGTCCTGCCAGTCCACGCCGGTGGCATCGCGCCACCAGCCCGCCACCGCGGTGTCGTAGAAGCTGTAGCTGGTGCGCCAGCTCACCGCCGGGTACTGCCTCGCGCTCGCCAAGTCCCGGTCGAGCGCCCAGAAGGCGCGCGTGAAGCGCTGCGTGTGCTGCGTGACGGGCTCGGTGAAGTCCCCTCCGGGCGGGCTGACGGCGCCGATCACCGTCACCGAGCCTTCGCCTCCCGCCAGCGTCGTCACCATGCCGGCGCGCTCGTAGAACGCCGCAAGCCGCGACGGGAGGTACGCCGGGAACCCCTCCTCGGCGGGCATCTCCTCCAGTCGCCCGGCGATCTCGCGCAGCGCCTCGGCCCAGCGCGAGGTGGAGTCCGCCATCAACGCCACGTGCAGCCCCTGGTCGCGGTAGTACTCGGCCAGCGTGATGCCGGTGTAGATGCTCGCCTCGCGCGCCGCCACCGGCATGTTCGAGGTGTTCGCCACCAGGATGGTGCGCTCCATCAGGGGCCGGCCGCTGCGCGGGTCGGTCAGCGCAGGGAACTCCGTCAGCACCTGCGCCATCTCGTTGCCGCGCTCGCCGCACCCCACGTACACGATCACTTGCGCGTCCGACCACTTCGCCAGGGCGTGCTGCAGCACCGTCTTGCCTGCGCCGAACGGTCCGGGCAGCGCCGCGCTGCCGCCGCGCACCACCGGGAAGAACGTGTCCAGCACGCGCTGCCCGGTGATCATCGGGCGGTCGGCGTCGATGCGGGCCGTGAACGGCCGGGGGCGCCGCACCGGCCACCGTTGCAGCAGGGTGATGCGGTGCTCCTCGCCGTCCGCGCCGCGCACGACCGCGACCTCGTCATCGTAGCCGAGCTCGCCGGCGCTCGCGACGCGCACCAGCTCACCGGAGACGTCCGGCGGCACCAGCACCCGGTGCGTCACCAGCGGTGTCTCCGGTACCTCGCCCAAGATCGCGCCGCCCTGCACCGTGGCGCCCGGTCGCAGCGTCGGCGTGAACGACCAGGTGCGCTGCGGTAGGCCGGCGCTGGCGCCGCGCCGCACGTAGATGCCTTGCGCCTGCCGCACCACCTCGAGCGGGCGCTGGATGCCGTCGAACGTCTGACCGATCAGGCCGGGTCCGAGCGTCACCGAGAGCGCCTGGCCGGTGCCCACCACCGGTTCCCCCGGACGGAGGCCGGCCGTCTCCTCGTAGATCTGCACCGTGGCGCCGTGGTGCTCCACCGAGATCACCTCGGCCGCCAACCGGTCGTGGCCTACCCACACGTGCTCCAGCACGCCCACCTGCGCGTGGGTGCGCACGCGCGCGATGGG
>CAZACZ010000057.1:1336-4399 GCA_964483695.1 uncultured bacterium | reverse complement strand
TCGTCCACGCTTCCACGTCCGCCGCCGGCAGCGACGCCAGCGCGCGGGCGTCGAGGCGCACCAGCACCTCGTCGCCGCCGAGCCGTCGGGCAGCGTCGCGGGCGAGTTCGGCGTAGCGTTGCGCCAGCGCGGGCGGCAGCGGCGCGGACGCGTCCGCCGCCAGACTCCGCGCCACCTCGGCTTCGGCGGCCTGCCACACCCGCTCCAGCCGCGCCTCGCGCGCATCCAGCGAGCGCCGCAGCATGCGCGCCTCGGCCGCGGCCAGCACCTCGCGACGGACGACGGCGCACGCCTCCTTGCCCTTCGCGGCCACCTCCTCCGCCGCGGCGGTGGCGCGCTTCAGGCCCTCCTCGCGGATCTCACGCACCTGGTCGTCGGTGGACACCTCCACCGCCAGCGCACGCTGCTCGGCGCGCAGGCGCACCTGTGCCAGCAGGTCGTCGAGGTTGCCGTACAGCTCGGCCACGTTCGCTCCGCTCTCCCTCACCGCGTCAGCGGCATGTCCAGCACGCGCTCGATGCGCTCGGCGAGGGGCGTCTCCGCCTCGCCGCCGTCCGGCTCGGGGATCTCGATCACCAGCGGACCCTCGGCGTCCAGTGCGGCCCGCTCGAAGCGCTCGCGCAGGGCGTCCGACCAGGCGCGTGACACCAGCACCATCGCCACGCCCGGCGCGGCGAGCGCGCGTTCGAACGCCAGCGCGGCCTCGCGCGCGTCGGTCGCTACCGCCCCCTCGATGCCGAGCAGACCCAGCCCCAGCACCGTGTCGGGGGGGCCGACGACGAAGATCCGCCCGCCGCGCATGCGCCTGCCTACCCTCCGCCCAGGATGATGAACGACACGATCAAGCCGTAGATGACGATGCCTTCGGCCAAGCCGACGAAGATCAAGGTGCGGCCGAGCAGCTCCGGCTTCTCGGCGATCGCCCCGATGGCCGCGGCGCCCGCGATGCCCACGGCGATGCCGGCGCCGATGGCGGCCAGGCCGGTGGCGATGGCGGCAGCCAAGGGTGCGCTGGAGGCGGCGCCCGAGGCCTCCGCGGCGCCAACCGCCTCGGCGGCCTCCTGTGCCCATGCGGGCCCGAGGAGCGCCGCCAGCGTGGCCACCACCGCGACGGCCAACAGCACCACCACCGCGGTGCGGACGGTGCGCGGGGAGCGCTCCGCCACGCCGCCGTCTTCGCGTGCCGCGGCGCCGTGGCTCCTCCCGCGCCTAGGAACGAACGGGAATCGTGGCATCGGGACCTCCTTCGAACCCGAGCGGTTGGAAGGGGCGTCCCCTCCCTTGGAAGAAGCGACCGAAGAACTCGTAGTACTGCAGACGCAGCGCCTGGATGCCGACGATCAGGCCTTCGAAGCCCACGATCAGGACCGTGCCGACCAGCAGCACGACGACGCCAGAGGCGCCGTGGGCGTAACGCAGCACCATCGACGCCAGCCCCTCGTGCGCCACCGCGAAGGCGCCCAAACGCACGAACGACAGCGTGTTCGACAGGTACGAGATCACTGCCTCGAACAGTTCGAAGAAGCCGGTCACGGCGTGCGCGCCGAGGCTCGGTCGGCCGCCGCGTAGGCGCTCTTCGAGGGGCTCCCGGAACCACACGGCCAGGGCCAACGGCAGCACGACGACCAACCACACGGTGCTAGGCAGGCGCCCGGTGAACGTCAGCAGCCCGCCTCCGAGCAGCGCCCAGTACAGTGCCATCCCCAGCACGCCGCTGCGGTCGAGCCAGAAGCGCATGCGGTCGCGGTTGCGCGCCGCCGACACCAGGTTCAGCACGAAGCCGAGGTTGAGGATCACCACCCCGGCCACCACCGCGGCGATGAGCAACGGGAAGATGGCGTCGAGCGGGCGCAGCCACGGTGCGTGCATCACCTCGGCGCCGAACGCCACCCCGTACAACGCGCCGAACAGCGTGGACGACACGCCCGCAGACGCCACCACGATGCCGAACGGCGTCCTGCGCGCGAGCGCCAGGCCTGCCAGCGCCAGTAGGGCGCCGTGGCCCATGTCGCCGAACATCATCCCGTACATGAACAGGAACACGAACGCGGCGATCGGGGTGGGGTTGATCTCGTCGTAGCCGGCCAAGCCGAAGGTGGTGACGAGCGCCTCGAACGGCTTCAGCCACGGCGGGTTGCGCAGTAGGCTCGGCACCGCCGGGCGGCGGCGGTCGAGCGGCAGCGCCTCCACCACCAGCGGTCCGCTGGCGGCTGCCCGCACCTTGTCGGCCAGTTCGCGGGTGCGGCGCTTCGGCACCCAGCCGGCGATGACGTAGATGCCGTCGCGGCAGGGGAAGCGCCGGAGCGCCTCGCACAGTTCGAGGTCGAGTTGGGCGCGTGCCAGGGTGGCTTCCAGGTCGTCCAGCAACTCCGCGGCCAGCGCGGTGCGGCGCGTCTCCAAGGCGGTGGCGCGTTCCTGCGCCGTGGTGAGGTCCTGCTCCACCTTGGCCAGCGCCTCGGGGGGCAGCCCGCGCACCTCCCGCGGCAGCTCGAGCGGCTCGAAGAACGCGCTCTCGAGCGCGCGCTCGAGCACCGGCGCGTCCTCGCGATGGGTAGCCACCGCCACCAACGTCCGCGGGCCGCGCCGCTCCAGCGGCAAGAGCGCGAAGGTGACCTGGAAGAGCGCCGCCGCCACGCGCTCGACGTTCTCCGCCGGCAAGGTGCCGATGGCGAGTTCTTCGTGACGCAGGCCCCGCAGCTCCTCGACCGGCGCGGTGAGCGGCTGCAGCAGTTCGAGTTGGCGCTTGGTGAGGGTCAACTCCGCCAGCTCGCGCGTCGTGGCGGCGGCCCCGTCCTGCCAGCCGCCGACGCGCGCCTCGAGGCGCAGGAGGGCCCCTTCGACGTCGAGACGGTCTCGCGACGGCCGCGGCTCGATGGCGCCGAACGGCAGCGTTCCTTGCCAGCCGAGCGCCGTGGCGACGCTGCGCAGCCGCGCCGTGAAGCCGCGGTACACCTCGGCCAGCTCGGCCCACTTCGGGTCCGGCGCCCAGTGTTCGGATTCCTGGGTGGCGACGTGCAGCGCGCGCTCGCGCATCAGGGTGGCCGCCACCGGTTCCAGGTCGGC
>CAZACZ010000057.1:0-1236 GCA_964483695.1 uncultured bacterium | reverse complement strand
CCGAGGCCGAACGGCACGCGGTCCCAGCGTTCGCGCGCGGCCGCTCGACGCAGCCGGTCGTTGGCGCGTTCGAGCTCGAGCAGCGCTTGCGCCTCGCCCCCTTCGCGGGAGAGCGTGACGCCGAGCGCGGCCGCCTCGTCCCACACCTTGGCGCCGACGGCGACGCGTTGCACCATCGCCAAGCCGCCACCGAAGTCGCGGTGGAGGCAGAAGTTCACGACCTCTTCCGGGCTCACGCCGGCCATGGCGCGGTAGCGCACCGCGGCGAGCAGGTTGGCGCGCGCCAACCAGCGACCGAGCAGCGCCTCGGCGTCCTCGCGGTCGCGGCCACCGAGCGCCTCGATACGGTTCACCAACCCCTGCTGGTACGCCAGGTCGAGTGCCACTTCGAGGTAGAACGGCCGTCGTTCGAGGTCGTAGCGCTCCCAGGCGTTGGTCAGCGCGCGGCCGTACGGGTCGGCGGCGAGCGCGTCCACCACCTCCGCCAGCGAGCGCGCCGGCTCGAGGCGCGCCATGCGCGGGCTGTCGGCCGGGCGGAGGGTCATCGCCGCCCACGCTTCGTCCAGCGCGCGGTCGTGGTGCAGCGCGCGGATCAAGACCTTCAGGTCCTGCACCTCGAAGCGGCCGGCGTACCAGGTCAAGAGGTCGCTGGCGCGCTCGGGCACGTTCTTGGCGAGCGAGCGCGTCTCGAGGTACTGGCGCCGCCGCAGGTCACGCTCGAACGCTTCCACGGCGGATGCGCTCTGGCCCGGGTAGGCGCGGGTGGCCTCGACGGGGACGCCGAGTTCGGTGAGCACCTGCTCGGGGCCGGGCGCGGCCAGTAGCCGGTCCCAGGTGGCGCCGCCCAACAGCAGCGAACGCCGCGCCCGTACGCGCGCCTGTGCCGCGGCGTAGTGGACGGCGGCGAGCATCCTACGGTTCCGCTTCCATCACCCAGCGCACGACGTGCGCCACGGCCGCCTCGGTGGCCGCGTCGGCGATGGCGTCGGCGGCGGCGAGGTCGTCGGCCAGGCGCGCCTCGCGCTCGGCGGCTTCGCGTTCGGCGTCGGCGCGGGCTTCGGCCAACGCCAGTGCGGCGTGCGCTTCGGCGGCTTCCCGCGCGGCGCGCACCGCGTCGGCCGCCTCGGCACGGGCGGCCTCGAGGCGCGCCTTGGCGGCGGCCTCGGTCTCGTCGATGCGCACGCGCACCTGGCCCTCGGTGTCGAGCAAGCGACGCAGGGCCTGCTGCACGACCGA
>CAZACZ010000056.1:5884-18689 GCA_964483695.1 uncultured bacterium | reverse complement strand
ACTCCTAAGCCCAAGGTCGCAGGTTCGAATCCTGCCGGGCGCACCACTCGGCCACGGCACGGGGCGAACCTCGCGGATGGACGCTCCCGCGGGCCGCGCCCCACCTTCGCCCTCTCACCGACTTCACGCTCCAGGACGGTAGAACGGGCCCCGTGCGCCTCCCCTTCCCGATCGTGTTCGCGCGCCGCATCGCGCGCCGCATCGCCGCCGTCGTCGTGGTGGCGTCGCTGGCGCTGGCGCAGGCCGCGGAGGATCCGATCGTCGTCGGCGTCATCACCTCGCGCTCCGGTGGCGCGTCGGCCGCGGGGAGTTCGCAAGCGCTTGCCGCCACCGCCTGGGCCAGTCGCTTGCGCGCCGCTGGCGGGGTCTTCGGTGTGCCCGTCGAACTCCGCCTCGCCGACGACCAGAGCGTCCCGCGCCGCGCCCGGGACGAAGCCGAGGCGCTCGTCGCGGACGGAGTGCACGTGCTGGTGTGTTGCACCACCGCGGCGGCCTCGTACGAGGTCGCTTCGGTGGCGGAGACCGCGGGCGTGGCGCTGTTGGCGCCCACCGCCCTGGTCGGGTTCGGGACGCCAGCAGCGGCACCCTACTGGGCGTTCGGCCTCGCACCCAGCGAGACCGACGCCCTGGCCGCGGTGATCGCGGACGCACATCGCGCCGGCGTGAGTGCCGTCGCGCTGATGACGCTCGACAACGCGTTCGGCGCCAGCACGCTCGAAGCAGCGCGGGCCTTGGCCGAAGTGGCGGGCATGCGCGTGGCGGCGGAGGTGACGTACGCTCCCGGGACCGTCGAGTTGCGCCCCGAAGCGCTCTGGATCGCGACCCGCCAACCTGGCGCGGTGATCGTCTGGGGGTTGGCGGACGACCTCGAGGTCGCCGTGTCCGCGCTGCGGCGCCGCGGCTACGAAGGCGCGATCTACGGTCGCAGCGCGTTGATGCTGCCCGGAGTGAAGCAACCATCGCTGGGTTCGCTCGCCGAGGTGCGCTTCGCCGTGCCACCGGCGCTGGTGCCCGCGAGCTTGCCCTCCGGCGCCGCCTGCGGTGAGGAGACCGACGCGGCGGCGGCCATGCTCGAAGCGGTGCACGGCGGCTTGGCCGACCTCGCCAGTTCCGCACCGGTGCTCGACGCGCTCGACCTGGTGCGTGCAGCAGCGGAACAGGTGATCGCGCTGAACCTACCGGACGTCTCGCTGCCGGCCATGCGCCAGGCGCTCCGCGACGGCCTCGTGGCACTACCCGAACGGTGCGGCGCCAACGGCATCACCGACCTGCTCGATGGCCGCAGCAGCGCCGCGGTGCCGCGCGGTCTGGCCATCGCCATGGTCACGCAGGCGGGCCTGGTGGCGGTGCGCTGAGGTTCGCGGCGGTGGGGCCCGCCGCGCGCCGCTCCGGAACCTGGCGAAGCAGGCAGTACACTGACCCCAATGACCGACGACCTTCAAGCCCTTTCCCGCGAACTCGATGCGCTCGAGCGCAGCCTAGCGGACCCGGCGCTGATGTCCGATCCCAGCCGGTACCGTGTGGCGGCGCAACGCTACAACGAGCTCAAGAACGTCCACGCCACGCACCAGGAGCGCGATCGCGCACGCCGGGAGCTCGACGGCGCGCGCGAGATGCTGGACGATCCCGACTTGGGGCCCGAGGCGCGCGCCGAGGTCGATCGTCTCCAGCGCCGCATCGCGGACCTAGACGCCGAGCTCGAGCGCCTGCTGCTCCCCCCCGACCCGTACGACGACAAGAGCGTCATCGTCGAGATCCGCGCCGCGGCAGGCGGAGACGAAGCCTCGTTGTTCGCGCGCGAGATGCTCGAGATGTACCTGCGTTACGCGCAAGCGCTCGGGTTCCGCACCGAGCTGCTCGACAGCACCCCGACCGAAGTCGGCGGCCTCGCCAAGGTGTCGTTCGAGATCGTCGGGCGCGGCGCGTACCGCGCCTTCAAGTTCGAGTCCGGCGTGCACCGCGTGCAGCGCGTGCCGGCCACCGAGGCGCAGGGTCGCATCCACACCAGCACCGTCACCGTCGCCGTGCTGCCCGAGGCGGCGGACGTCGACGTCCACCTGTCGCCGAGCGACTACCGTGTCGACGTGTTCCGTTCCAGCGGCCCCGGCGGGCAGTCGGTGAACACCACCGACTCCGCCGTGCGCGTCACCTACCGGCCCGGCACCCCGGAGGAGATCGTGGTGTCGTGCCAGGACGGCAAGTCGCAGATCAAGAACAAGGAGAAGGCGCTGGCCGTGCTGCGCGCGCGGTTGCTCGAGCGCGAACGCGAACGCGCCGCCAGCGAGGCGCGCGAGGCGCGGCTGGTGCAGATCGGGACCGGCGAGCGCTCGGAGCGCATCCGGACCTACAACTTCCCGCAGTCGCGGGTCACCGATCACCGGATCGACTTCACCACCCGCGACCTCCAAGGGGTGCTGGCAGGCGGCCTCCACGACCTGACGGCAGCGTTGGAGGAAGCCGAGCAAGCCCGGCGTCTGGCCGAGCTGGCGTCGGCCGACGACACGGCGCTCGTGCCGGTGGGAACCGGTGGCGCGGCGTGAGTTCGTCGTTGCCGCGGCGATCCTGTTGGACTCGCAAGGCCGAGTCCTGCTCGTAGGCAACGACTGGCAAGGTCATGGACGGGTGCGCTACACGCTTCCGGGAGGCGTGGTGGAGCGCGGCGAATCGACGTTGGACGCCTTGACGCGCGAGGTCAAGGAGGAGACCGGGCTGGAGATCACCTCGATCTCGCACCTGGCGTACGCGGTGCACGTCGAGGACCGACGGCGCAACGACCGCGCCATCTCCTTCGCGTTCCTGGCGCGCTACCAGGGTCTGCTCAACCCGCGCGACCCCGACGGGTTCATCGTCGAGGCGCGCTTCTTCCCCGCCTCCGAGGTGCGCACCATCGTGCCGATCCCGCCGCTCCGCGACCCGCTGGTGGCGTACCTCGAGGACCGCGTCCCGGGACGCTTCTACTCGTACGCCGGGTGGGACGGCCGCGTGCCGCGCAGCGTCGGCTGACGCGGCGCGCGGCCCAGGTACGTCGCGCGAACGAGCGCCTGGACCGCGCTTGGTAGCATGCCGCCATGGCGAACCAGCAGAACGTGAGCGTAGCCGAGGCGATCGCGATGACCACCTCGGCGGCGCCGGCGCCGGTGGCCGAGACCGTACTCCTCGCCGACGCGCTCGGCCGCGTGCTGCTGGCGGACCTGGCCAGCTTGGCCGATCACCCCAACGCCGACGACTCGGCGCTCGACGGCTTCGCCTGCCGCGTCGACGACACCCTGACCGCCTCGACGGAGCGCCCGGTGCGGTTGCGCCTGCGCGCCGACGCCCTCGCCGGGCGGCCCTGGCAGGGGCGCATCGGCGCCGGCGAAGCGGTGCGCATCGCCACCGGTGGGGTGGTCCCGGAGGGCGCCAACGCCGTGGTGGCGGTCGAGGATTCGCGCCTCGAGGCCGACGGAGACGGGGACGTCGTGGTGGTGCTCGCCCCGGCGCAGCCGGGCGCCGTCCGACCCGCAGCGCAAGACCTTCGTAGCGGCAACGTCTACCTCCGGCGCGGACGCGTGCTCGACGCCGGCGCGCTCGGGCTGGCCGCCGCGATGGGGCACGCCAGCGTGCCGGTGGCGCGTCGTCCACGCGTGGCGCTGGTGACGACCGGCGACGAGGTGGTGGCGCCCGGGGAGGCGCTCGACCGCGGTGAGGTGTACGGCGCGAACGGCGAGTCCGTCGGAGCGATGGTGCGTGCGGCGGGCGCCGAGGTGGTGACGGTTCGGCACGTGAAGGACGACGTCGCGGCGCTGGCGGCGGCGCTCGCCGAGGTCGGCGAGGTGGACCTGCTGGTCACCTCGGGTGCGGTGTCGATGGGCCCGCGCGACATCGTGCGCGACCTGATGCAGCGCCACGGCGAGATCGTGTTCTGGAAGGTGCGCGTGCGCCCCGGAGGGCCGACGCTGTTCGGCCGCTACCGCGGTGTCCCGCTGCTGGGCTTGCCGGGCAACCCGGTGTCGAGCATGGTGACGTTCCTGCTCTTCGGCCGGCCGTTCCTCGACGCCGCCAGCGGAGCCGACGTCGTGGCGCCGTACTACCGGCGAGTGCACGCCACCGCGACGACCCGCTTCGCCGCAGCACCCTCGAAGGAGGTGTTGGCCAGGGCGCACCTGGTGGACGCCGAGACCGGTCGCGAAGCGACCGGCTACGCCAACCAGTCCTCGGGCGTCCTGCGCTCGATGGCGGAGGCAAACGCCCTGGCGCTGGTGCCGGCGGGGGTGTCGATCGAAGCCGGTGAAGCGGTCGGCGTCATCGAACTCGAGCGGTTCTTGCGATGACGCCCTTCGGGCCTCCGCTCCCGGCGACGTTCTACCGACGCACGGCCGATCGCCTCGCGCCCGACCTGCTGGGCAAGATCCTGGTGGTGCACGGCGCGGGCGGCACCGTGCGCGCCGGGCGCATCGTCGAGGTGGAGGCGTACGTCGGCGAGGCCGATCTGGCGTGCCACGCGTCCAAGGGACGCACGGCACGCACCCGGACGCTGTACGGCCCGGCCGGCACCGCGTACGTGTACCTGGTCTACGGCTTGCACGAGTTGTTCAACGTCGTGGCCGCCACCGTCGGCGAGCCGCACGCGGTGTTGGTGCGGGCCGCCGAGGTCGTGCCGGCCGGCGATGCAGCGGACGGCGACGCAGCGAACAGCGACGCGCCGGGCCGTACCCGCGCCGACGGCCCCGGGCGCCTGACGCGCGCGCTCGGCATCGACCGCCGGTTCGACGGCGCCGACATCACCCGGCCGCCGCTGACGCTGCACGACGGCCCGCCACCGAGCGGCATCGTCGTCACGCCGCGCGTGGGCGTGGGCTACGCCGGCGCCTGGGCCGATGCCGCGCTGCGCTTCCTGGACGCGGGCAGCGCGGCCGTCTCGCGTCCTCCTCGCAGCGCCATCGGGAGGCCGACGGCCCACACGACGTCCGCAGGCGTGCCCTAGCGTTCGCCGAACTCGTCGTGCGGCGTCCGACTGACGTCGCGCACGCCCTCGACGAACGGCTCCACGTGCACCGTGGTGACGAGGTCGTCGAGCCGTTCGTGGATGCGGTCCTCGACGCGAGCCACCAACGCGTGCGCCTCCGCCACCGTCATCTTCGGGGCCACGAACACGTCGACCTCGGCGAAGCGCGCCCGGCCCGAGCGCCGGGTGCGGAGCCGGTGGAATCCTCGGATCTCCGGCGTGGACGCCAGCACCTCGAGGATGAACGCCTCCTCGGACTCCGGAAGGCGCTCGTCGAGCAGGTTCGAGATCGAGCGGCGCATGACCGACAACCCGGCCACGACGATGTTCGCCGCGACGACCAGGGCGATGATCGGGTCGATCGGGTCCCACCCGGTGATGCCCACCAAGGTGACGCCCACGATCACCCCGATCGACGTCCAGACATCGGTGAGGAGGTGGCGGGCGTTGGTCTCGAGTGCCATCGAGCGCTGGCGCTTGCCCGTGCGGAACAGGTAGAGCGCCAACGCGCCGTTGACCACCGCGGCGGCGCCCGACACCACGATCCCGGCCGTGACGTGCGTGAGGGGCTGCGGGTGGAGCAGGCGAAGCACCGCCGTGACCACGATGGCAGCAGCTGCCAGCAGGATGAGCGCGGCCTCGAGGCCGCTGGAGAGGTACTCGGCCTTGGTGTGGCCGTAGGGGTGGCGGTAGTCGGGCGGCGTGGCGGAGATGCCCAGCGCGACGAGCAACACCACCGCAGCCACCAGGTTCACCAGCGACTCCGCCGCGTCCGACAAGAACCCGATGGAGCCGGTGAGCAGGAACGCCGCGAACTTGAGCAACAAGATGGCGATGGAGCCGATCAAGCTCCAGCGCGCAGCCACGTTGCGCGCCGATGCGGCGGCCGGCTGAGCGCTCACGCCGACGTCACATCCGGGGCGTGTCGTCCCGGTCTTCGGCGTCGTCGGTCGCGTCGGCCTCCGCTTCGGCGCCGTCCTCTTCGGAGCCAGGTTCCTCTTCGCCTTCGTCCCACGCACCGCTCAGTTCGGGCACGTCTTCCCCTGCCGCCATGCGCGCCAGCAGCGCGTCGAGTTCGTCACCCTCGTAATCGGTGACGGTCTCGGCGATGAGGGCGGCGGCGGCTTCGGCATCCCGCTCCGGCACCAGCACGTAGGTGGTGGTGATGCTGGTAGAGCCGAGGTGCGCGAAGGCGTCGTCGAGCACGCCCGGGCCACGCACCATCACCACGAAGCCGGCGTCTTCCAAGATGGCGGCCACCATCTCCGCCAACGGCGCGGCCGGCGCCTCGTCGACGATGGTCCAGGGGTCGCCGTTGACGATCAGCGTCTCGCCCCGCATGCCCTTCCTCTCCGGGCTCACGATCGCCCCAAGTAGGCGAGCGCCAGCTGCTTGTAGACGTCGCGCGCCACCGCGAGCTTGTCGACCTCGACGCTCTCGCGCGTGGTGTGCGCGAGTTCCTCCTCGCCGGGACCGTACCCCACGACCTCGGCGCCCGAGACGGCCAGGTGCGGCGCGTCGGTGCAGAACCACCACGTGCCCTCGGCGAACGCCAGGCCGTGTCGTGGCAGCACGTGCTGCAGCGTCGTGCGCGCGGTGGCCACCGCCTGGCCGTCGGGATCCGCCAGGTACGGACCGGTGACGCGCGCGTAGTCCTCGGCCAGTCGGCCGTCCTCGCTGACGGCGTGCTCCACCGGGACGCGCATCGCGATGCGCGCGTCGTGCGCGATACCGCCGAGGCGGGCCAGCACGCTGGCCTCGTCGTCGCCCGGGATCGTCCGGTAGTCGATGGTGAGCCGCGCCGCGCCGGGCACCACGTTGGCGCCGTCCTCCGGGAAGGTCCGCAGTTGCGTCGGGGTGGCGCTCGAGCCGACGAGCGGGCCGCCACGGGGGAGCTCCAATCGCTCCAGCGCCGTGAGGTAGCGCGCTGCGTGGTACAGCGCGTTCTCGCCCAGCGAGGCCTTGGCAGCATGCGCGATGGCACCGGGGAAGTCGACCTCGACCTCGATGCGGCCGCGGTGCCCGACCTTCAAGGTGCTGCGGCTGGGCTCGCCGAGCACCACCACGTCGACGGGCAGGGTGCGTCCTAGGTGACGTGCGCCCAGACCGCCGACTTCCTCCTGCACGACGCCGGAGACGATCAGGGTGCCGCGGAAGCCCTCCGCCGCGGCGTCGGCCGCGGCGAGCGCCATGCACGCGAGCGAGCTCTTCATGTCGGAGGCCCCGCGCCCCCACAGGCGTCCCTCGGCCACCACGCCGCCCAACGGCGGGTAGGGCCAGAGCGCCTCGTCCCCCACCGGCACGGTGTCGATGTGCCCGTTCAGCATCACGGTCGGTCCGTCGCCGCGCCGCAGCACGCCGATGGCGTTGCCGGCATCGTCGCAGCGCACGTCGTCGAACCCGAGGTCGCGGAAGGCGTTCGTCAGTACCTGGGCGGCGGGCCCCTCGGACCCGGTCGGGCTGGGGGCTCGGAGCAGGTCGATGGCGAGCGTGAGGAGCGGGTCGCGTTCCACGGCTCCGCATCATACGAAGATTCGCACCTCCAACCGGCCGGCCTCCGTATGCTGCCGGCATGACCAGCGAGGGCGAAGCCCTGGGTCCCGTGCCGGCCGTTGGTGAGGGTGCTGCGGTCGCGTGGGATTGCCCGGCGTGCGGCCATGCCAACCGCGGGCTGACGTGCGAGGCGTGCGGGGTGGCCCTGCGCCATTACGAGGACCCTCCGCTCGACCTGCCGTTCCAGCCGGGCTGGAACGCCTTGCCGAGCTTCTGGCTTGGCTGGATGTGGGCGCTCGCGGCGGCGGCAGGCGGGGTCTTGCTCCTGGTACCGGAGCTGCGGGCGCGCATCGGGTTGGGAACGACGTTCCTCGCCTTCGAGGCGCTCACGGCCGGCGCCGCTGCCTTGTCGTCGTGGCTGACGGCGGCGTGGGAACGGTCGTTCAACCAGGTGAGCCTCGACGTACCCGCGCACGTGCGGTCGGGCGAGCCGTTCGGCGTCACGCTGCGGCTGGTGCCGTACGACACGGTGCACGGTGTCGACGTGGACGTTCGCTTGGTGGACCGCTTCTACCACCGTGACGGCGACAAGCTGGAGACGCGCGCGCAGGGCCTGGAGGCGCGCAACCTGCTTCGCAGCGGCTCCCTGCGCAGCCGGCGGGCGACGGTGCTGGAGGTGGAGTTCGTAGCTCCGTTCCCGGCCACGCCGCACACCGACGTCCGGGCCGAGATCACCGCCGACGTGCTCGACGCCGTGGGCTTCGTGGTGCCGGCCCTGCGCCAGACGGCGCGCAACCTGCGCGAGCACGGCGGGTACTTCGTCGAAGTGCGCCTGCGCGCCGGGTGGCGCAGGCGGACGCTGCGCAAGCGTGTGGTGGCCTACTTCTTCGGGTCGGACGTGTTCGTCGGATGAGGCGCGGCGGAAGGACCTGCCAGCACGATGTCGTCGTCCGGCGTCCAACCGAAGCGCCGAAGGTCGACCCGGTCGGCCACCACCTCGACGCCCTCGGATCGCAGCAGCGCGACCTGCAGCTCCCCCGCGCCCACCTTGTAGGTGGAGATCCCGCCGGAAGCGTTGATGACGCGCTGCCAGGGAACGTCGCCATCGGCGTCCGTCGAGCCGCGCAGCACCACGCCCACTTGGCGCGCGGCGCCCGGGTTCCCCGCCAACGCAGCGACCGTGCCGTACGTCGTCACGCTGCCGGGCGGCACGGCCCGCACCACGCGCAACACCCGCGTCCGGAAGTCGTCCATGCGCTCATCGTAGCGCTGGCGCTGGTGGCAGGTTCGCTGGCCTGGGCGGCGGCCGAGGTGGTCGCGGTGGACGCCACGCTGGAAGGCGCATTGGCCGAGCGGCTCCTGCTGGCCTCGAACGACGCGCGCACCCAGGCGGGCCTCCCGCCCCTCGTAGTCGACGATCGGCTCGCCCTCGCCGCGACGCGCCACGCCTGGGAGATGGCCGAGCTGGACTACTTCGCCCACGTCTCCCCCGTCGCGGCGAACGCTTACCTGGCACAACGCGTGCGCGCGGCGGGCTCTCCGTTGGTGGAGGTCGGCGAGAACCTGGCGCGCATCGGCAGCGCTCCGTACTCGAGCGCGGCGGCGGCGCGCTACGCGGCCGACGCCGGCGGCGTCGCGTT
Source organism: uncultured bacterium (assembly GCA_964483695.1). Lineage (GTDB taxonomy): Bacteria > Deinococcota > Deinococci > Deinococcales > Trueperaceae > CAZACZ01. Next base: position 9,572 of record CAZACZ010000056.1, on the reverse strand, counting down.
CGGGTCCGCCATCGCGCCGCGCGCGGCAGACGACCTGGCGACGGCCGCCGCGGGCGCCGTGGTACGGGGTTGGCTCGACTCGCCCGGTCATCGCCGCAACCTGCTCGAACCGTCATTCGGGCGTGTCGGGTTCGGCTTCGCCTACGACGCCACGCTCGGCTTGTTGGTGGTGCAGGTGCTGGCGTGGGAGCCGGCCGTGCTCGAGGAGCTGCGCGTCGCGCCGGTGGCGGAGACGCGCTTGCGTTGGGTCGTGCGCCTCGAGGCGACGCGCGCGGCCGACGTCATCCTGTCGTGGGACGGCGCCCCGGCCGTGCCGCTGCGCCTGTCGGCCGGCGTTCACGACGTCGACGTCGATCCCCACGCCGACGACACCGTCTTGGCCATCGGCGTGCGCGCCGCCGACGGGCGCTACCTGGTCGACGAGGCGGCGATCCTCGACGCCCGCGCCGTCACCGCCACCGCCGGCGCGCCCTCCGAGCTGGCCGCCGCGGCACCCGACACCTTCCGACCAGACCCCTCGGCCCCCCGGGCGGTGGTCCGGCTCCTGGCGGCGTTCGGACGGGTGGACGCCAGGACCGGGGTGGACCTGCATGCGGCGTACCGCGTCACGGGCGCGCTGCCGTTGGTGCTGCTGGTCGATGACGTGGCGCAGCAGGAGAACGCCGATGCGCCAGGCGTGTTCGACGCCTTCGTGCCGCTCGCCGACGATGCCACGGCAGTGACGGTGTCCGTCGGCATCGACCAGGGCGACGGTCGCGTTCGCCTGTTCCACCGCTTCGTGGTCGCGCTGGCGTCCGCCGGTGCAGGTGCCGCATCTTCGTGGCCCGCCGACGCCACGGCCGCCGCCCCGCCAGACCGCCGCACGCGGTAGGCTCCTCCGGGGGTCGACCTTGTTCGGACCGGCGTCGCTCGAACCAACCCTACGCATCCTCAGCTTCGTCTTCCTGACGGGCATCGTGCTGGTGTTCGCCGGCGCCGTGCCAGCCGTGACTCGACGCTGGCCGCGGACGATGGTGGCGGGGTTCGTGCTGGCCGTCACCAGCCTCTTCCTGGTCCTCGGCGCGGCGCTGCTGCTGCGCTGATGACCGGGGTGCGACGCCACGTCCGGCCCGCGCGCTCCACGCTGCTAGAATGACGACCGCCGCGGGCCGCTCGGCCTGGCGGTAGTGGAGGGACCCGGTGCGCGCGCACGTCATCACGTTCGGTTGCCAGATGAACGAGTACGACACCCACACGGTGTTGTCGGAACTCGCCGCGGGCGGCCACCAGATCGTCGACCACCCTGCCGACGCGGACCTGGTGCTGCTCAACACGTGTGCCGTGCGCGGCAAACCGGTCGAGAAGGTGGTGTCGCTGCTCGGCGAGTTCCGCAAGGAGCGAGCGGCCGGACGCGACCTGCTGGTGGGCTTGATGGGCTGCCTGGCGCAACTGGAGGAAGGTCAGGAGATCGGCAGGAAGTTCGACGTCGACCTGATGATCGGTCCTGGCGCGGTGGCCGAAGTGCTCGACGCCATCGACGACCTCGAGCGCATGCGCGCGGAGGCCGGCGCGCGGGCGCAGGTCGCGCGCCTCGAGTTCGCCGCGGACCTGCTGCACCACGTGCCGCCCCCACCGTCGGGCGCGGTGTCGGGCTTCCTGACCATCATGCGGGGATGCAACCACCACTGCACCTACTGCATCGTGCCGGACACCCGCGGACCCGAGGTCTCGCGTCCGGCCGCGGCGATCCTCGCCGAAGCGCGCGCCATGCGCGAGGCGGGCGTGGAGGAGGTCATGTTGCTTGGCCAGAACGTGAACTCGTACGGCCTCGGCCACGACGACCTTCCCTCCTTCGCCGCCTTGCTGCGGCTGGTGGCCGACGTCGGCTTCCCGCGCGTCAAGTTCACCACCAGCCACCCGATGAACTTCACCTCCGACATCATCGACGTGATCGCCGAGCATCCGAACGTCTGCAACTTCATCCACCTTCCGATGCAGTCCGGCTCCGACCGTGTGTTGCGGCGCATGGCACGCGAGTACCGCATCGAGCGCTACCTGGACATAGTGCGCGAGATCCGCGCCAAGGTGCCGGCCGTGGTGATCTCGACCGACGTGATCGTCGGCTTCCCAGGCGAGACCGACGACGACTTCCAGCGGACGCTCGACGTCTGCGAGGAAGCCGGCTTCGAGCACGCCTACATGTTCCTCTACTCGGCGCGCCCCGGAACGCCGTCGTACAAGCACTTCGACGACATGCCGCGCGAGGTGAAGGTGGCGCGCTTGCAGCGGCTCATCGACGCGCAGAAGGCGCGCAGCCTCGCTGCCAACCAACGCTACGTGGGCCGTGAGATGCGCGTGCTGGTCAAGGAACTGGGCCGCGACGGCGCGCACGCGGTCGGTCACAGCGATCAGAACCACACCGTGCTGGTGCCCGCCGATCAGGTGACGCGCATGGGGTTGGCTCGGGTGCGGATCGAGCAGGCCACCCCGCACACGCTCTACGGCAGCGTGGTTGGCGCCCGCAGCAGCACGGTGGAACTGGTGATGGCGTCGTGACGAACCACCGGCACCGAGGCAGCGGCGCGTGAGCGAGGCGCCGCCGGCGCCGGAGAAGCTCCTGCGTCGGCACCTGGCCGTCGTGCGGCAGACCGGAGAAGGCGACGTCCTGATGGCCGTCGTGACCGACGACGAAGGCCGCTCGGCGCTCCCGTACGTCGACACGCCGTGGATCTACCCGGCCGACGTGCGCGGTATCGAGGACGCGTTGGCGCCGCAGCTGCGCCTGGCGTGCCTGGTCGGTTTCGGCTCGACGAAACACCCCGAGCGCGACGGCGGCATCGTGGAGGAACGGCTCTACCTGTGCGAGCCCCTGGAGGCCTCGGGAACGGCCACCGCCCCCCTGGCCCCGCTCCAAGCCCACGCCAACCGGTTGTCGTGGAGCGACGCCGGCGCGGTGGTCCCGCACGGCCTGCCGGCTTCGTTGGCGCAGCCGCTCGCGGCGACCCTGGCACGGCTGCAGAGCTCACGGCGAGACGAGGGGAACTGGCCGGCGTTCACCCTCCCCGGAGCGTACGCGGAGATCGCCTCCGCCCTTGCCGCCGACCCGCGCGCCCGCGAGGTGGCGTCGTTCGAGGCCGACGAGGCGAACGGCCACCTGGATGGCGGGGCGAACGACGCGACGAACGGCGAGCCGCCCGCGACGCTGCGCCAGGTGCGCGCCTGGACCCTCTCGTCCGTGTGGGTCGGAAAGCGCGCGGTGCTGAAGATGCCGCACCCACTCTGGCGCAACGAACCCACACTGACCAAGCTCCTGCACGAACTCGCCCCCGACGTCGTGCCCGCCGTACTCGTGCACGGCGAGGTGGACGTACCCGGCGCGCGAACCGCCGCGCCGTGGATGCTCATGCGCCGCGTCGCCGGCGAGGAGTTGCGCGGCGACGATAGCCCGACCCGATTGGCGTTCGAGATCGGGGACCTGCAACGCAGGCTTCGACCCCACGAGACGGCGCTGCGCCGGGCCGGCGTGCCGGATCGGCACCTCGCCAGCACCGCAGCGGACCTGGCGATGGTATGGGCGTCACCCGAACTGACGCAGCTGGACGAGCACGAACGGACGAGGATCCCGGCGCTCGACGCCTGGATCCGACGGAAGATCCGCGCGTACGAGGACCTCCGCCCGCCCGCGCTGCTCACCCACGGCGACCTGCAT
>CAZACZ010000056.1:4553-5784 GCA_964483695.1 uncultured bacterium | reverse complement strand
CGACGCCGGACCCGACGCCCGCCTGACGATCATCGATTGGACCGATGCCGCGTTCGCCTGGCCTGGGGTCGATCTCTTCACCATCGCGGGGTTCGAGACCGTCCTCGAAGGGGACCTGCTCGACTCGCTGGTGCGCGCCTACCTCGATGGCATGGCAGGGAGTCTCGGTGCCGAGGCGGAACCGCTGGTGCGCTTGGGCGTCGAGCTCTCCCTCGTCTACCAGATCGTGAGCTACGTGCACATCGAGCGCGCACTGCCGCGGCAGGTGGCTACGGGGGTGGACGGTGCGATCCGCTTCCTGGCGCGGCGCCTGCTGACGAGCATGGACGAACCGGCATGAGGCAAGGGGCCACCGACACGGCAGCCCCGACGCGCGACTTCGCCGTCAGCGTGTTCGTGGTGTGGAACGGCAAGCTCCTGCTCCACCGCCATCGCAAGCTCGGGTTGTGGCTCCCTTGCGGCGGACACGTGGAGCCGAACGAGTTGCCGGACGACGCCGCGGTGCGCGAGGTGCGCGAGGAAGCAGGCATCGATGTGGCGTTGGTGGGCGAACGCGCCGTCGACGCGCCCGGACCACGGCAGTTGATCCGCCCCCGCGGCGTGCAACTCGAGTTCATCTCGCCCGGGCACGAGCACATCGACCTGGTCTACCTCGCGCGGCCGGTCGAACCGTACGACGGCCGGTTGGGCGGCGACGAGGACGGCCTCGGCTGGTACGACGCCGACGAGGCCCTGAACCTCGGGCTGACCGAGGAGATGCGCGCTTGGGTGCGCCTGGTGCTGCGCGAAGTACCGTGAGGCTCGGGGCGTGCCGCGCTCGGCGACCCTGGCCTCGGGAGCGCAGCTACCCGCGCCGCTCCGGACGGAACCATCGCGGGACGTTGTGAGGCCCGTCCGTACCGGGTATACTCCGCCCTGCAGTCGGGCCGCTGGCGCAGGCGGTCGCCCGTCTTGCCGAGCACGCAGGCGGACCACAGGCATGGCGTCCGAGCGGTGTGGCCGGGAGCGCGGGAACGACCGAGCACGATGCGTGATGACGGGGCGTAGCGCAGTCTGGTAGCGCACCTGCTTTGGGAGCAGGGGGTCGCTGGTTCGAATCCAGCCGCCCCGACCAGCACCACCCCCGCCGGAGGGGGCAGCGGCCGGATCGGTGAAGGCGTGCGGGAGTAGCTCAGCTGGTAGAGCGACAGCCTTCCAAGCTGTATGTCGCGGGTTCGAATCCCGTCTCCCG
>CAZACZ010000056.1:0-4453 GCA_964483695.1 uncultured bacterium | reverse complement strand
TGGTAGAGCGACAGCCTTCCAAGCTGTATGTCGCGGGTTCGAATCCCGTCTCCCGCTCCACGAGCCGCCAAGCGGCCGGTACCGCGCCCGCCCCACCGGGCGCGGTACGCTTCTCATGGAAGCTGCCGAACCGCGCGTGCACCAGTAGCTCAGTCGGATAGAGCAGCCGCCTTCTAAGCGGTAGGTCGGGGGTTCGAGTCCTCCCTGGTGCACCAACTCCTGGCTCGGGCGCGGCTAGCGCCCCGATGTCGCGGTGATCCACGTGCCGACGGGCACGGAGGCGATCAGCACCAGGAGCATGCCCAGGAACACCGATCGTGGCCAACCGCGCCGAGGAGACGTCCACCCGAGCCGCAGCAGCCGCAGCAAGACGAGCAAGAGCAGCACCGCCCCCGCGAACGTCACGGTCTCGCGCTCCAGCACCACGCCCGCCACCACGGCGAGGTTGGCGAGGCCGTACCCCACGACCTCGCCTAGGACCTCGAGGGCGCCTGGCGGCTCGGCAGGCACGAACGACCGCCCCACCCCGAGCACACCCTGCGCCACCCCGACCACCAGCACGAGGTACGCCGTCACCCACGAAGCGAGATACGACGGCGCGAACGCGGTGGCTGCCGCCAAGACGCCACCTGCCACCGCAGCTGCGCCGGCCACGCCCAGGAACGGTGCGGCGCGCCGGAAGCGCGTCGAGCCTGCCCCGCTGACGTGCCTGCCACCGAGCCCGTCGGAAGATGCGGGCCCGTTCATCATCCCGCGCGGGCGACACCAGCGTCGCCGAGCCTCACGCCCGCCAGTAACCGTTCGCTGCCGCCACCGTCTGGAAGTGGATCGCCACCACCTGGGACGCCAGCGTGAGGCTGTCGGCGTTGGTGGCGTACGGTTCGCGCAGGCGGTCGCGCACCGCGGCGTCCGGTTGGGTGTACTTCACCCCCATGCGCGCCAGCTTGATGGCGAGCTCGAACCCTTCTTGGGGCGTGGCGGTCGTCAACGTGGGAAGCCATGGGTCCATCTCGTTCCTCCTCGGGAAGCCACATGTGTCGTTGCCGTGCTCGGCTCGGGCCCACCGGACGGTGCGGGACCGAAGCGAGCGGCCACGTCAATCGGCTAGCTCGGCCACGGCGTCGAGAGCCACCAGCGAGTGCGCGTACGCGCCACCGGCCCGCATCTCTGCCGCCACCCAGATCGCCTCCATCAGCTCTTGCTGCGAGACGCCGAGGCGCGTCGCCTCGCGGCTGTGCCCACGGATGCAGTACGGGCACTGCGTGACGTGAGCCACGGCAACGGCGATGAGTTGCTTGGTGCGTGCCGGCAGCGCGCCTTCGGCGAACACGCTCTTGCTGAACTCGCGCCAGGCGGCGAAGGTCTCGGGCGCCAGCTCCTTGCGAAGGGTCGCCAGCGCCTTCGTCGGCTCCGGAAGTAGGGACTCGCTCATCGTCGGGGACTCCTCACTTGCCCGCCTGCGGGTCGGGGCGCTGGGGCGTCGACGGCGGCGCAGGTCGACGTCGGGGCACGCTCCACCAGGCCGCGTCCTCGGTCACGAATCGGAAGGTGCCGACGGGCATGACCCTCAGCCTCGGGCCTTCACGCCGAGACGACCATGACCTAGGTCGCGCCGTGCTCGCGCCCCTTGCGGACCGTGATGACGTGCGTCGTGAACCATCCCCACCCGCGTCTGCGCCGGTCGACCAGCTCGTGACCGGCACGCTCTGCCCAGGTAGGGATCTCGTACGGCGCGAAGCGGTCGCGGCTCGTCACCTCGAGGACGTCACCGATCGCGAGCCGGTCCATGCTCTGGCGCACCCGCGCCAGACCCAGGGCGCACGACGTACCGCGGTTGTCCAGGCGATGCAGCGTCATCGGCGGGCCGCGGGCGCAGCGCCACGCAGGTCGTCGAGATCGCACACGCCGCGCACGGGCGAGCACGCGCGGTAGAGCGGGCAGGTGATGAAGATCACCACCAGGACGATGATGAGGCCGACCTTCGCGCTGATCATCCAGCCCATCGCACCGTGCCAGAACGGACTCGCGACGCCGCCGTAGCGCAGCGCCATCCAGATGCCGGTCGCGGCGATGGTCGGAAGCGCCGTGCGGACCACCACCCGGAACCTCTCCAGTTGCCTGGCGCCCGCCACCACCGCGTCCAAGTTCGGATGCGCGCGACCGGCAGGCACCGCCGCAGCGAGGTTGAACAGCGCGCCGCCGAGCCACGCCGCGAAGGCCGTCAGGTGCACCGCGCGCACGACGCTCAGGAACGGATCCCCGTGGCTGTCGGCAACACCCCAGACGGCCAACAGGCCGATCCCGAGGACGGCACCAAGGGCACCGGCCATGCGGCTACGGTGGCTCACCAGGACCAGCGCGGCCATGGTCGCCGCCCCGACGCTAAGCACGGCGGCTTGCCACGGGGCGAGGTAGGCGGACGTCAACGGTACCAGTGCGGCCACCATCAGGATCGGCGCCAACACCGATCGCACCACGCGCACGCGCGCGAGAAGGGCCCCCACTAGCGCGCTCACCCGCCCCGCATCGATCCCACGCTCCCGCTCGCGCAGGTAGAACGACCGCCACGCCAGGAACCCGGTGCTCGCCGCCAGCGCCCAGAACGCCGACCAACGCCACACCAGCGCCACACCTTCGAGACCGAGCGTCCTGCCCGTGAAGATGGCGCCTAGCAGCGACGCCAACGTGATCGTGACGAACGCCGCGCGGGGCAGCATCGGGGTCTCGGCGCGCACCTCGACCCCACCGGCCGACGTGACGATCGGACGAACGTCGGCCGGTGCGGTGGAGGCAGCGGTACGAGGCGAAGGGTGGCTGGCCGGGGGCAGGCTGGGATCCAGGACTCGGTTCATATCCGAGTGCAACACTAGGCGTTCGGCACGCCGGCTGGCGTTGACCTCGGTCAATGGTCGATGCCCAGCGACCGACCGCGAGGAACCCGAGCCGAGTCATCCGCGCCGTCCACGACGGAGCGCTCGGCCAGGCGGCCGAAGACGCACGCTCCGTCGCCCTCGGCCATGCAACTGGTCAAGAGCACACCCGCCCCGAGCAGCCTCGAGAGCAGCTTCTCGTCGAAGCGGCACACGGCGCGCGTCTTCGCCGCCACGGTGTGGAACACGCAGTTCACGGCCGCGACGCCATCGGCGGCAGCGTCGACGTCGGCGTGGTAGCCGAGCTCGTTCATGATCTGCACCACCTGTCGTCTGCGCGCTTCCGGCTCGAGGGCTTCGAGCTCGCCGAGCCATGGCTCGGCCAGGTCCTCGACCATCGCCGTCAACACGCGCTCGACGGCCTCGTCTCCTAGCGTTCCCCGCAACGACTCCAGCATCGTCAGGGCCAGCCGGTCGTACTGACGCGGGAAGCCTTCGCCACCCTCCACCGTGAGGCCGTAGGCCCTACTGGGACGGCGGCCCGTCCGGCGAAGCGCGATCGGTCGCACCAGCCCGTCGCGCTCCATGGCCGTGACGTGCTGCCGGACGGCGTTGCGAGAGATGCCGAGTCGTTCGGCCAGCTCGTCGAGCGTCTGCCCGCGTTGCTTGTGCTGCAACAGGATGTTCATCAGGTCATGGCGGGTGTCCGAGATGCGAGCGTCGCGCATGGCGCCTCCAGGTCGGGTCCAGGGTACATCTTGGCAAATAATAACATAAATGACTTGCATTATGATTTCTTTCATGCTAGCTTCGGTCAGGAGCGCTCCACTCCCTTGGCCTTCGGCCGGAATGAGAGCCCATGACGACCCGCATCGCCCCCTCGAATCATCCATTCGCTCGCACGGTCGCCGCGAGCATCGTCTCGGCGACCATCGTCGCCTTCATCGCGTGGTTCTCCTCTGGCACGCTCGCATCGGGCGGCAGCTACGGCGAGACCCCCTCTGGGCGCTGCGACTGCCTGCCCACCAGCGCGTCCTGAACCCCTGATGTCCACCGCGGCGTAGCGAGAGCCGGCGGGTCGACCGCGCGAACCCACACGGGCGCGACTGCGCGCCGAGGAGGACCATGCCCAACTTCGACCATCTCATCGTCGGCGGCGGCATCGCCGGCTTCGCGGCCGCCCGAGCCATCCGCGAGCACGACGCGGAGGCCAGCATCGCCATGGCGACCGACGAGCCCGTCGGCCCCTACCAGCGGCCGGCCCTCAGCAAGGCGCTATGGACCGGCGAAGACGAACGCTCGATCTTCTACGACACCGACGACCTGGGTCTCACCCTCCTGGCGGGCCACCGCGTGACGCGCATCGACCTGGCGGACCACGCCGTCGTCGACGCGACCGGGGCCGTGCTCGGGTACGGCAGACTGCTCATCGCGACCGGCGCACGACCGCGAACGCTTCCGTCCGGCGACGGGATCGTCCGCTACCTGCGCAACCTGCACGACTACCGCGCCATCCGTGAAGCCGCCGACGACGGCAGGTCGTTCCTGGTCGTCGGCGGCGGCTTCCTCGGGGCCGAGCTGGC
>CAZACZ010000055.1:18200-19511 GCA_964483695.1 uncultured bacterium | reverse complement strand
CTCGGCCGACACGGCGCTGCGGCTGGCGCTCTTCTTCGACACCCGTCCCGAGTTCTGGCTGAACCTCCAGGCACATCACGATCTCGAGATCGCTGCGTCGTGCCACGGGGAGGCGATACGGAAGGCCGTACTCGGACACGGCGGGTCATGGTGAGCAAGTACTGCCCCCTCGATGCTCGTCGGTGCATGGCCTTGCCGCGTGCGAACGTCGCGCACGAAGTTGGCGCTCGAGGCCGCCGCGTTGGCCTCGCGGCAACAAGACAAATCATAACAATGGGTGCGGACGATAACACACATCGTGTTATAGTCCGTCTTGATGTTACGGACTCTGGACCAGCGAGCCACGTCGAAGGTCGCAACGTACGTGAAGGAGACGCTGGACCTAGACCTGCACCTACGCCCGTGCCCTGACACGCCGCTGCCCGCGTACCTCCGCAACGAGTTCGCCTTCGCCTGCGGCAACGTCCTCGAGTTGGACTGCGTCTTCCTGAGCCCCCGCGCAAGCAAGGTTCCGAGTGCTTCGGTGCTCGAGAAGCGCTTGGCGCGCGCCGAGGAGGTGTTCCAGCGTTCGGGCGTGTTGCTCTTCGAAGTCTTGTCGTCGAGGGACCGGGCACGGCTGGTGGCGCGAAGGCTCCCGTTCATCGTGCCGTACGCTCAGCTGTACCTGCCTCCGCTCGGGATCGACTTCCGCGAGAAGGTGCGTACGCGCATCGGAGCGGGCGACATCTCGAAGCCCCCCGGGGTGTTCACGCCGGCAACGCAGCTCGTGCTTCTGCACGTTCTCCTTCGCACCGCTCCCGGCGACCTGCAGGCCGGGGAACTCGCGAAGGCCCTTGGTATCACGGGCATGTCCGTCAGCCGGGCACTCCGAGACCTCGAAGCAGCCGGCCTGATCACGCGGTGGCAGGAAGGGCGACGTCGCCCGGCGCGACTCGCTCGTGGGAAGCGCGAGACATGGAGTTCTGCCCAGCCGATGGTGGTGTCGCCGGTGAAGGCGCGTATCCTTACGCACGACCACCAGATCCCGGGCTCGCTCGACGCCGGCTTGACGGCCCTCGCGCGCGTTTCGAGGCTCGCACCACCGAGGGAACGGACGGTCGCAGTGTCGTCGGAAGCCTGGCGGGAACTCCAAGATCATCTGCGGTGGGAGCCGTTCGCCCCCGGCGCGGCGGAGCCGGGTCAGACGCGCGTGGAGGTCTGGACGTACGCGCCAACGGCGTTGTCGGTGGGGCCGACCGTCGACGTGTTGTCGCTCTTCCTCTCGTTGCGCGATGAGCATGACGAGCGCGTCGAGCGCGCTCTGGAGGACGC
>CAZACZ010000055.1:15001-18100 GCA_964483695.1 uncultured bacterium | reverse complement strand
AGGACGCCATGGAGGCAATGGCGTGGTGAGGGGCCTCGAGCTGTTCCGAGACCGCTTCGAAGCGTACTCGGACAGCTACGTCCTGATCGGGGGAGCGGCAAGCCAGTTGCTCATGGAGGCGGAAGGGCTTGCGTTCCGCGCGACGAAGGACCTGGACATCGTCCTCTGCGTCGAAGTGCTGGACGGTCGGTTCGTCGAGGCCTTCTGGGCATTCGTGAAGGATGGGGGGTATGCGCGCAAGGAACGCGCTGCGGGACCCCGCCAGTACTACCGATTCCAGAAGCCGACGAACGATGCCTATCCGGCCATGATCGAGCTGTTCTCCCGCAAGCCGGATGGGATCACCGTGCGGGATGGTGCATCCATGACGCCGATCCCTGCCGACGCGGATGTGTCCAGCCTGTCGGCCATCCTGCTGGACGACACGTACTACGCGTGGATCATGGCCGGGCGGCGCGTGCTGGAGGGTATGCCCATCGTCGGGGCGGAGCACCTGATTCCCTTGAAGGCACGGGCATACCTGGAACTCAAGAAGCGGCGCGACGGCGGTGAGAAGGTCGACCTACGAGATGTGACGAAGCACAGGAGAGACGTCGTGCGCCTGCTTCAGATGCTAGAGCCTAGGCCGTTGCCGGGCGTTCCAGCGACGGTACGCGAAGACATCCGAGAGTTCTTGGACGTCTTCGACATGACCGAACAAGAAATGAAGAACATCGATGTCGTGTTCCAGCAGCCAGAGGAGATCGTCGAGATGCTCGAGCTGATCTACCTAGAACGCGGGTGACCGGACGTCTACGGGCTCGCACGATCGCGGAAGCACCAGGACGTGCCGCGACTACCGTATGGCACCGCACGAGCAGATCGGGGCCGTCCCCGTCACGAAGCTCGCCGATGTATCCGGACTGCCGGATCGCGTCCTGGGGGTAGTTACCCTACGCACCCCCCACCCACCGCGTCCCCTCATCCTCCTTCGGCACCACCCCGAACGCCCAGTCCCCCGGTCGCACCGGGTACCACCTGGGGATCCACGCCAGGTAGCCGTCGAACGGCGCCCGCAGCTCCTCCAGCACCTCGAACGTGTGCGGGCTGACGACCGTGGCGAGGAGTTCTCCCTTGGTCACTTCGCGGCCCAAGCGCTCGGGTTCGCGGGCGGGGTGGAGCATGCCGCCGACGCTTGGGTTCACCCGCACCTTCTGCTCGAAGTACAGGTGGCGCCGCGGCGTGACGTTCTGCCCGGGCAGCACGCCGAGTTCGCGCAGCACGTTCTGGACGCCGGCGACGGACGTCTCGATCCAGCCCTCTTCCTCCTCGCGCGGGAAGCCCGCGCCGCCGAGTTCGCAGATGCAACTCGGGATGCCCAGCTGCGCGCCCGCGTACGCGGTCAGCGACGCTGGCCCGGGGAACACGGTCAGGAGGCGCTCCTGGCACACCATCTCGAAGTCGCAGGCGAGCGCCATGGCGCGCGACGCCTCGGTGATCGCCGGGTCGGGGAAGTCGCCGCCGTAGGCCACGTAGCCGAACGAGCTGCCCCAGATCCCCAGGTGGAAGTCGATGAGCGCCGACGTGACGGGCAGCACCTCGCGCACGATCGCCTTGGCGAGCAGGTCGTTGGTCCAGGTGCCCTTGCCGGGGAAGATGCGGTTCAGGTCGGGCGCGTCGGAGTCGTCGGGGGCCGTGCGGGTCATCGCGCGCAACGCCGGCGGGTTGACGACGGGGATGCCGAGCACCGCGCCCGTCATCGTGGCCGGGTCGAGCCGCTCGATCACCCTGCGGATCATCTCGATGGACAGCCACTCCACGCCGTGCAGGGTGGAGGTGAGGGTCAGTGTCGGGCCGGGCTTGGCGCCCACGACGGCGTGTACGTAGATCGCCATCTGCGAGCCATCGAGGTCCGTCGTCACGGGCAGCCGGAGCAGGTGCCTGCCCGGCGCCAGCGTCTGGCCCGCGATGCGCAACGGGTGCTCGATGCTCCGGACGGCGCGCAGGGCGCCGGACCGCGCGTTCGGTTCGTTGGTCGTCTCCACTAGCGTCTCCTCCTGATCGGACGTGGTGCTCGGACGTCCCGTGAGCCGTTCGTCGCGCCGTCGTGCCTGTCGGCAACCGCCACGGCCCTCACGCCTCCACCCAGGCCTCGCGGTACACGCGAAGCAGGTTCCCGCCGACGATCTTCGCTACGCGCTCGGGCGCGTGCCCGCGCTCCAGCAGCAGCGAGGTGAGCCGCGGGTACTCGCGCATCGTGGTGATGCCCTGCACCTTGCGCACGCTCGGGTCGAGCCCGAACTTCCCGTAGAAGCCTCCGCTGATGGCGTAGAGGTCGGAGCGCAGCGCCGCAGATAGGTCCGGGTGGTACGCGCCGTGGGTGGCCACGAGGTCCGAGCCGATCGCCACGTGGTCGTCGCCCACTACGTCGATGACGTGCTCGATGGCGCGCGCGAAGTGCTCGAGCGTCGGCAGCTGCTCGCCGCCGGCGTAGTTGAAGGGGCTCGGCAGGGTGCAGCCGACGATCCCTCCGGTGTCCGCGATCGCGCGGATGATGTCGTCCGATACGTTCCTACGGTTGTCGTACAGGGCCCGGGGGTTGGCGTGCGAGGCCATGGCGGGGGCCTTGGCCAGCTTCAGCGCCTCGAGCGCGGTGCGTTCGCCGGCGTGCGTCACGTCCAGCACGATGCCGACGTGGGGCATGGCCTTCACCAGCTCGCGGCCGAACACGCTGAGTCCGGCGTCGCTCGGCTCGGCGCAGCCGTCCCCCACGGCGTTGCGGTAGTTGTACGTGAGCTGCATGTAGCGCAGGCCCAGGCGCCAGAAGGTGTCCAGCCGCGCCAGGCGGCCGCCCACGAACGACGAGTCCTGCGCGCCAAGGACCACGGCCACTTGGCCGGAGGCCTTGGCGGTGGTGACGTCGTTCGCGCGCTGGGCGATCACCAGCTTCTCGTCGGACGCGACCATGCGCCGGTACTGCTCGATGCGCTCGATCGCGGGCTCCAGCGTGTCGCCCGGCCACGGCGCCATGATGTTGAAGCTGTCGACGCCGGAGGCCTCGATGTTCTCGTCGAAGCCCTTGAGGAAGAAGCTCGCGGCGTCCATCACCAGCGCGTCCCG
>CAZACZ010000055.1:7383-14901 GCA_964483695.1 uncultured bacterium | reverse complement strand
AGGAGCGCCTCGGTCAGGCGCGGGAGGTGCTGCATCCCCGCGAACCCTTCGAGCTGCTCGTCGTGGATGTCGATGCCGCCGAGCACCGACTCGAGGCCGGGGTGCATCGCCGGGCCGCGGTACGGCGCGTAGGTGTCGGCCAGGTACCGGATGACCCACTCCGGGTAGGCGCCTTGCTTGGCCACGTAGTCCGTGCCGAACGCCACGTGGTCCACGCCCACCAGGGCGATCACGTGCTCCAGCGCGTCCAGGTAGTCGTCGAACGACGGGCGGCGCGGTTGGCCGTTCCAGACGACCTTCGGGAAGGTCGTCACGCCGATCACACCGCCACGCGCGGCCACCGCTTTCATCACGTCGTCCGGAAGCGAACGCGGCCCCGGAACCTTCGCCGACACGCCGATGTGCGACACGACGCACGGCTTCTCGGACACCTCGACGGCGTCGAGCGTCGTCTTGATGCTGGCGTGGCTCAGGTCCACCGTCACCCCGACGCGCCCGGCTTCCTTGACCAGCCGCGTGCCGAAGTGCGAGAGGCCGGCGTCGTTCGGTTCGAGGCAGCCGTCGCCCACGAAGTTGCGCTCGTTGTACGTGAGCTGCAGCATGCGCAGGCCAAGCCGATGGAACACCTCGAGCCACGTCAGGTCGTTGCCGACGATGCGCGCGTTCTGGCACCCCACGATGACCGCGAACCCACCGGCCGCCTTGGCCGCGCGGATGTCGTCCGTCGAATACGCGATGCGGCAGTTCGGGTCCCGCCCGACCGCGTGGTAGTACTCCTTGATCCGCGTGACGCCTTGCAGCGCGTCGTCCATCGGCAGCGGCACGGTGAAGTTCGCCGCCGTGAGGCCCGATTCCCGGAGGATCGGGCTGTACCCGTCGAAGAAGAAGGTGCAGCCGTCGACGACGATCGACGCCGCGTGCAGCGCGCGCGCCTCGTCGGACACGTTGGCGGGCCCGCCGGGCAGGCCGTCCACGATCGGGCCGCTCACGCCGTCACCCCCTGGCGGTGCGGTTCCACCCAATGGGTGCCCGGGTCGTGCTTCGGCACCAGGCCGTACGCCCAGTCGCCGGGGCGAACGGGGTACCAGCGCGGGTAGTACATCAAGTACCCGTCCTCGGGCGCGGTGAGCGTCTCCAGGACCTCGCGCGTGTACGGGCTCACCACGTCCGCGAGGACCTCGCCCGCCGCGACCTCGCGACCGAGGTCGGCGCCTTCCAAGCGCGGGTAGAGGAAGCCACCGATGGTGGGGTTGACGCGGGTCATCCGCGAGAACTCGAGCACCGGCACCCGGCGCGGGGCACCCGCCAGGATGCCGAGGTGGCGCATCACGCCGAGCACGCCTTCGACGTTCGCCTCGAGCCAGCCTTCCTCGCTCTCGTGCTCGAAGCCCATGCCACCGATGCCGCCGATGATGCTCGGGACGCCAAGCTCCAGGCCGACGTAGCCCATCAACGACCCCGGGCCGGGGAAGCGCCGCGTGGTCTGGGCGCGCACGAGTTGGAAGCCGAACGCGTACGCCAGTTCGCGCGAGCGCTCCATCACGCCGGCGGGGAAGTCCTTGCCGTAGGAGATGCGCCCGAAGTTGCTGCCCCAGCCGCCCTGGTGGAAGTCGATCACGGCGTCCACGCCCGGCAGCAGTTCGCGGGTGATGGTCGCGGCGAGCTGCTCGGTGATCCACGCCTCGTGGCCGGGGAAGACGCGGTTCAGGTCGGAGTTGTCCGATTCGTCGGGCGTGGCGCGCTTCATCTGGCCGAAGGCGGTCGGGTTGCCCACGGGCAGGGCCACGAGGCTACCCGCCATCTCCTTCGGGTCGAGGCGCCCTAAGAGGCGCCGGATCACCTCGATGGTGCTCCACTCGCCGCCGTGCAGCGTCGACGAGACCAGCAGCCTAGGACCGGGCCGGTGTCCCACCACCACGTGCGTGGCGAGCGCCACCAAGCCTCCGTTGAGGTCGGTGGTCACCGGGACCTTCAGGTAATGCCGGCCGGGTCCGAACGACCCGCCGGCGACACGGATGTCGTGTGCCTGCGCCTGCGCCATGGTGGATTGACACCTCCGCTGAGACTGTCGTAGAGTCCGACCTACTGTACTAATACGCTGCGACGGGCGCAAGCCCATGCCGGTGCGCGGAAAAGAGGTCCTCATGGTGGAGCAGAACGCCAGGACGAACGAGATCGTGCTCGGAGGCGCCACGTTGGCCACGGGCGTTCACCGCCACGACGTGCCGGTGACCATCGACTTGGACGACACGCCGCTCGAGCTCCGCACCACCGTCGTGGTGGGGGCGCGGCCCGGACCGACGATGCTGGTCACGTCGACGCTGCACGGGATCGAGTGGTTGTCGATCGAGGTCGTGAACCGGCTGGTGGACTCGCTCGATCCGCGCGCCTTGGCGGGCGCCGTCATCGCCTTGCCGGTCGCAAACCAGCAGGCGTTCGGGCAGCTCTCCCGCAACACGCCGGATCACTCCGACAACGCCGACCTGAACCGCGTGTTCCCGGGCGCCGAGACGTGGATCACCGAGCAACTCGCCACCGCCATCGCGACCAAGCTGTTGCCGCACTGCAACGCCGTCGTCGACTACCACTTCGGTTCGTGGGGCCACGCCATGGGCTCCATCACCTACGGCAGCGACTACCCGGACGCCAGCGTGGTCGAGCGCTCGCGTGCGATGGCGCTGGCGTACGGCTGGCCGTTGGTGCGCTCCGGGCCGATCGCCACGCGCTTCCCCGGACCGAGGTCGCTCGTCGGCTACGCCGGCACCATCCTGGGGATCCCGAGCCTCATCGGCGGCGTCGGGGGCGCCGGCTTCGGGCGCGACATCGAAGAGGAGTGGCTGCGCCTGAACGTGCGCGGCACGCGTGGCGCCATGACCGTGCTGGGGATGCTCGACGAAGAGCCGCCGCGCGCCAAGCCGTTCCTCGACTTCCAGCTGATGCGGCGCGTGAACCCGCGCATCGCGGGGATGTTCTACCCGGTCCGCCCGCGCGAGGAACTCGGCCGCGAGGTGACGGAGGGCGAGGTGCTGGGCCGCGTGCTGGACCCGTACTCGTTCGCCGAGCGCGAGGTCCTGAAGGCGCCGTGCGACGGCTACCTGATGTACATGGCGCGCTGGCAGCCCGTGAGGCCGGGCGACTGGGCCTTCGGGGTGATCGACAAGCATCACCCTGCCACTCGCTGGAGCGAGTGAAGAGCGGTTCTCGGAAGGTGACGTAGCGGCGCATGACCCTGGTCCTTCGACGACTGCTGCAGCTCGTCCCGGTGCTGATCGGCATCTCCATCGTCACGTTCCTCGTCTTGCACCTCACCGGGGACCCCGCCGAGGTGATCCTCGGGCCCGACGCCACCGACGAGGCCGTCGAGATCCTGCGCGAGGAGATGGGCCTGAACGACCCGCTCGTCGTGCAGTATGGGAGGTTCGTCGCGGGCGCGGTGGTCGGCGACTTCGGGAACTCGACGCGCTACCGGCAGCCGGCGCTGCAGCTCTTCGTCGAGCGCATCCCGGCCACGCTGCAACTCGCGTCGCTGTCGCTGCTGTTCTCGGTGCTGGCGGGCACCGTAGCCGGCGTGCTGGCGGCCGTCTATCGCAACCGGCCGATCGACGGCATCGTGAGGGTCAGTGCGCTCGTGGGTCAGGCGATCCCGAACTTCTACCTCGGCCTGGTGACCATCATCATCTTCGGCGCGGAGCTCCAGTGGCTTCCTACCGGCGGTCGCGGCACCTGGCGGCACCTCATCTTGCCGGTCTTCGCGCTGGGCACGTTCTACGGCGCGATCACCTCGCGCTTCGTGCGCGGAGCGATGCTGGAAGTGCTCGAATCCGACTACGTCCGCACGGCCAAGGCCAAGGGGCTCAGGCGCATCACCGTGGTCGTCCGGCACGCGTTCCGCAACGCGCTTATCGGGGTGATCACGCTCATCGGCCTGCAGACCGGCAGCCTGCTGTCGGGCGCGGTGGTGACCGAGACGGTGTTCAGCTGGCCCGGCATCGGACGCATGGCCGTCCAAGCCATCTACACACGCGACTTCCCCGTCGTGCAGGTGACGATCATCATGACGGCCGTCCTGTTCGTGGTGGTGAACCTCGCCACCGACTTGCTCTACGGGGTCGTCGACCCCCGGATCCGGAAGTCGACGTGAGCGCGGTGAGCACGAAGTCGTCTGCGGCCGGCAAGGCTCGTCGTGCACCGAGGCGGCGTGCCTGGCTGAAGGCGCTGCTCGGGGACCGACTCGCCGTCACCGGCCTGGTGTTCATCGCCGTGCTCCTGGTGGTGGCGTTCTGGCCGGTGGCGTGGTTGCCGCAGGACCCGTACATCACGGGCCTGGTCCGACGCCTCCGGCCGCCCGTGTGGATGGCCGGCGGCAGCTGGGAGTTCCCGCTCGGCACCGACGCGCTGGGCCGCGACATCCTCTCGCGCATGATGCTGGGCACCCGCTACTCGCTGATCATCGCCGGTCTGGCCGTCGCCATCAGCGCCGGCCTGGGCGTGACGCTTGGCATCGTGGCGGGGTACTTCGGCGGGCGCGTCGACTCCGTCATCATGCGCCTCGTCGACGTGCAGCTCGCCTTCCCCTTGCTGCTGCTGGTCATCGCCGTCATCGCCGTGATCGGCAACAGCCTCCCGATCCTCATCGTGCTGCTGGGGATCTCCGGCTGGGCGCAGTACGCCCGGCTGGTGCGCGGGGAGACCCTTCGCATCCTGGTGCAGGAGTACATCGAGGCGAGCCGTGCGATGGGCAACGGCTCGCTCCGGACGATCGTCAAGCACGTGGTGCCGAACGCCATGACGACGATCGTCGTGTTCGGCACCTTCGAGTTCGCGCGCATCCTGCTGCTCGAGTCCGCCGTGAGCTTCCTCGGGCTCGGCGTGCAGCCGCCCACCCCCAGTTGGGGCTCGATGATCGCGGACGGCCGCGAGCACATCTTCATGGGCTGGTGGGTGTCGGCCATCCCGGGTGTCGCGATCTTCCTGGCGGTCCTGGCGTTCAACTTCCTCGGCGACGGTCTGCGGGACGTGTTCGATCCCCGCACCACCGTCGGTGCTTCGAAGCGAGACAACCGATGAAGGGAGGTGGCGGAACACTCCATCCCTGACCGAACGCCAAGCGGAGCCTTGCCGATCGGCCGCATGGGCCGTCGAGAACGGAAGTGGAACGAATGCACCAACAACGAGATGGAACCACCCGCCACGGGACGCGCGCGACGAGAGGCTGGAAGCGCGTCGTAGCCGTCGTCCTCCTGCTCGGCGCGAGCCTCGCGTTCGCGCAGCGTGGGAACCCCGACACGCTGACCGTCGCCCAGGGCCTCGACCCGCGGAGCCTGTCGCCGCTGTCGAGCACCGCCCAGCAGGAGAAGAACGTCTCGAACCAGATCGTCGAGCGACTGATCATCTACTCGCACGACGGCAGCGGCTTCATCCCCATCCTCGCCACCGAGTGGGAGATGGTCGCTCCGGACACGCTGCAGCTGAAGCTCCGTGAAGGCGTCTCGTTCACCAACGGCGAGCCGTTCGATGCCGAAGCGGCCGCCTTCAGCGTGAACCAGATGATCCAGGCGCCCGCGTACCTCGGCTTCACCGGCATGCTGGACCGCGCCGAGGTGGTCGACCAGTACACCATCAACGTCTTCGCCAAGCAGCCCGCCCCCGAGCAGCTGATGGTGACGGCGCTCGCGCTCGGCTCGTTCGTCTACCCGCCCAAGTACACGCAAGAGGTGGGGTACCTCGAAGGGTTCGCGACGGCGCCCATCGGCACGGGCCCGTTCATGCTGCGTCAGTGGCTCAAGGACGAGATGGTCATCCTCGACGCCAACCCGAACTACTGGGGCGGCGCACCGGGCGTGCAGACCCTCATCTTCCGGCCGATCCCCGAGGGCTCCGCGCGCGTCGCGGCGCTGGAAGCCGGCGACATCGATTTCTCCATCGACATCCCGCTCGACGCCTGGGATCGCGTGAAGAACAACCCCGACTTAGTGGCGATCAACTCGCCCGGCGGCCGCGCGTTCCGCCTGACCTACGCCACGCTGTGGGGCGGGCCGCTGGCCGACCGGACGGTTCGCGAGGCGATCTCGTACGCTGTCGACCGCGAGTCGATCGTCGCGTTCATGTTCAACGGCCTCGGCAAGCTGCTCGATGGTCAGCCGATCGAGCCCTCGACGGCCGGCTTCAACCCCGACCTGCACAACGTGCCGTTCGACCCCCAGAAGGCGCGCGAACTGTTGGCGGAGGCCGGGTACGCCGACGGCTTCGACATGACCTTCAAGTACTCCTCGGGCCGTTACCCGCAGGACCGGCAGGTGTCGGAGTTCATCGCGTCGCAGCTGCAAGAGGTCGGCATCCGGGTCAACCAGGTGGTGCTCGAGTCGGGTGAGTTCCTCACGCAGCTCAGCGCGCTGGAACTGCGCGACATGTTCTACAGCGGCGGCCTCAGCCCGACCGACGGCCACTTCCAGTACACGACGTACACCTGCAACTTCCGCTACGCCTACTGGTGCAACCCCGAGTTCGACGCCATCATCGAGGCGGCGCAGTACGAGACCGACCCCGATGCGCGCGCGGCGATGTACGCCGAAGCCGGCCGGATGCTGCACGACGACTTCGCGATCCTGCCGATGTTCACGATGGACGACCTCTACGCCCACTCGCCCGCCGTCAGCGGCTTCGAGCCGATGCGGGACCAGTACCTCGACTTCCGCGCCATCCAGAAAGACTGAGGCGCGCAAGCGCACGAGGGCTCAAGGGGCGGCGGCCGGAACCGAGTTTCCGGCCGCCGCCATGAGGCAGGAAGCGCGCGGGTTAGCGCGGCCGCACCGGCCGCCCCGCGCCGATGGCACCCTTCGGTACGAAGATCGGAGTCCTCCCCTTGCAGATCCGACACCAGCCCCACCCGATCCGGCTGGCCGGCGGCCAGTACGGCACCGGCCGGCATCACGTGCGCATCCCCGTGACCACCGACCTAGGCGGCAACGACATCACGCTGCACGCCCACCTGATCGTGGGCGCCCGACCCGGGCCGACCCTGACGCTCACCTCGACGCTGCACGGCGTCGAGTGGCTGTCGATCGAGATGATCCGGCGCACCGTCGAGGCGCTGGACCCGGCCCAGCTGACGGGCGCGGTCTTGGCGCTGCCGGTGGTGAACCCGCCCGCGCTCGGCGCGTTCACGCGCTCCACCCCGGGCGACTCGGACATGCCCGACCTCAACCGGATCTTCCCGGGCAAGGGCACCTGGACGTCCGAACTGATCGCCAAGACCGTGGTGCGGGAGGTGCTGCCGCACACGTCGGCGCTCATCGACTACCACCTCGGGATCTGGGGGAGCACGTTCGGCTACGTGGTGCACGGCACCGACTTCCCCGATCCCGCCACCAACGCCGCCTCCGAGGCCATGGCCCTGGCCTTCGACCTGCCGATCGTGGGCCGGCAGCGCATCGCCGTCAAACCCGGCACGGGGTCGTTGGTCGGCTACGCCGGCATCGAGATGGGCATCCCGTCGTGCATCGCGGAACTCGGCGGCAC
>CAZACZ010000055.1:0-7283 GCA_964483695.1 uncultured bacterium | reverse complement strand
CGACGAGTTCGGCTGGACCAGCACCACCATCGCCCTGGTGTACTCGCTGCACCGCACCGAGAGCGCCCTGCTCGGCCCCCCGCACGGCTGGTTGCTGCAGCGCTTCTCGCCTCGGAACGTGGTCCTCGTCGGCGTGATCATGCTGGCCGGCGGCTTCGTGGCGCTCAGCGCGGCCGGCACCCTGGCGGGCTTCGTCGTGGCCTACCTGTGCATGGCCGTCGGGGCGTCGCTCGCTGGCCTGCTGTCGCTCACCACCGTCCTGGTGAACTGGTTCGAGCGCTTGCGGGCGCGGGCGCTGGCCATCATGGCGACGGGTCTGTCGATCGGTGGCCTCGCGGTCCCGCTCGTGACGATCGCCCTGGTCGAGTTCGGTTGGCGCACGGTGGCCCTGGCCTCCGGCGTGCTCATCCTCGTCGCCGGGGTCCCGGTGTCGCGCCTGATGCACCGCGACCCGGAGTCGCTCGGTATGCGGCCCGACGGCGGGCCCGAGAGCGATGCTGGCAAGGCTCGAGCGGCCGAGCGGCAGCCTTCCGAGTCGCTACGAAGCGCCCTGTCGTCGCGCACGTTCTGGTTGTTGTCGCTCGGGCACACTTCCGGCGTGGCCATCGTCTCGGCCTTCAGCGTCTACTTCGTCCTGTACGTGGAGGCGAGGCTGGGGCTGAGCGTCACCGTGGCGGCGTCGATCCTCATGGCCGCGACCGCGGCCGTGATGGCGGGGCAACTGGTGGGCGGCACGTTCGGGGACCGAGTGCCGAAGAAGCGGCTCGCTGCCCTCGGGATGTTCGGGCATGGGGCGGCGATGCTGCTGTTGGCGTTGGCGTCGTCGACCGCGCTCGTCGTCGTGGCGGCCGTGCTCCACGGCGTGGCGTGGGGCATGCGCGGCCCGCTCATGAGCGCGATGCGCGCGGACTACTTCGGGCGCGGCTCGTTCGCGCTGATCATGGGCGCTTCTTCGCTGATTGTCACGCTCGGCTCCGTGGGCGGCCCCTTGCTCGCCGGCATTCTGGCAGACTCGACTGGGGAGTACGGTTCGGCGTTCCTGGTGCTGGCCGGGTTCGCGGCCGCGGGCGTATGGGCGTTCGCCGCCCTGCCGACTCCGCTGGGGTCGAGGATGACGAACGGACTTCGAGGTACGGGGGGATGAACGAACGTGGACCGACGAACCGTTGACGACAGGGCGCCGGTAGTGGTGCGCGACCTCGAGGCGATCTGGCGGCAGATCGTGGTGGACAAGACCGACTCGGTGTCGCCGTATCGCCAGATCGCCAACGCCATCCGCCACCGCATCGCTACCGCCAGCCTTCCTCCGGGCGCGGCGCTGCCTTCGGTGCGGGCGCTGGCCGAGCAGGTCGGGGTGAACCCCGCCACCGTGGCGCGCGCGTACCGGCAGCTGCAGACGGACGGCCTGGTGGAGAGCCAGATGGGCGTTGGCACCGTCGTCAGCGACACGCGGCGGCTCTTGTACCAGGCCCGCCGTGGATCGAACGAGGAACTCGAACGCGCCATCGACGCCGCGGTCGCGCCGCTGCTGCAGCGCGGGTACTCGCCGGCCGAGGTGAGGGCGGCCGTGGAACGCAAGATCGGCAGCGCCGAGCGCACCCGCCTGGCCGTCATGATCACCGAGGGCGTCAGGACGCAACGCAAGTACGTCACCTTGATGCGCGAGGAACTCAACCCGCTGGGCGTCGAAGTGCAGGGGGTGATGCTCGCCGAGCTCCTGCACCCGAACGACCGCACCCGAACCTTGCTACGCTCCGCCAGCCGCGTGATGACGTCGTTGGGCCTGCTCCGGAAAGTAGAGGAGGGGTTGGAGGCGCTGGGTGTGGCGCCTCCCATCTCGATCATATTCACCGAGCTCAGCCTGCGCACGGTCGAGACGCTCTCCTCCATCCCACCGGATGCCCGGACCCTGGTGGTGGCCGAAGAGCGGTACCGCAACAGCGTCCTGGGGATCTTGTTGCAGCACATCCCGCAGCAGAACGTCGAGGTCTTGCATCGCCTGGAGGCGGAACCGCTGCGCGAGGCGCTCATGAGGTGCCAGGTGGTGGTGCACTCGCTGGCGATGAGCGACCTCGTGGCCGGCGCGACCACGTCGGCGCACGCGGTCATCCTGATGGACTACCAAGTGCGGCCCGACGCGATGATCAAGCTGCGCGAGTCGTTCCTGTCGCACGAGGTCGTCTCCTGAGCGAAGCTCGGCCGCGCGGCCTACGCCCCCCACACCCGTCGGAACACGCGTAGGAAGTTCCCGCCGAGCACCTTCGCGGCGCCGTCCTCGCCGTAGCCGCGGCGCACCAGCGCGTCGGCCACCTGGTTGATCTGCCCGTAATCGTCGAAGCCCTCGACGTAGCGCAGGCGCGAGCGCGGGGCGAACTCGATGTGATCGGCGTAGGCGCCGCCGACGGTGCGCTTGGATGGTAGGCCGCGGATGAGGTCTCCGTCGGGGTAGGTCCCGTGGCTCATGTCGGTGCCGATGCCCACGTGGTCGATGCCGACCAGCTGCACGACGTAGTCGATGGCGTCGACGAACTGCGTCAGGGTGGGGCGCGTGGTCTGCCCGGCAGGCAGGTTGAGCGGACCCCAGTTGGTGGGCGCTACCACGCCACCGACGTCGGCGACGCGGCGGATCTGTTCGTCGCTGACGTTGCGCGGGTTGTCGACCAACGCCTTCGGGTTGGAGTGCGAGAACACGACGGGCTGCTCGGTGGCGTCGAGGATCTCGAGGGTGGAGCGCTCCCCCACGTGCGTCAAGTCGATAAGCACGCCCAGGCGGTTGCAGGCGCGCACCCACTCCCGGCCCATGCGCGAGAGCCCGGCGTCGTTCGGCTCGAGGCAGCCGTCGCAGATGGGCGTCCTGGTGTTGTACGCCGGGATCATCATGCGCAGGCCCATGGCATGGAAGACGTCGAGCCGATCGAGGTGGTTTCCCAAGAAGTCGCCCCCCTGCGAGGCGACGATGATCGCGGCCTGGCCGTTCGCCTTCGCCTCCTCGATGTCGCGCGCCGTCCGCGCCAGGCGCACGTTCGGGTACGCCCGCGCGATGCGGTGCCAGTTGGCGATGGCGTCGAGCGCGGCGCCGGCATCGTCGTGCGGCCGGAAGGTCGTGATGGCGTAGGCCGTCGCGCCGTACTCGTGCAGCTTGGCGTAGTCGGTGTCGTCCCAGATCTGCACGCACGCGTCGACGAACAGCCAGGGCGTCGTGACGGGGGCGTGGTGCCCCTTCTGGAGCGGGTGGGGCGCGATGTCGTCGAGGATGGTGTGGGGGTAGGGGTGGGGCATGGGGGGCTCCTTCGTTGCTCTAGAGGTGTCAGCGTGGTGGGGCGTCGATCCAGCGGGTGCCGGCGTCGTCTTCGGGGATCACGGCGAACGCCCAGTCGCCTGGGCGCACCGGGTAGTTGCGCGCCCAGTACCCGAGGTAGCCGTCGAACGGCGCGACGAGCTCCTCGATGGTGGCGAAGGTGAAGGGGCTGATGACGCGTCCGAGGGGCTCGCCCTTCGTGACGTGCCGGCCGAAGGTGTCGCGTCGGCGCTCGGGCACCAGGTACCCGCCGTTGCGGGGGTTCACTCGCTGGATCTTCTGGTAGACCAGGTAGCGCTCTGGCAGCACCTCGGTTCCGTCCTCCATGCCGAGCCGCACCATCACGTTGCGGATGCCGCGCAGGTTGCCGAGCGTCCACTCGTCCTCGAGCTCGGGCGCGAAGCCCGCGCCGCCGAGGAAGCTGCCGCAGCTCGGGATGCGCAGCACCTCGCCGGCGTACGCCTGCGCCGCGCGGGGGCCTGGGAACACGCTCTGCATCTTCGTCTCGAAGACGAGCGGGACCCCGAACGAGAAGGCAAGGTCCATCGAACGCCGAGTGATCTCCGGGTCGTGGAAGTCGTTGCCGACGATCGTCGACCCTAGCGCCGAGCCCCAGATCCCCAGATGGAAGTCGAGCAGCGCGTCACTGTGGGCGAACACCTCGTGCGCGAGGACGGCCGCGATCTGCTCGGCCAGGCCGTTCTGCGGTCTCGGGCCGACGGGGAACAGGCGGTTCACGTCCGGCGCGTCGCTGTCGTCGCGGATGTTCCGCGACAAGCTGCCGAAGGCGACGGCGTTGGCGACGGCGACGAGGATCACGCGCCCGCGGAACCTGCCGTGGTCGATCTCGGCGTCGAGGCGCCGGAGGAACTCGAGCTGCAGCCACTCGTTCCCGTGGAGGCCGGACAGAACCAGCAGCGTCGGACCGGATCCCGCGCCCACGTGGACCAGCGCGTCGATCCCCACCTCCATGCCGCTCATCTCCCGCGCCACGGGTAGGTGCACTTCGTACCGGCCGGGTGTCGCGGGCACGTCCGGGATGCGCGTGTAGACCATAGGACTCCTATCCGGGCGGCTCAGTACCCGAGCTCCGCCGAGGTGATGGTGTTGCGAAGCTCCTCGCCCGCGAGGAACCGACGCAGGTTGTCGAGGAACTCCTCGAGCGCTCCTTGGGCGTTCGACGGATCGAGGTACGAGGCGTGCGGTGTGACGATCACGTTCTCGAGTTCCCACAGCGGGCTGTCCGAAGGGAGGGGCTCGGTGGCGAAGACGTCGAGCGCCGCGCCGGCGATGACGCCGTCGCGCAGCGCCGCGATCAGGTCGGCTTCGACGACGATCTCGCCGCGCGCCACGTTGATCAGCAAGGCGCTCGGCCGCATCGAGGCGAGGCGTGTTCGGTCGATGAGGTGCCGGGTCTCCGGCGTCAACGGGCACGCCAACACGACGACGTCGCACTCGCGAAGCAGCGCATCGAGCCCGTCGGGCCCGCGAACCTCGTCGAACTCGGGCAGCGACGCCGGCGTTCGCTTCAGCCCGATGGTGTGCGTCCCGAAGCCGCGGAACCGCGTAGCCGCGGCGCGCCCGATGGCGCCCGCTCCGACGATGCCGACGGTCTTCCCATGGAGCCCGTGCAACATCGTGGGGCGCGCCCAGGTCCGCGCTTCCTGGGCCCTGAAGAAGGCAGGCAGGTCCTTCAGGAGCGCGAGCGTGGCGGCGACGACGAACTCGGCGATGGGCACGTCGAGCACGTTGGCGCTGCGGGTGAGGGCGACGGGTCGAGCGACGACCTCGGGGATGAGCACCCAGTTGAAGCCTGCCGACGCGGTGTGGATCCAGCGAAGGTCGGGCAGTTGCGCCAACGCGGTGCGAAGGGCGGCGTGGGACAGCCCGGCGCGGTACAGCACACGGGCGCTGCGTGCGTGCTCCGGTACGTTGCCGTCGGGGGTCATGACCTCGACGCGGATGCCGGGAACCCGCGTCTCGAGTTCGGCGCGGTGGGCAGCCAAGCGATCGGACAGCAGGACGATGGTCGGGTCGACCGTCACGCTCGCAGACCTCCTCTGGGAAGCGCCCGCCCTTGGTGGCGGGGGTCGAGGACGTCGCGGAGGACGTCGCCTATGGTGTTGAACGCGAGTACGGAGAGGGCGATGAGAACGCCGGGGTACACCGCAAGTTGCGGCGCCACCCAGATGTAGAACTGCGCGTCGGTGAGCATGTTGCCCCAACTGGGCGTGGGCGGAAGGATGCCTAGGCCCAGGAACGAGAGTGCTGCCTCCACGAGCATCACGTACCCGACGTTCAAGGAGGTGGCGACGATCAGCGACGGCACGGCCTGCGGCAGGAGATGGCGGAACATGACGCGCGCGTCCGATGCTCCCAGGCCTCGCGCGGCGGACACGTAGTCGAGCCCGCGCGTGCGCAACACCTCGGACCGAACGAGCCGCGCCACGTCCATCCAGCGAGTCAGTGCAAGCGACGTGAGAAGCACCGTCGGCGACGACCCCCAGATGGACAGCACCACCATGACGATGAAGAACGTCGGCACGGCCATCAGCCCGTCCGTGAGACGCATGATCACCTGGTCGACTGCACCGCCGAAGTAGCCGGCGGCCACCCCGACGACCGAGGCGAAGAGCACAGTGAGCAGCGCCCCGACCAAGCCCACCGTGAGCGACACGCGGCCCCCCGCGAGGAGGCGTGCGAGCACGTCCCGGCCGTTCTCGTCGGTACCGAGCAGATGCGCCGCGCTTGGGGGCTGGAACTGCCCGAGCAGGTCGAGCTTGGTGGGCGAAGGTAGCCCGAGGTACGGCTGGAGGGCGACGGCGGCGACGATCGCGACCAGGTAGACGATGCTAGCGAGCGCCAGCTTGTGGTTCCACAACGCGACGACGAGGCGCCGGCCAAGGCCCTTGCGCTGCGCGTGCTCGTTGGCGCCGTCGCGGTTCATCCGTAGCGGATCCTCGGGTCGAGGAGCGGGTAGAGCAGGTCGACCAGCAGGTTGCTGGCCACCACGACGACGGACACGAGCAGCGTCACGCCCAGGATCAGCGGCGTGTCGCGGCGCAGCGCGGCGTCCACGGCCAGCTGCCCGAGGCCGGGCCACCCGAAGAGGGTCTCGACGACGGCGGCGCCTCCGACGATGCGCGGAAGCTGGACGCCGATCACGGTGACCACCGGGATCAGGGCGTTCTTCAGGATGTGGCGCCGATCGATGGCCGGCTCCGAGAGCCCCTTGCTGCGGGCCGTGCGCACGAAGTCGAGGCGAACCACCTCGAGCCAACTGGAACGGGTGTAGCGCACGATCGCCGCCGTGCTGGAGGTGGCGAGCACCAGCGCCGGCATCGCCAGGTGCCGGAGCCGCGTGAGCACGTCGGCTTCCGGCCCCCCGGTTCCGGACGTCGGGAACCAGGGGAGGCGCACGGCGAAGAGGACGATGAACATGATGCCGAGCCAGAAGTTCGGGGTGGCCAGGCCTACGACGGCCAGGACGCTCAGGAAGCGGTCGATGGCGCCGTTGTGGTGGCGAGCCGCGAGGATACCGAGCGTGATCCCGAACGTGGCCGTGAGCAGGAATGCGGTGATGCCGAGCAGCAGCGTGGCCGGGATCCGCTCGACCACCATGGCCGCCACCGGGCGCCCCCCGTACGTCAAGGAGCGGCCCAGATCGCCGCGCGCGAAGTTCCGGATCCATGCCAGGTACTGCTCGTGGGCCGGCCGGTCCAGGCCGAGGACGCGCTCGAGCCGCGCCACCTCTTCCGGTGGAAGGTTGGGGTTCATCAAGATGGAGACCCCGCCTGGCGCTGCCTGCACCAGGAAGAAGGTCAGGGTGAGGACGAGGAAGAGGACGGCCAGAGCCGCCAGGGCGCGATGGAGCAGGTAGATCGTCATCGAGATGGCCGGACGATGCTAGCGCGACCGTCGTCGGGGAGGCGCAGGGCAGCGCCACCCCCACGAGGCACACGGCCGCCTAATAGCGGTAGATACC
>CAZACZ010000054.1:10474-20235 GCA_964483695.1 uncultured bacterium | reverse complement strand
CAATCGGGCCTGTCGATCGTGGAGTGGGCGCCGCTGGTGGGGGTGGTCCCACCGCTGAACGAGGCGCAGTGGGAAGACGCCTTCGCCGCGTACCAGCGCTACCCGGAGTACCAGAAGCTGCGTCCCGACATGACGCTGGCCGAGTACAAGACGATCTTCTTCTGGGAGTACGTCCACCGCCTGCTGGCGCGCACCATCGGCCTGGTGTTCCTGGTGCCGTTCGCGGTGTTCTGGGCGCGCGGCTACCTGCGCGCGCCGCTGACGCGCCGCTTGCTGCTGCTCTTCGGCCTCGGTGCGCTGCAGGGCTTCATGGGATGGTTCATGGTGGCCAGCGGCCTGGTCGACCGGCCGTCGGTGGCGCACGAGCGGTTGGCGGCCCACCTGGTGCTGGCCTTCACCATCTTCGCGGTCTGCATGTGGACCGCCGCCGACCTGCTGCCCCAAGCGAAGCGCAGCGCCGCTCGGCCTGGCGTGCGGGCACCCCGCTCGACGGCGCACCGGTTGCACGGGTGGCTCGTCGCGTTCGGCGTAGTGTTCGGGCTGCAGGTGATCTACGGCGCGTTCGTCGCGGGTCTCGACGCCGGGTTGGCGTTCAACACCTACCCCCTGATGGCCGGAAGCTGGTGGCCCCCAGCTGCTTGGCGCCTGGAGCCCGCCATCCGCAACCTGATCGACAACGTCGCCACGGTGCAGTGGATCCACCGCACCCTTCCGGTGTTGCTGCTGCTGATGGCGATCGGGCTGCTCGTCGCGGGCGTGCGCCGTGCGGCAGACGCCGACCGCGTCACCGATGTGCGCTTCGGCGCCGCCCTGCTCCTGGCCGTGCTGGTGCAGGCCAGCTTGGGGATCGCTACGTTGCTCTCGTTCGTGCCTACCGGCCTGGCCGCGCTGCACCAGGCGGTGGCGCTGATCCTGTTCGGCATCTGGCTGTCGTGGCTTCACCTGGTGACGGTGCGGCGCGCCACGGCGGGCGCGGGTGTGCACGCGTCATCGCATGCGCTGCCGCACGTGTCGCCTCACGCACCGCCACGCTGAGGACCGCCGCGCCGAGGATCCCTTCGCCGCGAACCGCCACGCACAGGACCGTCACGCACGGGACCGTCACGCACGGGACCACCCGACGGAGGGCCGGCCGGTCCTCCATCCGCGAGCTCCGCTCCGAGTCGCAGCACGTACGCCCGCTGCAGCGGGCTCTCCACCGCCTGCGGCTGCGCCTGCCGCACGATGTCGATGGCGGCGCCGGGCGCATGACCGTAGCTGGCCACCGTGAGCGCCGCGATGGTGCCCGAGCGCCCGCGTCCGCCGCGGCAGTGCACCACCACGTTCTCACCTGCCTGCAACGCGGCGCGGATGGCGCCGATCAACGCCAGGACGTCGCGCTCCTGCCCCGGGTCGGGCGCCTGCATGTCGACGATCGGTAGGTGCAGCACGCGCATGCCGCGCGCCCTGGCCTGCTCGAACAGGTCGGGGATCTCGAGGTCGTCGTACTCGAACGACTCCATCAAAGAGACCAGCAGGTCGACCCGATGCACGCGCCGAAGCTCATCGAGGTCGACGCCGAGCTTCCGTTGCCACAACGACCCCGACACCAGGCCACGTCCCCGTTTTCCCGGTGCGAACGTAAGGCCAAGCCGTCCCGCCGTGCCGAGAGCTTCCTCGTCGACCCAGAACACCTCGATCGGGTCGGTGCGGGAGGTGCGTGGCGCCCGGTCCATCGTCTCAGCCTACGCGCGAGGGGACGGCCCGGGTGCATGGCGCGTTGCCACGGATGCACACGAGCGGCGCTACGGCGGCTACAGGTGGTAGTTCACGCCTAGCGCCACCCCGAAGGTGGGGACCTGCGCCGTGGCGCCGGAGCCGAGCCCGAACGAACCGCCGAGCGTGGCCTCCAAGAACAGGCCGAGTGGAGCGAGCCCGAAGTCGACGAAGCGGAACTCGGCGCCGCCGAGGGCGTGGATGTCGAGCCAGGCGCCGCCGTTGCCGAAGTCGATGGATGGGCCGGCACCGATGTAGACGCTGAACGGGCCCTCCGAAGCGACCGTGCCCATGGCGTCCACGCCGATCCCGACGCGGGCACTGCCCCCTTGCGCCGTCACGCGGCCGCTGACGCGCAGGTCGAAGCCGTTCGAGAGGGCGTTGGCGACGCCGTAGTGAAGCGTCACCCCGAGCGGGTACCCGCTGCGCACGCCGAACCAGTTCTGCGCGCTGGCCGACGTCGACAGCATCGTCGCGAGGAGGATGACTAGCAGCGGCCACGAGCGGGGGCGTCTTCGAGCGTTCATGGCGGTCATTGTTCTCCATGCCCTGGGACCCTGGGTGCGAGGACTTCCACGTTGCCCGCTTCCAGGTCGGTCTGAGAGGCGGTGGTTCGTCCGCCAGCGTGCCCGCAGGATGGCGTGTACAATCTTTGTCGCACCACGGCTCGGGGCGCAGTCCCGTGGACCCGAGCTTCCCCCAACCCAACCGGCGATGCGGCCGCCCCGAAGAGCGGCCGCATCGTCCGTTGGTTCGCCACGTTTCGAGGGGTGGCGAGTCGCCGGAGTCGCCCGGCAGGAGATCGCGAAGATCAGTTGGCGGGCGGCAGGATGACCGCGTCGATGACGTGCACCACGCCGTTGCCGGCTTCGAGGTCGGTGAGGACCACGGTAGCGGTCCCGTCGATGACGACCTTGCCGTCGACGACCTGGACGCTGATCGGGGCGCCGTTCACGGTCTCGACCATGGCCGTGCCGCCGCCAGCCGCGACCGCGGCCAGCACGTCACTCGCGAGCAGCTTGCCGGCCACCACGTGGTAGGTCAGGATGCCGGCGAGGTCGGGGCTGGCGAGCAGCTCTTCGGCGGTGATGCCGAGCGCCTCGAGTGCGGCGGCGAACGCTTCGTTGGTCGGGGCGAAGACGGTGAAGGGGCCTTCGCCGGAGAGGACGCCGGCCAGGTCGGCTTCGACCACGGCAGCCACGAGCGTGCTGAAGTCGTCGTTGCTGGTGGCGATGTCCACCACCGTGGCCGGCATGTCGCTCTGCGCCTGGGCGGCACCGAAGACGAGGCCGAACGCGAGGGCGAGGCTCAACAGGATCCGCTTCATCATGCACTCCTTCTCGGGGCTCGCCGTCCGCGAGCGCCCGGGCTGGTCGGTGGGGTGTCCGCCAGCGGTGAGATGATGATGCCCTGTCCAACCTTCGTCTAACCTCGGCCCGGGATACAGTCGCGAAGAGCGGCCAGAGGCGATGCGATGCATGGCGCCCGCGTGAGCAGGCATTGGCCGCGACCCGCGCGGCAGGACGCGCCTAGCGCGCGCCCTGCAGATGCCAAGCCAAGCGCGTCAAGCCCCGTCTCGCGTCGGCGGCAGAACGCACCTCGAACCACGCCAACGCTTCGTCCGTCAACGCCCGCTTCATCAGCGCGTAGTCCAGGTCTCGGGTGTCGTGCGGTGCCGCGCCGTCCATCTGCGCCTCTGCCGACGCCCGCACGATCTGCTCCACCAGGTCGGCCACCACGGCGGCCTTGCGCAGGTCGAGCCGGGCGAGGGTGTCGGTGGGCCGGTGGTAGTCGGGTCCTTGGCCGCAGGTGACGAACAGGTAGGGGCGGCCGGCGAGCCGGAAGGCGCGGTGGTCGCTCATGTCGGGCATGACGGCGTTCGGCACCGTCAGGAGGGAGAAGGGCCCCTGGGCAAGCCGCTCCACCACGTCGACCCATGCGGGATGGCTCTCGGCGCCCATCAGCGCCACCACGTCCCGCAGGCCGTCCAGCGGGACCGCGTGGGCCACCAGGTCGAGCACTACGGCGGCGTGCACGCGCTCGCCCACGTGGTCCTCCACGAAACGGATCGAACCCATCGTGCGCTGCTGGAAGTGCGGCGGCTCCTCGGCGTCGAAGGCGACGACCAGAACCGGCCGCGAAGCCGGATGCCGCACGAGCCTGGCGGCCACTTCCGCCACGATCGCGAGGCTGGCGGCGTTGTCGTCGGCGCCGGGTGTGCCGGCCACGGTGTCGTAGTGCGCCCCCAACACCACGGGTAGGCCACCTTCGCCTCGCGCCCCCGGGATCATGCCCGCGACGTTGGCGAAGCGTGCGCCGCGGTGCTCGTAGGGAAGCTCGAAGCCGTGGCCGGGCAGCGATGCCAAGCCGAGCGAACGGAAGCGCTCAACGGCCCATGCTCGGGCCGCGACGTGCCCTGCGCTCCCGACCACACGGTCCGGGTGCGACGTGAGCCGGTCGACGTCCGACCTAAGGCGATCGATGCAGGCGTCCACGGTTCCCCCCTCGGACCGCCAGGGTGTTCGTGCGCCGCGGGCGACGACACCATACGCACGACGGCGCGGCCCCAAACGAAACGAGCGCGCCCTCGGCGCGCTGATAACGAAGAACATACCGCGATATGCGGGATTCGTCAAGATGATGCAGCGAGATCGCAACGTTGGGTCGAGGAACGGACTTCGGGGGGCGCGAACGGCGCCCGAACGCACCGGAGATGGACCTCCGTGGAGGTCGTTGACAACACTAATGCTATTAGTTTATAACCTACCTATGTTCACCTCGGCTCGCCTCGCGACCCCGCTCGACGCCACGACCACCCCGAGCGCGCCCGCCCAGCGCACCCTCGTCGTCGCCGATGGGACCATCGCCTACGACGAGGTCGGCACCGGCCCGTTGGTCGTGATGATCCCCGGCATCGGCGACCTACGACGGTCGTACCGCTTCCTCGCTCCGCGCATCGCCGCCGCCGGGTACCGCGTGGTGACCGTCGACCTACGTGGTCACGGCGGCTCCAGCGCGCGGTGGCCGACCTACGATGCTTCGGCGCAAGCCCAGGACGTGCTGGCGCTGCTCGACCGTCTCGATGGTGGGCCCGGGGTCATCGTCGGGAACTCGTTCGCCGCCGCCGTGGCCGTCTGGGCTGCCACCGAGCGGCCGGCCGCCGTAGCCGGGACCGTGCTGATCGGACCGTTCGTGCGCAAGCCGGAGCCGAACCCGGGCCTTGCCCTCGCGATGAACGTGCTCTTCCGTGCGCCATGGAAGGTGCGGGCGTGGGTCTGGTACCACGGCACCCTCTTCCCGACCGCGAAGCCGGCCGATCACGCGGCGTACCGCGCCGCGCTGCGCGCCAACCTCGCCGAGCCGGGCCGCTTCGGGGCGGTGCAGCGCGTGCTGTTCCGCCAGGACGACGGCACCGAAGCGCGCCTCGCGCAGGTCCGTGCGCCCACGCTCGTGCTCATGGGCTCGAAGGATCCGGACTTCCGCGACCCCAAGGCGGAAGCGTCGTGGATCGCGGATCGAACGAACGGGGAGGTGGCCGTCGTCCCGGATGCCGGGCACTACCCGCACGCCGAGATGCCCGACGTGAGCGCCGCACGGATCCTGCCGTTCCTGGCCTGGGCCCACCATCGTGCCTGAAGCGGCGTCCGGCAAAGCGCACCGCGCCGGCCTGACGCGCCAGCGCCTGGTGGAGGCCGCTGCGGCCTGGATCGACGAACGCGGCGTGCAGACGCTGAGCCTCACCGCGCTCGCCAAGGCGTTCGGGGTCAAGACGCCTTCGCTGTACAACCACGTCGACGGCCTCGACGACTTGCGCCGCGAACTCCGGGGCCTGGGACTGCGCACCCTCCACGCCGAGCTGCAGCGAGCCGCGGTGGGACGCGCCGGAGCGGACGCGCTCGACGCCGCGGCCCGCGCGTACCGCGCGTTCGCCGCGGCACGTCCAGGGCTCTACGCGCTCACCCAGGACGCCACCATCACCGACGAGGCCGTCGAACACGCCTCGGCCGCGGTGGTGGGCGTCGTGGTGGACGTCCTGGCGGGGTACGACCTGCGCGACGACGAGGCGGTCCACGCCGCGCGCGTCGTTCGCAGCGCACTGCACGGCTTCATCAGCATCGAGACGGGCGGCGGGTTCGGCCTGCCTGTCGACGTCGACGCCTCGTTCGCGCGTCTGGTGACGATGCTCGACCGCGGGCTGAGCGCCGCCAGCGCCTAGGCCGCCACCTCCTGCGCCATCGCGCCCTGGAACTGCGCCTGGTACAGCGTGGCGTACGCCCCACCCGCCGCCAGCAGCTCGTGATGCGAGCCGCGCTCGACGATGCGGCCCTCGTCCATCACCAGGATGACGTCGGCGCCGGTGATGGTCGAGAGGCGATGCGCGATCACGAAGCTGGTGCGCTTGCCGCGCAGCGCCAGCATCGCCTGCTGCAGCAGCAACTCGGTGCGGGTATCGACCGAGCTGGTGGCCTCGTCGAGGATGAGCAGCGGCGGGTCGGCGAGGAACGCCCGCGCGATGGTGATCAGCTGCTTCTCGCCGACGCTGATGGCGGAGCCCTCGTCGTCGACGATGGTGTCGTACCCGAGCGGCAGGCTGTGCACGAAGCGGTCGACGTAGGCGGCCTTGGCCGCGCTGAGGATCTCGGCCTCGCTGGCGCCCGGCTTGCCGTAGGCGATGTTGTCGCGGATGGTGCCACGGAACAACCAGGTGTCTTGCAGCACCATGCCGATGTTGGCGCGTAGCTCGTCGCGACGCATGGCGGCGATGTCGTGGCCGTCGAGCGTGATGCGGCCGCCGTCGAGCTCGTAGAAGCGCATGATCAGGTTCACCATGGTGGTCTTGCCCGCGCCGGTGGGACCGACGATGGCGATGGTCTGACCCGGCTCGACCGTCAGCGACAGGTCGTCGATCAGCGGCTTGTCGGGTTCGTACCGGAACGCCACGTGCTCGAACGTCACCCGCCCGCGTAGCGGCGCAGCGAAGACCGGCGCCGCCGTGCTGGCCGACTCCTCCTCGGCATCGAGCAGTTCGAACACGCGCTCGGCGGACGCCACCCCGGACTGCAGCAGGTTGGCCATCGACGCGATCTGCGTGACGGGCTGGGTGAACTGGCGCGCGTACTGGATGAACGCTTGCACGTCCCCCAAGGTGATGGTGCCGGACACGACCCGTAGGCCGCCCATCACGGCGATGACGGCGTAGTTCAGGTTGCCGATGAACATCGACGCCGGCATGATCAAGCCCGAGAGGAACTGCGCTCGGAAGCTGGCCTGGTAGAGGTCGTCGTTGTGCTTCCGGAACGCCTCCTCGACCTCCTTCTGGCGCCCGAACACCTTCACCAGCGCATGCCCGGTGAACGCCTCCTCCACGTGGCCGTTGAGCGTGCCGGTGCTGCGCCACTGGGCGATGAACTGCTTGCGCGAGCGGCTCATCACCAGGCCCGCAGCCACCATCGTCGCGGGCACCGCGGCAAGCGCCACCAACGCCAGCACCGGCGAGATGGAGAACATCATGCCGATCACGAACACCACCATCAGCACCGACGTCAGCAGCTGGCTCAGGGTCTGCTGCATGCTCTGCGCCACGTTGTCGATGTCGTTCGTGACGCGACTGAGGAGCTCGCCGCGGGGCTGCCGGTCGAAGTAGCGCAGCGGTAGGCGGTTCAGCTTGTCCTCGGCCTCCGCGCGCATGCGCAGCACGGTGCGCTGCACCACGTCGTTCACCAGGTAGCCCTGGAGGAACTGCAGCAGCGCCGAGCCCACGTAGATGGCCAGCACCACCAGCAGCACCTGGCCGACGGCGGCGAAGTCGACGCCCTGGCCCGGCACGAAGTCGACGCCGGACAGCAGGTCGGCCATGCGTCCCTGCCCCGCTAGGCGCGCGCCCGCCACGGCTTGGTCCTTGGTGATGCCGGCGGGGAGCTGCTTGCCGATCACGCCGGCGAAGATGAGGTCGGTGGCGCGGCCCAGTACGCGAGGTCCGGTGGCGGCCAGCGCCACCGCGATGACGCCCGCCAGGACGACCAACGACAGCTTGGCGCGCTGCGGCGCCAGGCGGCGCAGCAGACGGCGTGCCGAGGGGCCGAACGACTCGGCCTTCTGCCCCACCATGCCTGGAGGGCCATGGCCGTGCATGCGGACGCGCTCGGTCGTGCGCATCACCTTGGGGGCTGCGGCGTCGCCGTTCGGCCCGGCGGCACCTGGCGCGCCCTCTACGCCGGAAGCGCCAGCCGGCCCGCCCGCGCCCCCATGGGCAC
The DNA here is from genome assembly GCA_964483695.1 of uncultured bacterium. GTDB lineage: Bacteria > Deinococcota > Deinococci > Deinococcales > Trueperaceae > CAZACZ01. The sequence goes on along the minus strand of CAZACZ010000054.1, from coordinate 12,226 downwards.
CCGGTCGCGCGCCGCCCGCGCTGCGTTCGTCCTTGCCGCGCCTGCTCATGCTGCCTCCGCGCGCATCTGCGACGCCACGATCTCGCGGTACGTGGCCGAGGTTGCCATCAGGTCGTCGTGCGTCCCGCGCCCGACCACGGCACCGTCCTCCATCACCACGATCTCGTCGGCGCCGGTGATGGTGGCCACGCGCTGCGCCACGATCACCACCGTCGCGTCGCGCGTGATCGGGCGCAGGGCGGCGCGCAGGCGCGCGTCGGTGGCCACGTCGAGCGCCGAGAAGGCGTCGTCGAAAAGGAAGATCTCCGGGCGCCGGAGCACCGCGCGGGCGATGGCCAGGCGTTGGCGCTGCCCGCCCGAGACGTTGGTGCCGCCTTGCGCGATGGGCGCCTCGAGGCCACCCGGCATCTGCTCCACGAAGTCCTTGGCTTGCGCGATGGCGAGCGCTTCCCACATCTCGTCCTCGGTGGCGTCGGGGTTGCCGTAGCGCAGGTTGCTGGCCACCGTGCCCGAGAAGAGGTACGCCTTCTGCGGCACCAGGCCGATCTTGGCCCACAGCGCTTCGGGCTGGTAGTCACGGACGTTCACGCCGTCCACCCGCACGTTGCCGGAGGTGGCGTCGAAGAGCCGCGGCACCAGGTTCAGCAGGGTGGTCTTGCCGGCGCCGGTCGAGCCGATGATCGCGAGCGTCTGGCCGGGCGCGGCGCGCAGGCTCACGTCGCGTACCACCGGCTCGTCGGCGCCGGGGTAGGCGAAGGTCACGTGGTCGAGCTCGAGGTACCCGTGCCGCGGCGCCTCGGTGACCCCGACCGTCGGCGGCTTCACCGACGTCTCGGTGTCGAGCACCTCGGCGATGCGATCGGACGACACCGCCGCGCGGGGCAGGATCATGAAGATCATGGTCGACATCATCACGGCCATCAGGATCTGCATCAGGTACGTCAGGAACGCCGTCATGGAGCCGATCTCGGTGACCCCGGCGTCGACCCGGATGCCGCCGAACCAGAGCACCGCCACGGTGGAGGCGTTGAGCACCAGCATCACCACCGGGAAGAGCACCGCCATCCAGCGGCCCACGAACAGCGCGACGTCGGTGAGCTCACGGTTGGCGACGGCGAAGCGCTCGGTCTCCAGCGGCTCGCGCACGAACGCGCGGATCACGCGGATGCCGCCGATCTGCTCGCGCATCACCTCGTTGACGCGGTCGATGCGCTGCTGCATGCGCCGGAACCCGGGCACCATGCGCATCACCACGAGGCCGATGACGGCGCCCAGCACCGGCACCGCCACCGCCACCAGCCACGCCAGCCCGGCATCCTCGCGCAGCGCCATGATGACGCCGCCGATCATCATGATCGGCGCCGTGATCATCATGGTGAACGTCATCATCAGCGCCATCTGCACCTGCTGCACGTCGTTGGTGGTCCGCGTGATGAGCGACGGGGCGCCGAAGCGCGCCACCTCGCGGCTCGAGAAGCTGCCCACCTGATGGAACACCGCGGAGCGCAGGTCGCGCCCGAACGACATCGCGGTGCGAGCACCGAAGTAGACGGCGGTGGCGGTGGCGATCCCGTACGCCAGCGACACCGCCAGCATCAGCAGCCCTTGCCGCACGATGTAGGCCGTATCGCCGCGCACCACGCCGTTGTCGATGATGTCGGCGTTGATGCTCGGCAACCAGAGCGACGCCAAGGTGCCCACCAGTTGCAGCGCCACGATCAGCGCCATCGTCTTGCGGTACGGCGCGGTGAA
>CAZACZ010000054.1:0-10374 GCA_964483695.1 uncultured bacterium | reverse complement strand
CCACCAGTTGCAGCGCCACGATCAGCGCCATCGTCTTGCGGTACGGCGCGGTGAAACGCCGGACGATCACCCAAAGGTTCTTCAGGAGCACGGGGTGTCTCCTTCCACGTTCGCGTGCGACTCCGGTCCCGGATCCGCCCCCGAGCCGGCCCGCAGCACACCATGCAACACCACGTCGACGATCTCGGTGACAGACAGCCGCTCCTGGGTCTTGGCGTACGGGCGCCGGCTGGCGAAGAGCGCGCCCAGCAGCAACGCCGTGACGCGGGTAGGCGGCATCCGGAGCAGGTGTCGGTGCGGTTCGAGGATCTCCACCAGGGCGGTCGACACCGACTCCGCCCAGCGCGTCAGGAAGGCAGGCGCTTCGTCGGTGCGCCTGCTCGCGCCGCGGGATGCGGGCTCGGGACGCGGGAGCGCGTGCAGCACCGCGAAGAGCGCGAACGCCTCCTCCAGGCTGGCGAGGACGAGCGACGCGGCGAGCTCGAGGTGCTCCTCCAGCGGAACCTCGCCGGGGATGGCGCGCACGCCGCGGCACACCGGGCCAGGGTCCATCCGATGCTCGATGGCGGCGACCAGGATGGCGCGCTTGTCGGGGAACACCGAGAACAGCGTGCCCTCCGCGATACCGGCGGCCTCGGCCAGCTCCCGCGTGGTGACGGCGGCGCCCCTCACCAGCAGCACGGGCGCGACCGCCTCGACGATCGCCTGGCGCCGGGCGTCCGGAGGTAACGGTTCGGCACGACGGGCTTTGCTCACCGTGCTAGTGTAGCCGAGTGAGCGCTCACTCGCACAAGGCCGCCTCGGACCGCCGTCTTCCTCGGCGGTTCTCGCTTTGGGCCGGGGCGAGGAGCACGGGCTTCCCGGCGGTAGCGCGGTGCGGCCGAATCTCCCGCCTACCGCGTGGGCGGGGCCGGAGCATCGAGGTTCACCTGCGTCCCGACGCGCACGAACCCGAGACGCTGGTAGATCCGCAGCGCGCCTTCCGCCGCCGACAGCCAGGCGAGCGGCAGGCCGCGGTCGAAGCTGGCGCGCAGCAGCGCGTGGCACACCTGGCTCGCGTATCCGTGGCCGCGGTGGGCGGCGTCGGTCCACACGCCCGCCAACTCGCCGGCGTCGCCGCCGAACAGCATCGTGGCGCCCGACACGGGAACTCCGTCCACGTCGACCGCGCCACCCAGGAACGTGCCCTCGCGCAGGCCGCGTACCAGCGAAGGGAGCCACCCCAGAGCGGCGCTACCGCCGTCGCCGCCGAAGGCCCGGTCCTGTGCGCGCAGCGACGCTTCCAAGTGCGCGCGGTCCTCGGGGTCGAGCGACCGGTAGGTGCCGGCACCGATCGGCGCCGGCGCAGCCGCGAACGCCCCTTGCGTGAGCGTCAACAGCGGCGCGGCCAGCGTCCTGCGCCAGCCGGCCGCGTCGGCGGCACTCAGCAGCCCAGGGTGCAGCTCCGCGATCATCTCGATGCGGGGCGTGCGCTCGTACGCGGCGTAGGCAGCGGGGAGGCCAGCCACCGCCTCGGCCCAGTCGTCGGCCGACAGGTCCGCGTTCGGCACCGCGGTGCTGAGGTGCGGCGCCGCACCCTCCAACGTCAGGTAGAGGGTGAACCCCGGTGCCTGCACGACGCTGCGGATGGCCGCGAGGGCCTGGTGCATGGACCGCTCGAGGCGGCGAAGCATGTCTAGGTCGACCATGCAGCCCAAGCTACCGCGAAGCGTCGCCGGCTGCGCGCCCAGGCGCCCCGGCAGCGGTGACGCTGCGAGCTTCCCCCGCGGGACGCCGCCCCCCTGACGACCCACCACCGCCTCACCGGTTCGCCCATCTTCCGATCCTCCCGTGCGCCCGTCGCACGTTCGCTTACGGAGCCCCCCGTGACCCTCTCCCCACGTGACCGTACCTACACCCTCGTCGGCATCCTGCTGGCGATGTTCTTGAGCGCCATCGACCAGACCATCGTCGCGACGGCTCTGCCGCGCATCGTCGAGGACCTCGGTGGCCTCAGCCGATACGCCTGGGTGATCACCGCCTACCTGGTGGCGTCCACCGTGCTGGTGCCCATCTACGGCAAGCTCGCCGACATGTACAGCCGCAAGCGCATCGAGCTCTGGGCCGTCTCGGTGTTCCTGACCGGCTCGTTCCTGTGCGGCCTGGCGGGCGAGTTCGGCACGCTGCCGATCCTGGGCGACGGCATGAACCAGCTCATCATCTTCCGCGCCTTGCAGGGGCTGGGTGGCGCGGGGCTCTTGGGGATGGCGTTCATCATCATCGCCGACCTCTTCCCCCCCAACGTGCGCGGCAAGTACCAGGGTCTGGTGGGCGCGGTGTTCGGCATCTCGAGCGTGCTCGGGCCGCTGCTCGGTGGCTTCCTCACCGACCACGGCAGCAACCTCGTCCCCGGCGTCGAAGGGTGGCGCTGGGTGTTCTACGTCAACGTCCCGTTCGGTGCGCTGGCCGTGTGGTTCATCGCCACGCGCATGCCCCCGCTGCTGCCCCACGGCGAGAAGCGCAGGCTGGACTTGGTAGCGGCGGGGATGCTGGTGCTCGGCCTCGTGCCGCTGGTGCTGGGGTTGCAGCTCGACCGCAGCCAGTTCCCCTGGGGCTCCCCCGTCACGATCGGGTTGTTCGTCTTCGCCGCCGTCATGCTCACGCTCTTCGTGGTGCGCTCGCTTGGCAGCACGAACCCCATCCTCGACCTGAGCCTGTTCCGCAACCACGTGTTCCGCACCGCCAACACCGCGCTGTTCTTCCAGGGCGCGGCGTTCCTGAGCGCGGTGGCGTTCCTGCCGCTGTTCATGATCAACGTGCTGGGCGTGTCCGCCACCAGCGCCGGCCTCAGCCTGGTGCCGCTGTCGCTCGGCGTGGTGACCGGCTCGGTGATCTCGGGGCAGTTGGTGTCGCGCTTCGGCCACTACCGCCGACTCATCCTGACGGGCAGCGCCATCCTGTTCGTGGCGGTGTTCCTGCTCTCGCGCATGGAGCCCGACATCACGTTCGGGCGGGTGACGCTCTACATGGTGATCACCGGCCTCGGCATCGGACCCACCATGCCGCTCTACACCCTCGCGATCCAGAACGCGGTCGACGTGCGCCGCTTGGGGCAAGCCACCAGCGCCAGCCAGTTCTTCCGCCAGATCGGCGGCGCCATCGGCACCGCCATCCTCGGCACCGTCCTGAGCGTCACGCTGACCAGCGCGTTCGCCACCAACCTGCCGGCCGCGCCGGCCGGGGCGTCGGGTCCGACCCCGGCCGTGGCGACGTCCGAAGGCGCCACCGCGCCGGGCGGCGCGGCCAACGTGGCGGACGCCGTGCGCGCCGCCGCCGAAGCGCAGATGGCGGCCCTCACGACCGCCGTCGAGAGCGGCGACGCGTCCGCAATGCAACAGGTGCTGGCCACGCTTCCGCTGCCCGACGAGGCCAAGGCGGGCATCACCGCCGGGTTCGAGGCGGCACAGGCTTCCCCCGACGCCAAGACGGCGTTCCTCGCCCGGCTCCAAGACGACTTCCAGCGCCAGACCGACGCGACGGTGCAGGCCATCGAACAGGGGGTGAAGCGCTCGTTCGCCGACGCCATCACCCGCGTCTACTCCTTCGTGCTGTTCATCGTGGTCGCGGCGTTCATCGCGTCGACGTTCATCCCCGAGCTTCCGCTCCGCGGCGCCATGGGCGTTCCGACCACGATGGAGTGACCGGTATCCTGCTGGCGTGAGCGGCGAACCGAAGGACATCCCGCTACCGGTCACGTTCGTGCGCGCCATGACCACGCCGTCGGGCCTTCGCATCCACGACTGGCGCTCGCGCACGTCGGGTCGCATCTTCGAGGTGCCGGAGGTCCACGTCTTCGCCACCGGCGACGACCTGCGCCAAGGCGACCCCGGCTTCCTGCGCTTCTCGAAGGGGCAGCTGTACGTGGTGCGCACCGAACACGAGCCGGCGCCACACCGCCCGCACCCGCTGGCCCCCACCGTGCGTCCCGCGGTCGCGGGCGCCTCGCGTCCGCGCTCGGGTGCGGGCGGGGCGCGGGACCCGATGATGGGCACGCCATCGGGACGCGGCGGCGCGCAGGTGCCGCGCATGCTCGACCGCGCGCTCCGCGCGTTCGCCCGCGCGCGCCGGCTTCGCCTCCCGCGCCTCTCCGGTAGGGCGTGGTTCTCGCTGATGCTGGGGACGCTCGTGCTGGTGGTGGTGCTGCGGTTCGTGTTGGGGTAGGCGGGCAGCGCCAGGTTCGTCGCACGCCGGCCACCCCATCGTGCAGCCACGTGCGTGGTGTACGACATCCACGGCCTACGCAAGGTGGTGGAAGGCGGCTGACTCGACCTTCCGTGTGACCCGTTCCCTCCAGGGACGCCCCGAGGACCCCTATCCTCGAGGCGTCACGCCCGTACCGCCGTACCTCGCCCTGCACCGCGTTCCGCTCCGGTCCGGCGCCGCCTCGTTCGCCCCGTCGCCCGGAGGAACGCCATGGCTCATCCGTGCCCCACGACGAAGCGCGCCCGCGCGATCGGCCTGACGGCCTGGTGCGCCGTCTCGCTGCTGGCCGCCTGCGCGCCGGCTCCGAGCATCGCCCTGGTGCTCGATCACGACGTCGTGGAGCTGATCCGCGGCGGCGAGGTGCGTGTCGTCGTCGACCTCGTGCGCACCGGCTCGGCCGGCGCCGACGTCACCCTGAACGTCACCGGCCTGCCGGCGTCGGTCCACGCCACCTTCTCCCCCGTCGTGTTGAGCGGAACGACGCTCCAAAGCACCCTCACGCTGCAGGCCGACGCAGCGTCCACCGAGGCGACGCACACGATCACCGTGCACGCCGTCGGCCCGGGCCTGGCCGCCGAGGCAGAGGCCCAGGTCGAGGTCGTCGGCCTGACCGTCCACGGAACGGTAGTGTTCCCCGATGGCAGCCCTTGGGAGGGGATCGACGTGACCGGCCCCACGGGTTCGGCGGTCACGGCGGCGGACGGCACCTTCGCGCTGCAAGGGTTGGCCGTACCGTACGACCTGGCCCTCTCGCGCGACACCGGCAGCGACTGGGTCCACGTCTTCGAGGGGTTGACGACCGCATCTCCCGTCCTGGAACCGTACGCCGCCGGCACGGTGGTGTTCCTGGCGAACACCGCTTCCGTGTCCGGGACGCTGGCCGGAAGCGCGATGCCCGTCGCGGCGGGCCACGCCGCGCGCGTCTGCATCGAGGGCACGAACCAGGTCGCCTACGGCTGCCAGGAACTCGGACCGGGCGACACCGCCTACGACGTCCTCGCCATCTGGACCGACCAGGACACGCTCGACGCACGCCTGCACGTGCTGGCCTACGAGCAGGGCGGCGCCGGCGACCCACCCGCCGGCTACGACGGCTACGTCCAGACGAGCGTCAGCGTGATGGACGGGGACACCCCGACCCTCGACCTGGCGCTGGCGCCCGTGACCTCGACGGTCCTGCTCGAGGGCAGCGTGACCGTCGCCGGTGGGGGCACGCCCGACCGCATCTACGCCGGCGTCCGGTACGGTCCGAACCTGACGACGACGCTGTTCCAAGGCGGCGGGACGAACGACTTCGCGGTCACGATGCCGTCCTTGCCCGGAGCGACGTTCGACGTGGTGGCGGTCGGTTCCTCGCCATCGCGCTGGACCTGGCGCACCGAGGTCGAGACCGACGCCGGCAGCCTGACGCTGCGCGCCTCGCCGACGCTCGCTTCCCCGATGGACGCGGCGGCGGGCGTCGACCTCGCCACCGTCTTCGACGCCGACGTCATCGACGACGGTGTCGTCACGTTCGTGTGGGAAGGCGCCGCCGGCGCTCCGACCTTCGCCCTCACCACGGAGCGCAGCGAGGTGACCATCCCCGACGGCGCGCCCTACGGGATCCCCTTGCCGCCGGCGGCGGCGTACGAGTGGCACGTGTTCCAGGTCGACGCCACCGACGTCGACGCGGCGAGCGCGCTGGGCTACGGCTCCGCCTTCGCACCGCTCACGACGATGTCCACCAGCCTGGGGGGTCCGCCCTTCGCGGGCGACGGCGCGATCGCGTTGAGTACCGTCCGCACGTTCACCACCGCGCCCTAGCCGCGACGCGGCGCGCGACGCGCTCGGCCCGGTGCCGCGTCCACGCCTGCGGCGGAGCGTCGCCCGCACGTGGCGCTCAGGTCAGCCACCACAGCACCAGCGGGATGGTGGCCAGCGAGATCAGGGTCGACGTCACCACCACCTGCGCCGTGCCGGGCCCGTCGCCGCCGAACTCGCCGGCGATGAGCATGGCGTTCACCGCGGTGGGAGTGGCGAACTGCAGCACCAGCACCTGCAGGCCGAGCGCATCGAGGCCCACCAAGCGCCCCACGCCGTACGCCGCCAACGGACTGGCAAGCAAGCGCAGCACGCTGGCGCCGAGCACGAACGGCGTCGGCCGAAGCCGCCCGCGCGCGATCTGCATCCCCAGCACCAGCAGTAGCACCGGGACGGCCGCGCGGCCGATCATCTCGATCCCCTCGCCCATGCGCCACGGCAGCGTGGCGCCGGTGGCGCCGAGCACCACGCCCACCGACAGGGCCCACACCAGCGGGAGGCGCAGCACGGTGCGCACCCCGCGCCGGAGGCCCGACCCTTGGATCAGCGCGGGACCGAACCCGAACACCAGGATGCCCGACGCCACGAACACCACGATGGCGCGCTGGAACCCCGCGTCGCCCAGGGCGAAGAGCACCAACGGCAGCCCCATGTTGCCGGTGTTGCCGAAGAGCGTCGACGCGATGAGGGTCTTGCGCCGGGGACCGGGCAACCTCGCGACGCGCGCGACCCCTCCGGCGAGCGCCAGCAGGACCAGCGTCGCGCCTGCGAAGGCGAGCGCCAGGCGCGCCGCGCTGCCGCCTGGCAAGTCCGCGTTGGCCATGCTGGAGAGCACCAGCGCGGGCGACAAGACGTAGAGCGTCAACCGCGAAAGCGCCCGCACGTCGAACGACAGCAGGCGCTCCGCGATCGCGCCGACCGCCACGATGAGGGCGATCGGCGCGACGGTCTGGATCAGAACGTTCACGCGCGCCGCCGGGCAGGTCGGGAAGCCGATGAGGCGGCGCGCATGACGCCGTACGTCCTACCACGGCCACCGACCCCTCAGCGGTAGAAGAACGGGTCGAGCACCGACACCTTGGTGATGCGATCGACCGGCAGCCCGGTCAACTCGGCGGCACGGCGGATGCTCTCGGGGTCGGGGCCGTCGTAGATGCAGAACGTCTTGCTCTTGTCCTCGCTGACGTACGAGTGCACCCAGCTGACGCCGACATCGGCGATGGTGTGCACGGTGCTGAGGCACGCCTCCGCCCCCTGGTCGGTGAGCGGGATGTGCAGGCCATCTTGGAACGTGCGTTCGACGACGTATCGAGGCATGGTGGATCCCCTTCCGTTGCGCCGCGCGGCGCCCGCGTGCGGGTTCGCCGGCCGACACGTCGATGGTGCCCGCCGTGCCCGGCGCGCCGCATCGGGAGACACCCCTACCTTTCCCGTCGCGTACCCCCAAGTTGTGCTCCCAGGGGTCAACCCGCCGGCTCGTCCAGCAACCCGAAGCGCTCCGCCTCCCGCACCGCCTCGAGGCGGTTGCGCACCTCGAGCTTGGCGAGGATGGCGGAGACGTGGTGTTCCACCGTCTTGGGGGAGCGCACCATCCGCGCGGCGATCTCCGCGTTGGACAAGCCGGTCGCCATCAGGCGCAGGACGTCGAGCTCGCGCCGCGTCAGGAGCGCCGGGTTGGCGCGCGTAGAGGCGCGCGGCCCTCGCGGGATCCCACTTGCCCCCAGCTGTCGCAGGTCGTGCAACACGATGGCGGCGGCCGGCCGCGCTCCCAGCGCCTCGAAGTCCGCGAGCGCTGCACGCAACGGGGCCTCGTCGCCGGTCTCCGCGAGCGCCCGGGCCGCCTCGTAGGGGCACCCCAACCGGCGCCACGCCTCCGCCGCGCCCACCGCGTCCCCGGCGAGATGCCGCGCGAACGGCTCGGCCACGTCGTCGAGCGCGACCCCCACCTCCTCCACCACGGCGCCGTCTCCCCCCTTCCAGCGCCAGTACGCCAACTCCCCGAGGAACCACGCGTGGCGCTTGCGCAGAGCCAGGTCGAAGCCCACGCGTGCCTCGGCGGCCGCCCGTTTCGGGTCCCCGCGCAACCAGGCAGCCTCGGCGCGCGCGGCGCACACCGGCCCGAGGCGCTGCAGCGTGGCCGTGCGCTGCGCAAGGTCGAGCGCCTCGTCGAGGACGGTCGCGACCTCCGGGTCGCCGCGCCGCGCCCGCACCCGGCCGAGCGCCACCAGCGCCATGATGTGCGCGATGGCGGCGGTGGAACCGCGCACCGCCACCGCGCGCGCCAACGCCACGCCGTCGTTCCAGCGCCCCTGATAGACATGTGAAAGCGCCCGCCAGGCGCGGACGTACTCGGCGTTCGCGTCGAAGTCGTGCTCTTGGCACAGCGCCTCCGCCTCGGCGAGCGCCGGGTCGGCGACGTCGAACCGGTACACCTCGCCGGCGCCGGTGCCTAGGTTGCTGTGGGCGTTCGCCACGTGGAACGCGAGCCCGCGCTCGTCAGCAAGGCGCAGGCTCCGCTCGAGCGCCTCACGCCCCCGCTCGACCTCGCCCGAGACCAGCCATGCCGAACCCATGGCGTTGTAGGCATGCACCAGCGTCTCCACGTCGTCGAACTGGCGCGCCACGTCGATGGCGCGCTCGGACCAGGCCACGGCCTCGGCGTTGTCCCGGTCCAACATGCGCAGGTAGCCCTGGTAGCGGTAGGCCAACGCCAGCTGCGGGCTCGGCGGGAGCCCCTCGAGCACCTCGATGGCCTCGCGCGCCGCGGTCTCCGCCTCGGCGTTGCGTCCCACCATGACGTACGCGTGGGCCATGCGCGCGAGGTTCTCCGCCGTGCCGTGCGCGTCGCCGAGACCGTGGCAGAGCCCGATGGCTTCGCGCCGCGCGGCGATCGCGTCGTCGCCCAGGCCCGTCACGTGGCACTCCCAGGCGTACTCGGCCAACAGACGTGCGCGCTCGGCCGCTGGCAGGCTGCCGGCGAAGCGAAGCGCACGCGCGAACTGCGCGGCGGCTTCCCGGTGCGCCCGCAAACTCGCGGCTTGGCGCGCCGCGGCGGGGGCGAACGCCAGCACCGCCTCCGCGTCCCCCGCCCCCTCGGCGTGGTGCGCGAGCGAGCTCAGGTCGTTCGGGGACGCGTGCTCGAGCGCCTTCATCACGCTCCGATGGAGCCGCGCTCGGCGGGGAACGGCGATCGCCTCCAGCAGCGCGTCACGCGCGAGTTCGTGGCGGAACGCCAGCTCCGGCGACGCCGCGTTGCCCACGTGACGGAGCATGCCAAGGGTCACGCTCTCCTCGCTGGCGGCCACCGCGTGCTCGTCGACGGCGGCCAGGAGGTGCAGGTCCGCGCGGAACCCGATCACGGCGCAGACGTCGAGCGCCGCGCGCCCCTCCGGCGTCAAGCGCGCGGCGCGCGCCAGCACAGCGTCCCGCACGCTGGCGGGAACGAGGACCTGGTCAGCGCCCTCGCTCGCGGCCAGCACCTCGGTCAGGAAGAACGGGTTGCCGGCGGTCTTGCGGTGAAGGTCGACCGGATCGAACCCGCTTCCCCCGGCCAGCTGCGTCACCGCCTCGAGCGACAGCCGCCGAAGCGTCATGCGCTCGAGCGTCGGTACGGTGGCCAGGTCGCCCAGCACGCCGCGCAGCGGATGGCGCGCGCCGATCTCGTCGTCGCGGTAGGTGAGGATCAGCAGGCACGGCACGGTGGCGACGCGGCGCGCCAGGAACCGGATCAGGTCGAGCGTCGCCTCGTCGGCCCAGTGCACGTCCTCGAACACCGCCACGGTGACCGGACGCACCCCGGGCGCCCCCGCCCGCGCCCGCGCCACCCCGCGGCCGCCGAGAACGTCCAGGAACTGGCGGAACGCCTCGTGGCGCTGACCCTCGGCAAGCACGGTGCGCTCCAGCGCACCCCCGACCGCAGCGGCGATGTCGGCCAGTGGCCCCAGCGGCCGTGGCGTCGACAGCGAGTCGCACGCGCCGACGAGGACGGTGGCGCGCCCCTCCGCCTCGCGGCAGAAGCGCTCCACCAGCACCGACTTGCCGATGCCGGCCTCGCCGCCCACGAACACCACGCGGCCGCGGCCGGCAGCCGCTTCGTCCAGCAGGCCGCCGAGGTCCGCTAGCGGCTCGGCGCGCTCGAGTAGGTCCATCGATCCGTCCGATGATACGCAACCGCACCCGTATCGTCCGTGGCGCCTGGGTGCCGAACGACCGCGCGCGCTCCCGCCCCGGTGCCCGGGCCCCGGCCGGACGCGAGCGTTCCCCGGCCGGTCGCCACGCCTAGCCGGCCCGCGACACCGCCACCCGCGGCAGACGCGCCACCACGAACAGGAG
>CAZACZ010000053.1:18538-20603 GCA_964483695.1 uncultured bacterium | reverse complement strand
GCCGCGTCGTCCGGGTTCCAGCGCCGGCCGGTGGGGCGGGCGGACGAGCGCTCGAGCGCAGACCGGGGGCAGCGCGCTCCGGGCGGCCCCAGCGAACCGGCGCCGGCCGGCGCCGCGCGCCCGCCCAGGCCGAGCAACGACGACGTCCGTGGCGCCCGCGCCATCGTGACGCCGCGCTCGACGCAAGACGACGCGTTCGAGCGCTTCCTCGACGGCGAGACCAAGGACCGACGCGCCTCGTCGGACCGCACCGGAGCGCGCCGACGCGACTGAGCCCTCCCGCCCGCAAACCCCAGGAGCGCACGTGACCTTCGACCGCTACCGTCGCCTGCGACTGACACGCCCCGAGGAGCGCATCCTGGTCGTCACGATGGACCGTCCGGAACGCCTGAACGCGGCCGACGAGGAGATGCATCGGGAACTGGTCGAGGTGTGGCGCGACATCGACCGCGCGGACGACGTCGACGTGGCCATCCTCCAGGGCGCCGGGCGCGGGTTCTCGGCCGGTGGCGACCTGGAGATGGTCGAGCGCATCGCCGACGACTGGGCCACCCGGGCACGTGTCTGGAAGGAAGCACGCGACCTCGTCTACAACGTGATCGACTGCAGCAAGCCGATCGTGTCGGCGATGCGAGGGCCGGCGGTAGGGGCGGGGCTGGTGGCAGGGCTGCTGGCCGACGTCTCGATCGCCGCGCGAAGCGCGCGCATCATCGATGGGCACACGCGGCTCGGCGTCGCGGCCGGCGATCACGCCGCCATCGTGTGGCCGCTGCTGATCGGCATGGCCAAGGCCAAGTACCACTTGCTCACGTGCGAGCCGCTCAGCGGCGAGGAGGCCGAGCGCCTCGGGCTGGTCAGCCTGGTGGTGGACGACGACGAGCTCGACGCCAAGGCGCTCGAGGTGGCCCGCCGTCTGCGCGACGGCAGCACCAGCGCCATCCGCCTCACCAAGTACGCCTTGAACAACTGGCTGCGGCTCGCCGGGCCGACGTTCGACGCGTCCCTCGCGCTCGAGTTCCTGGGGTTCACGGGTCCCGACGTGCGCGAGGGCATCGCGTCGCTGCGCGAGAAACGCGCGCCCGTGTTCCGCGACGACCCCGACGTGTGACGGTGGGCGCGGCGCACGGGCGCGGCGGCGGCGCGCGGATCCGGTTCAGGCCGGGGCTTGCGCCAACTCCTTCAGGCGGCTGTACGCCGACTCCGCCCTGGCGCGCAGCTGGGAGGTGTCGGACTTGCCGCGCATCATCAGGTGCATGGTCATGTGCTGGTCGACGTCGCCGAAGATCGAGTTGAGGATCTCCACCTCGTCGCCGGTGCGAAGCGAGGCGTCCCCGCGGAACATGTTGGTGTAGCTGAACTCGAACTGCTGCTCGTCGATGGCGCCGGCCAAGAACTGCTCGAGCACGTCGAGGTAGGGGCGCAGGTCCGAACGTGCCGGGGCCGCGGTGGGGCTCACCGGCTCCCCGAGCGGCAGGCTCTGGAACCCGACCTCCAGCGCTTCCGGGGTGATGTCCCAGTTGTCGAGGTCGAACACCGGCGTGCCGTCCTTGAACATGATCACCTGGGGCGACTCGTGCCGGATGCCCGTGCGGGCCGCGACCTGGTTGCTGGCCGGCCTGGCCTCGACCACGCGGATGACGCCGCACATCAGGTCGTCGCGCGGCTCGAGCTTCTCCTGCACGAACCCGAAGCCCTGCATGGTCTTGTGGCAGGTGCCCGCCTTGAAGATCAGGCTGGTGGGGTACCGCCGCAGGAACTCGTCCACGGCCTCGGGATCGTTCAGCAACACGACGCGGTCTTTGAGCATGCTCACACTCCTTCGGTGCTTCGCCGAGTCTATCGGGCCCGACGCCGGGAGCGATGTCGGGTAGCTATCGTAGGGCGCCTCCGCTTCGTTGACCACCCCTGGGTGGCCTGCTAGACTCCAGGTTGCCGTCTCGCCGGCGGACGGCGCTCCTTCGATCGTGGAGAGGTGTCCGAGTGGTTTAAGGAGCACGCCTGGAAAGCGTGTATGTGGGGACAACCTGCATCGAGGGTTCGAATCCCTCCCTCTCCGCCACCGACG
>CAZACZ010000053.1:8327-18438 GCA_964483695.1 uncultured bacterium | reverse complement strand
CGCAACGCCTCGGCGAAGGCGTGCTCCGGCTGGGCGCCCAGCACGCGCTGGGTGGTGACCGGCTTGCCGTTGGTACCTTCGACGATGGTGTCCGGCACGCCGCTGATGCGGTAGCCGCTGGAGAGGGCAGGGAACTCGTTCGCTTCGATCCCCTCGGCCACGATGCGCGGGTTGACCATCGCGAAGCGGTACGCCGTCAGCACCGCCCGCGGGCAGTACGGGCAGGTGGGGGTCACGAAGGTGCGCAGCCGTAGGTCGGCGTCTAGGTCCTTGACGCTCTCGAGGGTCGGCGTCATCTCCAACTCGTCGGTGCCGAGGAACAGCAGCGTCTCGAGCAGGGTGCTGAACTCGTAGCCGCTGGGGATGCCGACGAACCGGACGTTGGTACGGTCGGTACCCTTCCGGCGGAACAGCGTGGTGGGCGCGAGGGTGATGCCGAGCGCCTTGGCTTCGTCGTCGGTGACGAGGTTGCGCTCGATCACCTCGATCTTGTCCGAGACGCTGGCGACCTCCTTCAACAGCTCCAGCGTGGCCTTCTGCTCGCCCGCGGCTTCGTGGCCGGGCACGACCAACGAGCCACCCATGTACACGACCATCTCCACATCGTGCGCCAGCGGCTCCAACGCCTGCTTCACCTGCGCGCGAAGTTCTCCATCGAGAAACGCCATCCGAGGCTCCTTCCGATCGAGCGAAGCGCGCTCGCCCCGCTCGCATCCGAGAGGATGGTAGCACATACCCCACCTGGGTATCACGGACCGCGCGACGCGGCCGCCCGCGCGACCCCCTGCCAGCGACGGACGCGACGGCGGCGTCCGGAACCTCATCCCGGGCGCGTGGGCACGGGTGGTAAGCTTCGCGCGTGCCGGACCTCGCGTCGTTTCCGCTCGGAGTGTTCGACTCCGGCGTGGGCGGACTCACGGTGTTGCGTGCCCTGACGAGCGCCCTCCCGCGCGAGTCGTTCCTCTACCTAGGCGACACGGCGCGCGTTCCCTACGGCTCGAAGCCGCTGGACATGGTGCGAGGCTTCGCCGACGAGATCGCCGAAGCGCTGCTCGAACGCTGCGTCAAGGGCATCGTCATCGCCTGCAACACCGCCTCGGCGGCCAGCCTTCCCCTCCTCGCCGAGCGCCTGCCGGTGCCGGTCTGGGGGGTGATCGAGCCGGGCGTGGCGGCCGCCCTCCGCGCCACCCGTCGCACCGCCTCGGCTCCGGAAGGCGATGGCGGGGCGCGGAACGCCCGCGCTGCCACGCCTCGCATCGGCGTGCTCGGCACCGTCGCCACCGTCACCGCGCGCGTCTACCAGGACCGGCTCGAGGCCGCCGGCGCCACGACGTGGGAGCGGGCCTGTCCGCTGTTCGTGCCGATCGTCGAGGAAGGCATCTCCGACTCGACCATCGCGCGCCTCGTCGCCGAGTACTACCTGGGCGACCGTCCCTCGCTCGACGCGGTGATCCTGGGGTGCACCCACTACCCCGCGTTGAAGCCCGTCCTGGCGAGCGTGTTCGGGCCGGAGGTGCACCTGGTCGATTCGGCCGACGCGGTCACCGAGACGGTGGTCGCCGACCTCGCCACCATGGGTCTGGCCCGCGGGTCCGCGGCGCCGGGCAGCGCCGCACCGCACGTGCACTACCTCGTCACTGGCGACATCGACGCGTTCCTGCACACCGCCCGCGTCCTCGGTGGGCCGGCCGGCACCGCCGAGCACGTCGACCTCACTCGGCGCCACGCCGTCGCCGCGAGCCCGCGCGCCGGCGCCGCGACACCCGGGGCCCAGGCATGAGCGCACCGCAGCGCAAGGGGCGCGGCGCGACCGAGCTGCGCCCCATCAGCGTCACCCCCGGGTACAACCCGCATGCCGAAGGTTCCGCGCTGGTGTCGTGGGGTGGGACCACCGTGCTGGCCACGCTCACGATCGAGTCGCGGCTCCCCCCGCACCTGCGCAACGCCGGCCACAAGGGCGGTTGGCTCACCGCCGAGTACGCCCTGCTGCCGCGCAGCACGCACGAGCGCAAGGCGCGCGAACGGCTCTACGCCGGTGGGCGCACGCAGGAGATCCAGCGTCTCGTGGGCCGGGCGCTGCGCAGCACCGTGAACCTCGAGTTGTTCCGTCAGAAGACGCTCATCGTGGACGTCGACGTGCTGCTCGCCGACGGCGGCACGCGCTGCGCGTCGGTGGTGGCCGGGTACGCCGCGCTCCATCACGCAGCCGACCGGTTGGTGTTCCAGGGCGAGCTCGACGAGTGGCCGCTGCGGCACGAGGTCGCGGCGGTGAGTGTCGGCATCTTGGACGACACCGTGCTGGTCGACCTCGACTACGCCGAGGACATGAAGGCCGACGTCGACCTCAACGTGGTCGCGACCGCCGCCGGCGAGGTGGTCGAGGTGCAAGGGGGGGGCGAAGGGCATCCGCTCGACGCCGAACGCTACGTCACCTTGGTGGCCAACGGCATCACCGCCGTCCAGCAGGTCCTCGACACGGTACGACCCCAACTACGATGAGGCGCGCGGCATGAAGCGGCGACGGATCCAACTGGTGATCGCCACCACGAACCCCGGGAAGGTGCGCGAGTTCCGCGACGCCTTGTCGGGCGTGGCCGCCGACATCCACGCAGCCACCGACGTCGGCGTCGGCACCTTCCCCGAGGAGACCGGTACCAGCTACGAGGAGAACGCCCTGCTCAAGGCGGGGTTCGTCGCGTTGAAGAGCGGCATGCCGACCCTCGCCGACGACTCGGGGCTCGAGGTGGACGCTCTGGGAGGTGCGCCGGGCGTGTACAGCGCGCGCTACGGCGGTCCAGGGCTGACCGACGGCGAGCGCATCGCCTACCTGTTGGAGCGCCTGCGGGAGGTACCGCAGCCCGCCCGCGGCGCCAGCTTCGTGGCGGCCGTGGTGCTGGCCACCCCGGGCGGCGAGGTGGTGACCTTCCAGGGGGAGTGCCGCGGCACCATCCTGCACGGTCCGCGCGGCGACGGCGGCTTCGGCTACGACCCGGTGTTCCTCAGCGGCGAGCTCGGCAAGACCTTCGCCGAGGCGACGTTGGCGGAGAAGCGCCGCGTCAGCCATCGCGGTCGAGCGCTTCGCTCGTTCCTCGATTGGGCGCTCACGCCCATCGGCAAGCGCACCATGGAGTTCACCGAACCGCCGCCCCCCGAAGACGCCTGAGCGAACGAACCGCGCTGGCGCCGGCCGTCCGCCTTCGCGCGGCGGAGTGCCGTGCCGGCGCCCGCGGCCACCCGTGGCTAGCCGCTCGGCGGCGTCAGACCTGGATGGTGACGCGGGCGCCGTGCCCCAGCAGGTGCACCGAGTCGGTGAAGCGGATCACGCGCGACTGGAAGCCCATGGTGATGGAGTGCGTACGCGCGCCGTTCTTGAAGAACTTGACGCCGCGTAGGAGGTCGCCGTCGGTGATGCCGCTGGCGCTGAAGACGATGGTCTCGCCCGGGGCGAGGTCGTCGGTGCGGTAGACGCGGTCGACCGAAGCGCCCATCTCCTCGAGGCGCCTCCGCTCCTCGTCGTTGCGCGGCTTGAAGCGACCGTGGATCTCGCCGCCCAAGCATTTGAGCGCCGCCGCGGCCAGCACCCCTTCGGGCGCGCCACCGATGCCCATCACCGCATGCACGTTGGTGCCGCGCACGGCGGCGGAGAGCGCTGCGATCACGTCACCGTCGCCGATCAGCTTCACGCGGGCGCCGGCATCGCGCACCTCGCGGATCAGCTGCTCGTGCCGCGGCCGGTCGAGGATGACGACGGTGAGGTCGTCGACCGCCCGGTCGAGCGACAGCGCCACGCCACGCAGGTTGGCCGCCACCGGCCAGGTGAGGTCCACCTTGCCTTTGGCCGGGGGTCCCACGATCAGCTTCTCCATGTAGGTGTCGGGCGCCTGGAACAAGCCGCCGCGTTCGGCGATGGCGATGACCGCCACGGCGTTGTTGACCATGCGCGCGGTGATGCCGGTGCCCTCGACCGGGTCGACGGCGATGTCGACCTCCCACGCGTCGTCGCCGCCGCGCCCGACGCGCTCGCCGATGTACAGCATGGGCGCTTCGTCGCGCTCGCCCTCGCCGATGACGATCTCGCCGTCGATGTCCAGTTCGTTGAGCACCCGACGCATGGCGTCGACGCCGGCCTGGTCGACCAGGTCGGAGTCTCCCTTGCCCGCCACGCGGCTGGCCGCGATGGCGGCCTGCTCGGTGATGCGCACGGTATCGAGCACCAACGCCCGCTCGAGGACCAGGCTGGAGCCGTTGCGCTTCCCGCCGCCGCCGTTGCCGTTGTCGGTCGTGCCGTCGTCGGTCGCGCCGTTGTCGGTCGCGCCACGCATGCTCGCGCCCGCCTTGCCACGCTGGTTCGATTTGGCCATGGCCCCATCATGGGCACAACGAGGTGCGTTCCGTCGGTGTTGTACGGCGCGCGCCGGAACGCCCGGTCGCCCTACTCGCTGCTAGGGTCGAGCGGCTCCACCAGGCCGCTGCGGTAGCCGAAGTCGCTCGGCGGCGGCGGCAGCACGAAGGTGGACATGGGGTACGCGCCGCGCTCGGGGACCCCGAGGGCAGTGATCATCGACGCCACCCAGGCGATCGACTGGTTGTAGTACCTCCCGAGGTCGCTGTGCGCCTCGGTGGCGCGGATCCCCCAGATGTTGTCGGTGGTGCCGTTGATGCGGACGTTCGGGTCGTCGTCGGCCAGCACGTTCGGGTCGAGCGACAGCAGCCGGAAGCTGGTGCGCACCTCGATGCCGAACACCACGTTGGCAGGCACGACGTCGTTGATGTCCACGCGCTGGCGCCGGCCAGGTACCTCGAAGGCGTTGCACGGGTCGCCCTGGTCGAGCGGGAACGGGATGGGCCACGGTCCGCCGACGAACGTCTCGGTGACGAAGCCCTTGTGCCGGCCCCACCACTGCCAGCAGATGGCGTCGAGCGACACGAAGGCGTCGAAGGTCACGTCGAGGTTGTTCATCGCCAGCAGCGACGCCCACACGGTGCCGTGCGAGTGACCCAGCAGCACGACGCGGGTCGGGTCGTCCACGCCGTAGATCCAGTCGCGCTTCACCTGGTCGAGGTACGCCTGCGCCTGCAGGTACCCGGGCTCGACGACGTCGCTGATCTTGCTGTAGTGGGCGGTGGCGAAGGACGACGCGCTGAACGTCGCGACCGACAATCCAAGGCGCTCGTACGCCAGCACCAGGGCATCGAGCACCGCCACACCGCCCGTCTCCTCGCTGGCGGTGTCCAGGTACGACCAGGTGTCCTCGGTGCGGCACACCAGCCCGCAGTGGCCGGAGAACGCCAGGATCACGACGTCCGGGGCGTCGGGCGGGCGCGGGCGCAGGGAGCCGCTGCCGTCCGGCGGCGCCCCGAGGTAGCCTTCCCAGCCCTCCGCCGCGACGCTGCCCGTGGTGCGCGCCGCGCCCGCCCCCGCCAGCTCGTCGGGCCGCGCCGTACGAGGCGCGCAGCCGCTGACGACCAGCAGGACGGCAAGCGCCGCGAGCGCGACGAACGCCCCGCCTGCGACCGGAGCGCTGCCCCCGGCCCGGCTGCGGCCGCCGACGCGACGAGAGGACACGGACTCAGGCACCGCCCAGCAATGTACCGCCGGAAGGTGACGAGAACGTGTGCCGCGGCGGCCGCGACGGCGCGTCGTTGCGGCGACCTGGCCGGCCGGCGGCACGCGGTGGCGCCGGCGATCCGCGATCAGCGCGGGCGGGCGGCGTGGCGTTCCAGCAGCCGAGCAGCGACGTCGTCCCATGCCACGCCGCGCTCGCGCAGCAGCACCGTGAGGTGGAACAGCAAGTCGGCGCTTTCCCCCACCAGTTCGTCGTCCTGGCCCTGCAGGGCGGCCACCACGCTCTCCCCCGCCTCCTCGACGACCTTCTGCGCCACGTAGCCCACGCCGCGTTCGTGCAGCCGCCGCACGTAGGAGCCCTCTGGCAGGGTGGCGAGGCGCTCGTTCACGACCTGCTCGAGCAACGCCATCACGGCGCCGATGCCGGTGGCGCCGATGCCGGTGGCGCCGCTCGGTCCGGCGCCGTCGGAGGCGCTCGTCTCGTCGACGGCGCCGGCCAGCGACACGCCCCGGAAGAAGCAGCTCCGCGCCCCCGTGTGGCACGCGGGCCCGGTCTGCTCGACGCGGTACAGGACGGTGTCGGCGTCGCAGTCGTAGCGCACCTCGAGCACACGCTGAACGTGGCCGCTGGTCTCGCCCTTGCGCCACATCGCACCGCGCGAGCGGCTGAAGTAGTGCGCCTGGCCCGTCGCTAGCGTGCGCGCCAAGGCGGCGCGGTCGGCGAACGCCACCATCAAGACGGCGCCGTCGCCAGCGTCCTGCGCCACCACCGGCACGAGGCCGCGCTCGTCGAACGCGATCGCGTCGAGGAGCGCGCCGTCCGGCGAGGCGCCACCACCTTGCGCCGCGCCGTCGTCGGACGACCGAGCGCGATCGCTCCCGTTCGTCATGCGCCGGCTCCTTCCAGCGCCTGGCGAAGGTCCTCCACCAGGTCGTCGGGATGCTCCAACCCCACCGAGACGCGCAGCAGGTCGTCGGGCGTGGTGGTGCCCTCCCCTTCGACCGAGGCGCGGTGCTCGATCAAGCTCTCCACCCCTCCGAGGCTGGTGGCGCGCGTGAAGAGCGCGACGCGTGCCGCTACCGCCATGGCCGCCGCCGCGCCACCGTGCACCCGGAACGACAGCATGCCGCCGAAGCTGCGCATCTGGCGCGCCGCCACGTCGTGCCCCGGGTGGCTCGGCAAGCCTGGGTAGAGCACCGCGCGCACCTTCGGATGCCCGTCTAGGAACGCCGCCACCCGAGCGGCGTTGTCGGCGTGCCCCCGCATGCGGTACGGCAGGGTGCGCAGCCCGCGCATCACCAGCCAACAGGCGAACGGGTCGGGCACGGCGCCCTCGGTGGCTTGCAGCGCTCGCACGCGGTCGAACGTCGCGTCGGTCGTCCTGGTGACGACCGCCCCGCCGAGGACGTCGGAGTGGCCGCCCAGGTACTTCGTGGTGGAGTGCACGACCAGGTCGGCGCCGAGCGCGAACGGGTCCTGCACTCCCGGCGGCGTCCAGGTGGCGTCCACCGTCAGCGTCGCTCCGGCGTCGCGCGCGATGGCGGCCACCGCCTCGATGTCGGTGATGCCGAGCGTCGGGTTCGACGGCGTCTCGACCCAGATCAGCTTGGTCTCGGGGCGGAGCGCGGCGGCGACGTTGCCGGGATCGGTAGGATCCACCGTCGTCACGGCCAGGCCCCACGGCACCAGCACGTCGCGCAGCAGGCGGCGGATCCCGTGGTAGAGGTCACGCGGAACGATGGCGTGCTCGCCGGGCCGGAGCGAGCGGAACACCGCGCCGGCCGCCGCCGATCCGGAGGCGAACGCAGCGGCGTCGGCACCGCCCTGGAGCGTGGCCAGGGCCGACTCCAGCGCCGTCCGTGTCGGGTTGCCGCCGCGGCTGTAGACGTAGCCACCGGGGTACGAGCCGTCGGCGCCGCGCACGAAGGTGGTCGCTAGGTGGATGGGCGGCGTGACCGCGCCGGTGGTGGGGTCGGGCTCCACCCCAGCGTGCACCGCCAACGTCTCGAGCTTGCTCGACGTCCATCTCACGACCGTCACCGTCCCGTCCTCACGTCAGCCGCATGGTCAGGCCAGCGGCGGCACAGACCCGCTTCACGTCGCCCACGGTCCACTCCCCGCGGTGGAAGATACCGGCTGCCAGAGCAGCGTCCGCCTCGCCGAGCAGCAGCACGTCGCGCATGTGCTCGGCCGATCCGGCACCGCCCGAGGCCACCACCGGCACGTCCACCGCGCGCGCCACGGCGCGCGTCGCCTCGAGGTCGTAGCCGGTGGTCATCCCGTCCGCGTCGATCGAGTTCAGCACGATCTCGCCGGCGCCGAGCGCCTGCCCGCGCTCGGCCCATGCGACCGCGTCGAGGCCGGTAGCTCGGCGGCCGCCGGCGACGTACACTTCCCAACCACGACCGTCCACGCGGCGCCGGGCATCGATCGACAGCACCACCGCCTGAGCGCCGAAGTGATCGGACGCTTCGCGCAGCAACTCGGGGCGCTCCACCGCGCCCGAGTTGATCGACACCTTGTCGGCGCCCGCCAGCGTCAACGCGCGCACGTCGGCCAAGGTCCGCACCCCACCGCCGATCGTCAGCGGCATGAAGCATCGCTCCGCGACGCGCGTCGCAACCTCGAGGATGGCGCCGCGCCCCTCGGCGGTGGCGGTGATGTCGTACAGCACCAGCTCGTCCGCGCCTTGCTCGTCGTAGCGCAGAGCCAGCGCGACAGGGTCGCCGACGTCGGTGAGCTCGCCATGTTCGGCGCGCCCGAACTGCTGCCCACGGGTCACACGACCGGCGTGCACGTCGAGGCAAGGGATGATCCTCCTGGCCAACACGCCGGCCAGGATACCGCCCCGCCGGCGCTCCGGGCGCGCCCTGTGCCGCCGCGCCCGGTGGGGCGGGGCACGTGGTCGGCCGCGGGCGCCCAGGCTCGCATGCGTTCAGCGCACGAGCAGCGACAGGACCTCGACATGATGCGTCTGCGGGTAGAAGTCGAACGGTTCGAAGCGCTCGAGGCGCCAGCCGTGCGCCACGAAGTCGGCGACGTCGCGGGCCCAGGTGGCGACGTCGCACGAGACGTAGAGCAACCGCGGCGTGCGCGATCGGGTGACGGCCGATCGTGACTCGGCCGAGAGGCCGGCGCGAGGCGGATCGACCACCAGCAACTCGACGTCGTCCGGTACCTCGAGTTGCCGCGCGTCGCCGCGCGCGAAGCGCACGGTGTCGATACCCAGCCGCGCCGCGTCGCGTTCTCCGCGGGAGATGGCGGAGCGGTCCAGCTCCACCGCCACGACCTCGCCGAAGCGGGCCGCCAGGTGCAAGGCGATGGCGCCGCTGCCGGCGTACAGCTCCCATGCCAGGGTGCCGCTTCCCGCCCACGTCACCAAGGTGCGGTAGAGCTCGCCGGCGGCGGCCGGGTTGGGCTGCGCGAACGAGGTAGCGGCGACGCTCAGGTCGAGGTCGGCGTAGCGCTGCAGCACGGTGCGTGCCCCCGCCAGCCGTTCGGCGCCGCGGCGGAAGCGCCCGCGCGGGTCGTAGGGCGATAGCGCCACCCCTCGGATGCCCGCCGCGACCAACGCATGGGCCAGGTGGATCGACGACCGCGCCGGGGCGGTCGACACCAGCGCGAGCAGCGCCTCGCCGGCATCGTTGGCGCGGATCGCGACCTCGTGGATGCCTGGCGCGCGATGCGCTCCGCCTTCCAGCGCGATGCGCCAAGCGCGGTTGACGGCGTCGCTGGCCACCGGGTCCTCTCCCAGCACCATGACGTCGCCGCTGCGCGGCAAGCGGTAGCCGAGCCCGGCGCGCACGGCGGCGGGTTGCACGGCGCTGCGGTACCGCCACGGGCTGGGAGCGGGACGAAGTGGCGGGACCTCGACCGTGTGGCCCAGCGCGCGGCGCAACGCGTCGGCAACGACCTCGCGTTTGAGCTCGAGCTGCCGTGGGTAGGCGACGTGGGCGTAGTCGAGGCCAGGGTGCGCCGGCGCGGCCACCCGGTCCGGGCTCGGCTCGAGCGCTTCGAGGACGTCGCCGTCCAGCACGCCGCGACGCGCCGCCACCACGGCCCGCACGCGCTCGCCGGGGATGGCGCCGCGGAGCAGAGCGATGCGGCCGTCCGCGAGGCGCGCCAACGCCACCCCGCCGTGCACCATGCGCTCGGCCGTCGTCTCGACCTGGAACTCGGCCACCGCCGACCGGCGCGTGTCGCCCCTCGCCATCGCGGCAGTCTACCCGCCCCGCCGTCGGCGACGCGGGAAGCCGCACTGGAACGGCGCGGGGGGGCCACCGCGACCCCTGCTATACTGCGGCCATGAAGCGATCCTTGCAGGAAGTCGTGGAGCTCGTCGTCTTCGGACTGATCGCTCTGCTCATCGGCACGGGTCTGTTGTGGCTGCTCGGTTGGGTGTTGAGCCTCGGCGGCATCGTACTCAAGGCGATCGCCGGGTTGCTCTGGCTGTTGCTCCGCTTCGTGGTGCCGGTAGCGATCGTCGCCGGCCTGGTGTACTTCCTGGTGAAGATGCTGCAGGACCGCGGCGAGACCCCGCGTGC
>CAZACZ010000053.1:2500-8227 GCA_964483695.1 uncultured bacterium | reverse complement strand
CCGTGGTGGCGTTGCTGCTGCTCGGCCTGGTCGTGGGCGTGCCGGCCTCGCGGGCGGCCTCGCACACGACCGACCCGGGACGGGCGGAGGACTCCCTGTCGCCTCAGGCCGCCGCCCACCCCACCGATGCCGAGCTCGACGCCATCGTCGCCGAGGGTGGCGCCCTCTACGCCGCGAACTGCGCGGTCTGCCACGGCGCCACGGGAGGCGGTATCGAGGAGGCGCGGCTGGCGTTCCCCGCCACCCACCGCCACTGCACGCGCTGCCACAAGCCGAACAACCGCGTGGTCATGCCGTTGTCGCAGATGACGGCCGACAACGACATGTTCTCGCTCGGCACGCCGCCGCCGCTGCAGGGCGAGGGGATGGCCGCGACGGTGCCCGCGGACGCGCTGTTCGCCTACGTCCGCACCACCATGCCGCGCTACGAGCCGGGCCGACTCAGCGACGGCGCCTACTGGAAGATCGTGGCGTTCCTCGCCGACTTGAACCAGCGCGACGACGCCACGGCCGAAGCGGTCGCTTCGGCCGTGGCGTCGGAGGAGTGACGCGAGGGGCTACTCGCTGCGCGGGTCGAGCACGTCGCGGAAGGCGTCGCCCAAGAGGTTCCAACCGAGCACGAACACCAGGATGATCAAGCCCGGCCAGAACGACACGTACCAGTACGCGAGCGGCTGCCCCGGTGGCCCCAGGATCCAGTCGCGGGCGAACGAGATCATCTGCCCCCAGTCGGCGAAGCCGACGTCGGCGCCGAGCCCGAGGAACGACAGCGCCGCCGCGGTGAGCACGATGGACCCGATGTCGAGGCTGGCGATGATGATGAGCGGCCCGATGGCGTTGGGCAGCACGTGGCGGAAGACGATGCCGTGCCAGCGCCGACCGAGCGCCCTGGCCGCCACCACGTAGTCTTCCTCCTTGACGTGCAGCACCTCGCCGCGCATCAAGCGAGCGTAGTTGGGCCAGGCCGTCACCGCGATCGCCAGCATGATGTTCTCGATCGACTTGCCCAACACCATCACCACCACCAGCGCCACCACCAGGCTCGGAAGCGAGATGATGACGTCGGTGAAGCGCATGACCAGGTTGTCGAACCAGCCGCCCAGGTACCCGGAGAGGCTGCCGACGATGAGGCCGATCGCGAGGCTGATGCCGACCACGATCAGGCCGACCTTGAAGGCGGTTCGGGTGCCCCAAAGCAGCCCGTAGTAGATGTCGTAGCCGCCGCTGGTGGTGCCGAGCAGCGTGCCGCTGTCGGCCGCCGTGCGCGGCACGATCCCGAAGCCTTCGCGCGGGATGGTGAAGCACGACTCCGGTGGCGCGAAGATCACGTGCCAGAACGCGGGCTTGAGCGGGTTGCGGTACTCGGTCTGGGTCGACGCGGAGAGGCCCAAGTCGCGCAGGCATCCGCGCCCGACCTTGGTCATGACCGGTGCGAAGGTGGCGATGAGGACGAACGCCACCACGACGGTGAGCCCGGCGAGCGCCAGCGGGTTGCGCCGGAACCGTCCCCAGGCCTTCGAGGCGAAGAAGTTCTTGAAGCGCTGGCGCAGCGTGAGGCGCTTGCCGGCGGCGTGTGGGTGGGAGGCCGCGGGGTGGTCGGCCATCTCAGTCGTACCGGATCCTGGGGTCGACGATGCCGTACAGCACGTCGACGAGCAAGTTGGCGAAGACCACCATGACGGCCGTGAACACCGCGAACCCGAGCACCGAAGCGTAGTCGAGGTTCACCGCGGCCGACGCTGCCCACTGCCCCAACCCCGGGTAGTTGAAGATCGTCTCGGTGATCACGACGCCGTTCACCAAGCCGATGAGCACGAATCCGGAGAGCGTGATGACGGGGATGAGCGCGTTGCGCCGGGCGTGCTTGTGGGTGACCGAGCGCTCCGGCAGCCCCTTGGCGCGCGCGGTGCGTACGTAGTCGCGTCCCAACGCGTCGAGCAACGAGGAGCGCATGACGCGCATGATCTGCGCACTCGACACCACCGCCAGCGTGATCACCGGCAGGATCAGGTGCTTGAACGCATCCCACGCCACGTCGAAGCGACCGTTGAGCAAGGCGTCGACGGTAAGCATCTTGGTGAAGTGCCGGAAGCCGCCGCCGGTGCCGGCGAGCTCGACCAAGTACTCGGTCGATACCCTGCCTGGTTGCAGGATCCCCAACCAGCCGTAGAAGATCACCAGCAGCCAGATCCCCAGCACGAACGTCGGCAACGACCAGCCCACGATGGACATGACGCGGGCGAGCTGGTCGATGAACTTGTCACGGTTGAGCGCCGCCGCCGTGCCCATGGCGATGCCGACCCCGATGACGGGCACGATGGCGAAGATCGCTAGCTCGAGCGTGACCGGGAAGCGCTTGCCGAGGGTCGTGAGCACGGGCTCGCTGGTGGTCCGCGAGTAGCCCATGTTGCCGCGGAAGACCTGGCCCAACCAACGGCCGTACTGCATGTACCAGGGGTCTTCCAGGCCGTACTGCTCGATGATGGAGTCGATCTGGCGGATCTGCTGTTCGGAGCGAACGTAGGCAGCGGCGCGCTGATATGGGGTGAGGAGCTGCATCAGCAGCACGATCGCGAGCGTGACGCCCACGAAGACCACCGGCAGCATCAAGAGGCGCCGCGTGACGAAGATGAGCAAGATAGGTTCCTCGTGATCGGATGATCCCCGTGGCGGCCACGAGCGGCCCGGTCACGGGGTGAGCCGGCCGGGCCCGAAGGCCCGGCCGGATGCACGTCGTCCCGACGTCAGTTCTTGGAGAGGTCCTTCCAGAGGAACTCGTCGGACAGCATCGGGTTGTAGTACACGCCCTGCAGGTTCGAGCGCGTCACCACGAACGGGCTCTGCTGCGGGACGGCGATGATCGGCGCCAGGTCGTAGTGCAGCGTGCCGATCTCGCGGTAGAGGAAGCCACGCTCGATCGGGTCGGCGATGACGTCGGCCTGGTCGATCAGCGCCTGGATCTCCGGCACGTTGATGCTGGTGCGCGGGGAGTAGTAGCCGTCGTTGTCGTAGAAGGTGTTGATGAAGTTGCTCGGGTCGGCGTAGTCGGCGCCCCAGCCCAGCGCGAACAGCGGCACGCGGCGCTCGGCAGTGCGGGCCAGGAAGTCCGCCCACGGCAGGCTCCGCACGTCCATGCGGAACTTCGGGTTGATGAACTCGAGGTTGTCCTTCATGATCTCGAGCGCCGTCTGGCGGATGGTGTTGCCGGCGTTGTAGAGCCCGGTGAACTGGAAGCCGTTCTCCCACAGCTGGCCGTCGAACGCGGCGCGGAAGTAGTCTTCCGCCGCTTCGAGGTCGAGCGTGCGCACGGCGACGTCCTCGTTGTAGCCGAGGAAGCTGGAGGGCAGGCCCATGGTCAGCACGCGACCCTCGCCGTCGTAGATCTGGTCGACGAAGCCCTGCTGGTCGAACAGGTGGGCGAAGGCGCGGCGAACGTTCACGTCGGAGAAGAAGTTGGCGGGGATGCCGTTGCCGTCGAGCTGGCCGCTACCGACGTCCTCGTTGTTGGAGGTCTCGATGTCGAAGTTGAAGAACACCGCGGTGACGGAGGTCGAGCCCCAGTCCGGGCTGCGGTGGACGGTCACGCCGTCGGCGCCTTCGAGCTGCACCAGCGCGGTGGTCTCGTTCAGCGTGATGCGGTCGGCGTCGCCCTGCTGCATCGCCAGGATGCGGGTCGACTGCTCGTCGACGTACTGGTAGACCACGTTCTTCAGCGCGGGCGCGCCGCCCCAGTAGTCGTCGAAGGCGGTGGCGACGACGGAGTCGTCGGTCCACTCGACGAGCTTGTAGGCGCCGGTGCCGCTGACGTGGTTGTGGAGGTACTCGGCGGTGAGGTCACGGCCGACCCAGTCCTGCCAGGTGGCTTCGGTGCCGTCCCACTGGCCGTTGGCGATCGCCCACTCGCTGTCGATGATGCTGTAGGCGGTGTAGGTCAGGATCGGGATCAACGCCGGCGTGGGGTTCACCAGGTGCACCTGAGCGACGAGGCCGTCGGGGCCGTCGGGGCAGGTGACGATGGCGTCGATCATGTCCCACGTGACTTCGGCCATGAACGCGGCCGGGTCGCTGCCGTCGATCTGCGTGCCGAAGAAGTAGTGCCCCATCAGGTACGCAGTGGCGCCTTCCGGGTGCGCGGTGAGCGCGCCGTACTGGAACGACCACTCGACGTCCTTGCACGACATGGTGTTGCCGCTGTGGAACTTCACGCCGTCGCGCAGCGTGAACGTCCAGGTGAGGTTGTCGCTGGACACGCTGTACTCGGTGGCCAACGCCGGCACGAACTCGTCGATCGCTTCGCCGTTGTACGAGAACAGCGTCTCGTAGACGTTCTCGAGGATGCCGCCGGAGCCCGTGTCGTAGGCGCGGGCCGGGTCGAACGAGACGGGCTCGCCGAAGGTCTGATAGACGTACGTGTCGGCCGGGGCCTGCGCGAACGCGGTACCGATCGCGAGCAAGGCACCTGCCATGAAAGTCGTGAGGATTCGCTTCATTCAGTCACTCCCAAGAAGGTTCGACATGATGCGCGTACCCGTGAACGCGCGCTTGGTCCAGGTGAGGGATGGCGAGTCGAATGTCCCTGACATTCCCCCTTTCCCGGTTGGGGCCTAGTCGCCCCGGGTTGACGACGGCCGTAGTCTACCAAACCGGACGACGACGTACAGGACGAAGGTTGCCCAACGGCCTGGCGACGACGGGCGCCTAAGCCTACTACGCGACCCGCACGTGCCGCCCCGGGCTCGTACATCGACCCTTCACCGAACGGTTCGCGATGCTCGCCGGCCGAACACCTGGCGGTAGCGACGCCCCCTGCTACGATGGCGCCGTGCGACCCCTCGCCAGCCTCCGCCCCGGGCGGCGCCGCCTGCGCCGCGCCACCCCCCTGCTCGCGCTCGCGGCTGCGCTGGTGCCCAGCCTGACCGCGTGCCTCGCGCGCTCCGACTCCAGCTCGCCGATCATCGCCATCACCGAGCCCAAGAGCGGCACCACCCGCAGCGCCGTCGATCTCCGCATCCGCGGGTACGCCATGGACGATGCCGGCGTGGCCAGCATCCGCGTCGATGGCGCGGACCTGCTGCAAGACCCGCTGTACGCCGCCGAACGCGGTAAGCAACTGGTGCAGTTCGCGTTCACCAAGCCGAACCTGACGGACGGCGAGCTGACCCTCGTGCTCGAGGTTACCGACGTGCATGGGCGCACCACCACAGAGACCTACCTGCTCACACTCGATGCCACCCCGCCTAGCGTCGAACTGACCCGCGTCGAGGGCGCCGGCAGCGGGCGCGTGCGCGTCGAGGGCGTCGCCAGCGACAACATGCGCCTCAGCAGCATCCGCGTGAACGGCGTCCCGATCGCCTTCACGCCCGGGCGGGAGTTCGCCTTCTCGGTGCTGGTCGACGCCGAGGAGAACGGCGAGGTCGTGGTCGAGGACAGCGCCGGCAACCTCACGACGCAGGCGTTGCCATGACCGAACCTGCCTCCAAGGACGGATCGGACGACGCGGCCGTCCGCGCGACGGCGGCCGCGGTGCCAACGACCCCGGGAACGCCGTCGACCATCGTGGCCGCCGGCGACCCGGGCGCGACCCCGCGCCTACCGGTTCGCACCGGCCACGTGCTCGAAGGCCTCGCGGCGACCGACACGGCGGCATGGGAGAAGCGTCACGGCAACGGCGACCTGATCGACCTCCTCGACGTGTTCGGCATCGCCGGACCGTTCCGGGTCGAGAGC
>CAZACZ010000052.1:13592-20719 GCA_964483695.1 uncultured bacterium | reverse complement strand
CGGGCGCATCCTCTCGGTGCGCGGCGAGTTCGGCTACTGGGTGTTCGAGGGCGACTGGCAACCGGCGCAGCGGCCGTCGTGGAACTACCGCGCCGACCAGGGTGGAGGCATCATG
Organism: uncultured bacterium; assembly: GCA_964483695.1. Lineage (GTDB taxonomy): Bacteria > Deinococcota > Deinococci > Deinococcales > Trueperaceae > CAZACZ01. The sequence goes on along the minus strand of CAZACZ010000052.1, from coordinate 20,604 downwards.
CTCGACATGTTCGCGCACTGGGAGTACGTGCTCTCGAACCTGTTCGGGCGGGTGCGTTCGCTCACGGCGTTGGGCGCCACGCACATCCCGCAGCGCGTCGACGAGGCAGGAGAGGCGTACCACGCCGACGCCGACGACGCCGCCTACGCCATCTTCGAGTTGGAAGGTGGGATCGTGGCGCAGATGAACTCGTCATGGGCGGTGCGCGTCTACCGCGACGACCTGCTGGTGTTGCAGGTGGACGGCACCCACGGCAGCGCCGTGGCGGGCCTGCGCGAGGTGAAGATCCAGCACCGCAACGCCACCCCGAAACCGGTGTGGAACCCCGACGTGCCGAACCCCATCGACTTCCGCGACGGCTGGACGACGGTCCCCACCAACGACGCCTACGACAACGGCTTCAAGGTGCAGTGGGAGCGCTACTTGCGCCACGTGGTATGGAACGAGCCGTTCCCGTGGGACTTCCTGGCCGCCGCCCGGGGCGTGCAGCTGGCGGAGTTGGGGCGGAAGGCGTGGCGGGAGCGGAGCTGGGTGCGGGTCGAGGAGCTGGGGCTGTGAGCGGCGTGGAGCGTGGCGCCGGGAGCGTTGGACTACGGATCCGCTTGCCGCAGGCCGGCGGGCACCTGCGCGACTACACCCTTCGCGCCGAGGCGCCCAGCTTCACCAAGCCCACGGCGCCGTTCCGATCGCGCGTGGCGTACGCCGCGGCGCACGTCGTGAAGGACCCGCTCGGCGCCGAGGCCGGCGAGAGGGCCATCGACTGGGACGCCACCATCGCCTTCCGCGAGCACCTGTGGTCGTGGGGCTTGGGCGTGGCCGAGGCGATGGACACGGCGCAGCGCGGCATGGGCCTCGACTACGAGGCCACCAAGGTGCTGATCGCGCGCTCCGCGGCGGCCGCCAAGGCCGCCGGCGGCGCCATCGTGTGCGGCGCCGCCACCGACCAGCTACCAGCTAGCGAACCGGCGTCGCTGGAGCGCATCGCCCAAGCGTACGAGGAGCAGGTGGCGCACATCGAGGCGTCGGGCGGGCGCGTGGTGGTGATGGCGAGCCGGCACCTGGCCGCCGCGGCGAAGGGGCCCGAGGACTACGCCACGGTCTACGACCGGGTGCTCGCGCAGGTGGCCGAGCCGGTGATCATCCACTGGCTGGGGGAGATGTTCGACCCGGCCTTGCGCGGGTACTGGGGATCGCGCGACGTGCACGAGGCCATGAGCGTGTGCCTGGACTTGCTCGGACGGCACGCGACGAAGATCGAGGGGATCAAGCTGTCGCTGCTCGAAGCCGGCCACGAGGTGACGATGCGCGCGCGGTTGCCCGAGGGCGTGCGGATGTTCACCGGGGACGACTTCCACTACCCCGAGCTCATCCTCGGCGATGGGAAGCAGCACTCCGACGCGCTGCTCGGTATCTTCGACGCCATCGCGCCCGCGGCGTCGGCTGCGCTTCAGGCGCTCGACACCGGCGACGTGGGACGCTACCACCAGGCGTTCGCCCCCACCGTTCCGCTGAGCCGCAAGATCTTCGAAGCCCCCACCTACCACTACAAGACTGGCATCGTGTTCCTGGCGTACCTGAACGGCTTCCAGCAACACTTCCGCATGGTCGGCGGGCTCGAGAGCGCACGCAGCGTGCCGCACCTGGCCGAGTTGTTCGTGCTGGCGGACGAGGCCGGGTTGCTGCGCGACCCGGCGCTGGCGACGGAGCGCATGCGCTTGGTACTGCGCTTGGCGGGGGTGGAGGGGTGAGGCTTCCGGGCGCGCCTCGCCGGGTGGGGGGCCTCGCATGATCCCCGGTACTCGCTTGGAGCGGCTCAGCCTGAACACCGCCACCGTACGCGGCACCGACCTGATCGGCATGGTGGACGCCTGCGCCCGCGCCGGCATCCCGTGGATCGCGCCGTGGCGCCACCAGTTCGAGGAGGTGCCGGTCGAGGACGCGGCGCGCGCCGTCCGCGAAGCTGGCATGCGGGTCTCGAGCCTGTGCCGCGGTGGATTCTTCCCGGCGGTGACGGAGGACGACCGACGGAAGGCGCTGGACGACAACCGCCGCGCCATCGACGAAGCGGCGACGCTCGGCACCGACGTGTTGGTGCTGGTGTGCGGCGGGGTGGTGAACCACGACATCCGCGGCTCGCGCCAGATGGTCGAAGACGGCATCGCGGCGGTGGCGCCGTACGCCGCCGAGCGCGGCGTGAAGCTCGGCATCGAGCCGCTGCACCCGATGTTCGCCGCCGACCGTTCGGTGGTGAACACGCTGCGGCAAGCGAACGACATGGCGGCCCGCATCGACTCGCCGTCGGTGGGCGTGGTCATCGACGTCTACCACGTGTGGTGGGACCCCGACCTGGAGGCCGCCATCGAGGCGTCGCGCGGGCGCGTGCTGGGGTTCCACGTCAACGACTGGATCGTGCCGCTGCCCGACGTGCTGATGGGGCGCGGGATGATGGGCGACGGCGTGATCGAGCTGCGACGCCTGCGGCGGGCGGTGGAGGCCGTGGGGTACGGCGGTCCGATCGAGGTAGAGATCTTCAACCAGGAGTTGTGGGAGCGGGACGTCGACGCGGTGCTGGGCCTGGTGGCGGAACGATACCGTGACGTGGTACTAGAACCGTTGGCCTGACGCTCCCACCGCGAGATCCCGGCAGCGTGGACGTGGTACCGGGAAGTGATACCATTTCCTCAGGAGCGGTTCCGCCGCTCCGCCAGCGCCGCGTCGTAGGCAGCGCGGTCGAGCGGCAGCGTCACGCTGCCCGCCGTCCACGATGACAGCGCGATAGCGTTGGCGAGTTCGAGCGACATGCGCCCCTCCTCGCCCGTGCAGCGGGGCGGCCGACGATCACGCAGTGCGGTCACGAGGTCGGCGTACACGGCTGCGTGGTCGGCGCCGGGGTCCAGACGCTCCTCGGGGTGCTCGTGGAGCCTCGACCGACCGAACGGCTCGGGGCTGGTGGCGATGACCTGCGCGAGGGGTGGTTCGACGTCGGTGCGGCGCAGCCGGTCCCCTTCCACCACGACGCGTGCGCGATCGGTGACCCACTCGAGGCGACGGCCCGTCTCCGGCTCGGTGGTGGAGGTTACGAAGGTACCCACCGCGCCGTTCTCCCACTCGAGCAGCGCCAGCGCGGTGTCCTCGGTGTCGATGGCGTGGCGGAGGGTACGGGTGATGCCCAGGACGCGTCGCGGCTGCCCCATCAGATGCACCAGCAGGTCGAGGGCGTGGGGGCCCTGGTTCAGGAGGACGCCCCCGCCCTCTCCGCGCCACGTCGCGCGCCACGGCGCGGCGCGGAAGTAGGCGGCCGTGCGCAACCACGGCTCCGAGACCGCGATGCGCACGGTGGCGCCGAGCTCGCCCGAGCTGGCCCAACCGCGCAGGCGCTCCGTCATCGCCGAGAAGCGGTGCTGGAACACCACCGCCAGCGTGCGCTCGGCGCGCTTCGCCGCCGCGATCATGCGATCGGCCTCGGAGGCGGTGACGGCCATCGGCTTCTCGACCAGCACGTGCGCCCCGGCGTCGAAGGCTGCCAGGGCAAGCTCGGCGTGCAGCGGGTGCGGGGTGAGGATGGCGACCACGTCCGGGTGCACCGCGCGCAGCACCTCCGATGCGGTGGCGAAGGACGGAGCATCGACCTGCGCGGCCAGGCGCTCGCGGGCCGCGGGGTTCGCGTCGCACACCGCGGCGAGCACCGCGCCGGAGGTGGCTTCGATGGCGCGAAGGTGCTGTCCTGCGATGGCGGCGCCCGCGCCGACGAGGGCGAAGCGGAGCGGGCGCGGGGTCATGTCGGGCGGCTCCCAGCGGGCATGGCACCCAGCCTACGGTAGGTGGGCCTGGGCCGGCGGCGTGACCCGGTTGCTGGCCACCGCCCCGTACGGGCGGCGCCTGCGCGTACGGCGGGACGGCCGGCGGATGGCGCAGCGGTTCGTCGGGTGCACCCTGCTCGGGCTCGCGCTGGCGTCCATCATCGCCGGCAGCGGCCTGCCGATGTAGCGCGCCAGGCTGCGCGCGATGGCGATCGGTTGGCTGGCCGTGGTGGCGCGGCAGCGCGGCCTGCGTCGTGGTTGGGCCCGGCGGTCGGGCCTGCGTTCGCGGCGTCGTCTGGCCGAGATTCATGGCGTACGTGCTGGACGCGCGTCTGGGCGCTGCGGCGGCAGGCAGCCGGAGACCGGGACCGGTGACGACGGCGCAGGCCCGACGGCGAACCGCGTGCCATACTCCACCAAAGCCGAGTGGAGGTGGGTCGCATGGAGCGTGGTCCGGTCCGTGGTCCCCTCCCTGGACGTCCTATCCCGCGTCATCGCAGCCAGGGCGGTTCCCCGCAGCATCGAGCGAGCAAGTGGCGCGGTGGACCGTCGCGGTTGCGCGTCCTCGGGTTCGCGGCGCTGGTGTCGTGCGCCCTAACGTCGTGCGAGCTCCTCGGACCGCCGCCGCCTGCGGAAGCCTGGCACCTCACGAGTACCGTCCCGCTGGACGTCGAGCCCGGTGCCTCCATCACGCTCGACGTGACGCTCGACGACCCGGCCCTCGCGACGCAGGACATCGCCGTCTGGGTCGACTCGCCCGAGAACCGCACCGTGCGACTTCCGCTGCTGGTTCCCGACGCGCAAGACGGCAGCGCCGCGCGCCAGCTTCGGCTGCCCGCTCCGGGCATCGTGCCGGGCACGTACGCGTTGCGCGTTGGTGACGCCTCCGGCCCGAAGTCGAACGCCCTCGACCTGCGGATCCGCACCGCGACCAGGAAGCTTCCTCGTGACGAGGCGGCCGCGCTCCTGGCCGACGGGCTCGCCGCCATCGCCACCGAGACCTGGGCCGTGCTGAACGACGCCAGCGCCGATGCGTTCCGTGGTCAGGCGTACCCCGACGCGTTCTGGCAGGACGCCGGCGCCCTCTTCCAGGCCGTGGCCGGCTGGGGGAGCGCCGCGGCGGCGGAGTACCTCGCTCTGCCGGACGACGTCGAGCTGCAGCTCCAGGCGTACCTGCAGAACAGCGGCGTCCTGGACGTGATGCGAGCGTTGGTGTCCCCCGACCCCACCTCGATGCCGACGGCGCAAGTGGGCGACGACCGCGTCTCCCGGCACCTCTGGTTGTTGGGGCTCGACATCGTCACCGCGTACTTCCACGCGACGCAGGTCTCGATGGACGCGGCCACGCTGGTGATGCTTCTGGGCGGCGTCACCGTCGAGGCGGGGGTGATCCCGGGGTTGATCTCGGCGTCCATCCGGACCTTGCGCTTCTTCATCCAGACCTTCGTGCCCACCGATCTCGTGTCCATCGCGCCGCACCGCTACGTGGCCGCGTACGAGAACCACTGGATCAAGGCGCTCTACTGGGGGCGGTTCCGGCCGCAGGAGAAGATCACGGCTGGCGTGATCACGTGGGGCGTGGACACGGTCTTCGAGGCGATGAAGATCGCCATCGCGGAGATGCTGCCGAAACCGCTGAAGCCCGTGGTGAAGGAGGCGCTCGACTTCGTGCTGGCGAAGATCGGCGCGCACGTGCTGCTTGCGCCCGCGATCCCGGTCGTGGGTCAGAACCCGGGCGACTACTACGTCGAGGAGCAGGTGGCGTTGGCACTGTGGAACTACGACGTGAGCCTCGCCGACCTGGTGGGCAGCGCGGTGCCGATCGGGTTCTGGACCCCGCTGGTGTGGGCGTTCGTGAAGGCGGCCAACTGGCAGGCGCCACAGGCCGCCATGACGGCGACCTGGGATCCGAACTCGTCGATCGGCCAGGGCACGTTCTGGAAAGACCATCAGCAGGACAACTTCGGCTTCACGAACGTGCCGTGCAGTGACGGCCGCAAGGGGATCGCGCTGCATCACATCGAAGTGCACGGGTACCGCTTCGACACGCGCGACGCGCCGGTCATCGGTGGCACCTGGTACGACGTGCCGTGGATCACCTACCTCGCGCCGTCGCAGCACGAGGTCACCGTCCAGTGTCTGGACAGCAGCCTGCCGTGGCTCGACGCGACCGTGCCGACGCGGTACTTCGCCCCGCTGTACACGCGCATCCAGCCGACCAGCACGACCGAAGGATCCGTCGTGAAGGGCGCTTCCGACGCCGAACGCGACCGCGTGATCCAGGTGCGGGTCGAGGACGCGTCGATCTGCCGCGACATCGGCAAGTACCCCACGGTGCGCCTCGAGACGCTCGCCGGCACCGTCGTGGGCCCGATCACGCTCGGCGCCGGTTCGAACAGCCTCGAGACGTTCCTCTCGCTGCCGGCGAAGGCAGGCGACTTCCCATCGGGGTACTCGCAGGTGCAGGTGGACGTCTCCACCGACTGCGTGTGGCCGGGCGAGTCGCTCGTCCGGATGCGGATCTTCTTCCTCGGCGCCATCAACGGCAACGTGGCCGGCGATCAGACGGTGTACTTCCTGGAGGAAGCGCAGCCGACCGTGCACGAGGTCATCGAGGTGTGGGTGCCTCCCGGCTTCGATTGAGGCGGCGGTGGGCGCTGCCGGGCCCTAGGACGGCAACCGCTTGCGGATGATGCGGATCTGCCCGCGGTGGTTCAGTTCGTCCTCGAGCGTGTGGTACCAGCACCAGAGGTTGTTGGCGACGCGGTCGTTGCGCAGCGTGACCTCCTGGTAGAGCCAGGCGTCGTCGAGCTTGGCCAACTCGGCGAGGGTGAAGGCGCGCACCGCGGCGAGGCGGTCTAGGTAGTGCGCCAGGTCGTGGCCGCGGATGGTCGTGCGCGCCTCGTCCCCCAAACGGCCGCCGATCATCCTGCGATCGGAGGTGCGGGGTTCGAAGGCGGCGCCGAAGGTGTACTCCTGGAACGACTCCTCGACGCTAGCGATGTGCTCGAGCAGCGCGCCGATGGTGTTGGCGCGCTCGTCGAGCAGGAAGTCGAGCTCGACCTGACCCAGCTCCTTGACCTCGTTCAGCACCGAGGCGCGCGCGTCCTCGAGCATGCAGACCAAGTGACCGACGATGGGCGTGAACCCGGGGATCGACTCGACGTGGTACTTGCGGAGGCTAGGGGTGGCCATGGCTCAAGGTAGCACCG
>CAZACZ010000052.1:0-13492 GCA_964483695.1 uncultured bacterium | reverse complement strand
GCCTACGGGGCCGTCGTGAACTGCCGCTGCAGCGACGACGCCAGGGCGCCGTCGTGCTTCGGGTTGTAGAAGGCGTTGACGATCCACGAGCTGAGGAAGCCGTCCTCGTGGTCCCCGGCCGCCGCGTCCACCGTGGCGTACTCGGGCATGGTCAGGACCTGCCAGTGGTAGGTGCCGGCAGGCACTAGGTCGAGGCCAAGGTCCCGGAGGTCCGGGATGGTGACGGTCGTATCGTCGGTCACGACGGCGTGGCTGAGCGTGCCGGCAGGGCCGTTGAACAGCACCACCGCCACGGTAGAGGAGGCCGTGGACCAGGTGAACGGGGTGGCGTACCCCACGTCCGTCGCGCTGTCGGCCGGAGCGTCGAGCGACGGCGCATACGGTACGAAGATCTCCACGTCCGAGGCGTCGGTGGCCAGGCCGACCTTCATGGCGATGGCGAGCTCGTTGGTGGGCGCCTGTGCCCCAGCCGCGATGGCGATGGTGGCGTCGGGGATGGCCGGGGTCACGTAGCTGAACGGAGATCCTGGGTTCGTCTCGGCGACGGTCGTCACCCAGCCTCCCTCGGGGTACACCACCGAGGCCGTGCGCGAGAGGAGGTCGTATCCCACCGGGACGGCAACGGTCCCGCTCACGGACGCTTCGCCCACGGGCAGGAGCGCCATGTCCTGCGCGAGGTAGCCGATGATGGCCGCGCGCAGCGTCAACGGTCGGTAGCCGTGCCCGATGAACGTGACCGGCAGACCGGAACCGTCGTACTGCCATTGCAGGGCGTGCAGCGCGCCGTCGACGTCGGCGCCGAACCACGGGATGCCGACGATCTCGTAGCCGCCGGTGGCGGGCGCGGCGTCCACCGTCGAGCGCGTGGCGGGCGACGCGTAGCTGACGCGGGTGACGTGGTTGGCGGGTTGCGGGTAGCCGGTGCCGGCCGACACCACGCCGTAGATGCTGGCGAGGTGCAGCGCCGCGGTCTGGCCGCCCGACATCAGGAGCACCGGGTCGTCGCGCGTCAGGCCGAGGTACGTGACGACCAGCGGCTCGGTCGGGTGCAGCAGGTGGATGTCGTACGGCGCGTCGATGCCTTCGAGCGTGAAGGCCCCGGCGTAGTTGGTGGTGTCGTCGTCGCCACCGGGCACCACCACGTCGACGCCGGCCATGGGCCGGCCGTCCAGGCCCAGCACGACGCCGTGCACGTCGATCCCTTCGTCGACGCTGACGGTCACTTGCGCGCTGTCGCTGCCGCCGGTGTTGGCGGCGGTGAGGGTGTAGGTGGTGGTGGTGGCCGGCGAGACCACCGCTTGCGTCAAGCCGGTCACGTCGCCGACGCCCGGTTGTAGGGTCAGCGTCGCGGTCCCGGTGACGGACCACTGCAGGGTGCTATTCGCGCCCTGGTCGATCAGCGGCGGGTTCGCGGTGAGGCTGACGATCACGGGTGGACTAGGCGCTTGCTGGCAGGCCACCAGGGCGACCAACGCCAGGAGCGCGAAGGGCCAACGGGCGGGACGCATGGGGCCTCCTCTCAGGGTGCGGCCGGGGGGCCAGGCGCCGGGGCCGGACGGCCAGGCGCCGGGGCTGGACCGCGTCCGGCGCGTCCGGCGCTTGGCAGCGGGGCCGCCGCGTCACATCGATGCCGAGGTGCTTCGTCATCAGCAGAGATCCCAGATGAAGATGCGCACCACGGCGGTGCGGGTGTTGCCGTTCGAGTCGGTGGCGCTGAGCGTGATGGTGTGCGTCACGCCTTCGCACACGTTCGAATAGAGCCGGGCGGTGAGGCTGGTGCCGTGTCCGAGGACGGCGCTCTGCAGGTCGGTCTGGTTGGTGGTCCAGGTGAGCGAGTTCCCGGTCAGGCCGCCGTCTTCGGGGTCGGTCGCGGTGCCCACCAGGTTCACGTCGGCGTACCACTGGCCGCGGCCGGAGTCGAAGCCGGTGTACACGACGTCGATGTCGGACGACGGCGTGGTGATCGACACGGTGGGCGGCAGGTTGGTGCACGGGTCGATGCCGAGGTACACCCAGTCTTCGTCGTAGGCGTCGAGCGGGTCGGTGGCGCGCACCACGACCTGGTAGTCCCCGGCGCTACCGAAGGCGTGCGTGATGGTCTTGCCGTAGGCGAACGGGTACGGGCTGCCGCCGGCCACGCTCCAGGCGACGCTGGAGTTCGGCAGGGTGGCGCCAAGTTCGTTCAAGTCGATGACGGTGGCGCGGAAGGTGATGGTCTCGTTGACGCAGAAGTCCCCCGCGATCGGGAAGAACAGGTCCACCGTCGGCGGGTCGTTGACGATGGTCACGTACACCGACGCGCTGGCTTCGAGCCCTTGCGGGTCCACGGCGCGCGCGGTGATGGTGTGCATGCCGTACTCCATGTCGCCCGTGTTCACCGTGACGGGGTTGCCCGTGGCCAGCACGCCGCTCACGTTGCTGGTCCAGGTCACGTCGACGTCCATGCCTTCGGGGTCGACCACGTCGGCGTCGAAGTAGATGTTGCTGGAGCGGCGGCTGAACCACTCGCCGGGCGTCGGGCTGACGATGGAGATGGTGGGAGGCTCACCCGGGTAGATGTGGTCGAGGGCGTCGATGTCGGTGGTCGAGAGGTGGCTGCGCTGCCCGATGGCCGTCCCGGCCGGGATGGTCGTGATGGTCGGCCCGACGCAGCTGCCCGAGGCGTTCGTCTTGCAGAAGTCGTGAGTGCCGTAGTGCATCAGCGAGTCGTAGTCGTAACTGCCGAAGTCGTAGGAGTAGTCGGCGACCTCGAAGTTGTGCTTCTTGTCGCTGACGATGTTGTCCCAGTTGATCTGCACGAAGGTGCCGCGGTCGTGGCGCGACTGCTCGTGGTTGAAGCCGAGCATGTGCAGGATCTCGTGGGCGATGACCCACTCGTTGCGGCAAGCGAAGTTGAGGTTGATGTTCTGGTCGCCGCCCTGGTGCCCGACGGTGGCGGAGCAGCCGGTGCCGTCGCGGAAGCGGACGTAGTCGCCTTGGCCGCTGCGTTCCACGAAGCGCACGGCAGCGACGTCCTCGATGTCGTCCATGGCGTTGCGGATGGCGGTGCGCATGGTGGCGTTCTCGTCACCGGCGACGCTGGGGTCGTCCCAGTCGTTGGCGAAGACGTACGGCACCAAGGCGTTCGGCCAGCGGTAGTTCTCGCAGTGGATCTCGATGCCGAGGAACGTCCAGCACAGGCGGCGGGTCAGGTACGTGGACTCCATGGTGATCTCGTCGGCTTCGGAGAGGGTGGCGTACTCCTCGGCGGTGCCGACGATCATGTCGCCCTGGACGATGGCAAGGCCGTCGATCTCCTCGTAGGTGATGGTGAACGGATCACCGCCCGGGCCCGACAGGGTGAAGCTATGCACCTCGCCGGTGCGGGTGGGGTCGTAGGCGATGGTGTCGCCCTCACCGATCTCGTCGACCGGTGGGATCGGGGGTGGAGCCTGTTGGCAAGAGATGACGATCAGCGCGGCCAAGGCGGCCCACATCGCCACGAGGGCCGCGCTCCTAGCGAAGCGCGTGCGCAGCCGTCGCATCGAGGGCTCCAATCGTTCGGATCGGCCGGTGACCGGAGCGGAGGGGCCGGCGCGGGAACGGCGCGAGGATGGGCAGGGTCGTGGCCGCGCGTTGGCGCCTCGAGAGGTCGATCCGCGGGCAGAACGAAGGGAACGGCCGGCTACCGGTCAGGGTCCGGCCGGTGCTCCGCGCATATCGATGCGACCTCCTCGTGGGGGCAAGGGAACGGATGCAAGGCGCGAACGAGGACGCCACGCCGCCGGGTGGCGAGCGCGGACGGGCGGCTCGGGGCCACGGGCGGTGGGCTCGTGGGGTCTGGCGAGGACCGGCAGGAACCGGCCCGGCTGCGGCTCGGAGGCCGTCGTCACCTCTCCATTAGTCGGTGCGCGGTCGCGGTGCAAGAGGCGGATGTCCCGTCCTGTAGCGCATCGGGGCGCTTGTGGCGGGTTGGTGGCGGTGCACCCCCTAAGCTCGCTGGCACGTAGGAGGCGGGCCGCCACGGATGGGCCTGTCTCCGGCGGCGCTGGGCTGCATGGGAGTGGGAAGGAGTCCCGTCGTGCGTAGACGCTGGTGGATCGTGATGGTGGCCATCCTGACGCTGAACTTCGGCTTCGTCCTGGCCAACGACCGGCTCGAGGAGATGCAGGAGGCGATCGAGGAGAGGCTCGAAGCAGGCGACGAACGCGACGCCTTCCTAGAAGCGGTCGAGGAGTACATCGACGAGCGCAACGACGCGCTCTCCGACCTCGTCGACCTGATCCTGAACCCGAGCGAGAGTGAACAGGAGGGCGCCTGGCGGAGCATCGTCTCGGACCTGGGGTACCTGCCCGGGCTCGCCGACGCGGACGACGACCTGGAGTCGAGCGAAGCGCTCTACCTCTACGACGAGTTCATCGAGCAGGAGGAGGAGTGGGTGTCGGCGCTGAGCGTGCTCGAGACGGCCGCCTACCGCGACGACATGGTGGCGCTGCGCATCCGCCTGGTGAACATGACGCAGCTGCTCGAGACGAAGTGGCAGGGCTTCCTCAACGACGACGGCGCCATCGACGAGAAGCAGTACCAGGCGCTGGCCGACATCTACGGCATCCTCTCGGAGATGGCGGGGCAGAGCGACGGCAAACGCAAGGCCGTACGCGACAGCATCCAGGTCGTGGCGGACCTGCTGGGCCAGGTCGACGTGATCCCCGGCAGCGTGCCCGGCGAGGTGGCCAGCGCCATCACCCAGGCCATCGGCGTCATCGGCGAGACCGCCAAGATCTACAACGAGTACGCGACCGCGGTGGAGGAGATCCGTCCGAAGGTCCGCGAACTGGCCGGGCAGGAACTCGGCTTGTTGGTGCTGTTCAACGAGACGCGCAAGGACACCCAGCTGTTCGTCGATCAGAACGGCTACGACGTGATGAAGGACCTCTTCGACGAGGCGGTGGAGGAACTCGACGACTTCGAGGACGTCGGCACGGACGGCCAGCAGGAAGACGCGGGCATCGTCGTGGAGGCGTTGGTGGACGCGCTCGAGGACCGGCTGGCCGAGGGCGGCGACGTCTACAACGCGTTCGTTGCGAAGCACAACCTGAAGTTCTTCGGGCCCGTCGGCCCCGACATCCGCGAGTACCTGGTGGACACCAAGGCGTGGCTGGCCGACACCGAGCGCGTGAACGACCTCGACCTCGAGGACGTGCTGAGCGCCTGGCGCAGCGACCTGAACTCGTTCTTCGGCGTCAGCTTGTCGGCCAGCGGCATCACCGACTACGAGCGCCAGTTCCTCCAGGAGCAGCTGCGGAACGACCTCGCTGCGCTGCAGCGGGAGATCGACGAGGAGGGCGTGGCGTTCTCGACCGAGAACCTGATGCTGATCCGCGACCGGCGCGAGATCGAGGCGGCGATCCGATGAGGGGGGTCGTGCATGGGTGCGGCGCCGCGAACGCCGCGGCTCCACGGGCTCGTCGTGGGCGCTTCGCCCTGGTTGGGGCTGCCGTGCTTGCGCTGACCAGCACGGCGCTCGCCCAGCCGTCCCTGACGTTCCAGCTAGTCGGTCCGACGCACGAGACCGAGCGCGTCACCGGCATCACCTGCAGCGCGCCGACGGCGTGCGTGGTGGCCACCGACGGCACCAGCGACGTCGGCCACGTGTACGCCAGCGACGGCACCACCATCACGGCGACGCTACTGAGCGGCGACTACGCCTTCGCCGAGACGTTCGGCACGCTCGGCACGGTGGACTTCTTCGGCTTCTCGAAGGTTGGGGACACGCTGATCGTGCACCTCGACTCCGCCGCCAGCGCCTGGGTGACGGCCACCGGCGACATCACCCAGCCATCGAGCTGGACCGCCACCACGCTCGGCACCCCCGACGGCTCGTCGGGCTTCGGCGGGAACCAGCAACTGGGCTGGGGCGTGAAGGACGGCCGCTGGGTGTTCGCACGCAGCGGCACGTTCTACGAGAGCACCGACCCGCCCGGACCCGGCGCGCTGTGGTTCCCGCTGTGGTCGCCCACGCCCCCCGGCGAGGTGCCCTCGAACCTATCGGCGCTCGTGCGCGACGACCCGCGGCTCTGCACCGCCGACCCCGGCATCGGCATCAGCCCCAAGCTCACGCAGATGGCGTACGTGGCGCCCGACTTGGCGGTCATCGTCTACCCGGCGGGGGCGCGGAACCAGCAAGGGGAGGTGGGGCCGGGGGTGTGCGTCTCGGTGGACGGCGGGCAACGCTTCCATCACGTGCCGTTCCCCGAGCTGGGAGGAGACCTCGGGCCGCTCGGGGTGACGTGCGCGTCGGCCGAGCACTGCCTGGCGTACGGCGGCTTGGAGAACGAGCCGGACTCGGTGGTGGTGTACGTGACGTTCGACGCGCAGCAGGGTGCGGACGCGACGTGGACGCGCGCCACGCTGCCGTCGCTGCGTGAGGACAGCCGCTTCCGAGCCGCGGCGTTCGCGCCGGACGGGATGACGGGGTGGCTGGTGGGGGCCACCGGTAGCAGCTCGCCGCTGGCGCTCACGACGACGGACGGCGGCACGACGTGGGCGGACGCGACGTCGCTGGTACGCGGGTTGGCGCCGGACACGCGGCTGCACAGCGTGTTCGTGGTGGACGCGGAGCACGTGTGGATCGGAGGGGAGGGTGGGGTGGTGATGGCGGCGGGGTACTAGGGGGGCTCGTCCGGTGACCACACTGGTACGGGTACGAGTTCTGCGACGCACGCATCGCCTAGGCGGCGGCACCGTTCCAGGTGCCGCCGCCAAGGTTCGTTGCGAAGAGCCGGCGCGCTATTCCACCGTCACCTGCACCACCACGTCGACCGGGGTGCCCTCGTACGTCTCGGAGAAGTTGAGCAGGAAGCTGCCCTTCTCGAGCGCGTTGCCCGCGAACGTCGCGCTCGGGTCCCCGGCGCCGCCGAAGAACCAGGAGATGTCGGCGTAGGTGCTGCCGTCGCCCCACAAGTCGATCTCTTGCACGGTCGCTTCGACGGTGAACAGCCGGGTGAACGGCAAGGCGAACTGGGTCGACTCGGCCATGCCGAACGTTCGCGGCGCGGCGATCTGGATCCAGGCCACGCTGCTGTTGTACTGACGGCGGCAGAGGTCGTCGTCGCCGTCGGTGCAAGTGCGGGCGGGCACCGTCGCCGAGGTCGTCACCGTTCGTTGCACCAGGACGCCGCTGGCACCCGGAACGCGCACGCCGAACCAGAACCAGAAGTCGCCGGGGTTGGCGGTGTAGTCCGAGTCTCCGTCGGCGCCCGACGAGGTGGAGCCTCGGCCTGCCTGGAGCGAGAGGTACGTGACGGTCACGAGGTGATCCGGCACCAGCGGGTCGGTGGGTCGGGTCGCTTCCAGCGAGTCCAGCGCCCCGTCGCCATCGCTGTCCGCCGCGTTCGGGTCGGTGCCCAAGGTGAACTCGGTGGCGTCGTTCAGGCCGTCCCCGTCGGCGTCGGCCAGGAGCGGGTCGGACCAGACGCGGTAGCCGCCGCGGCCCGCCACCTCGACCATCCACGAGGTGCCGATCTCGGCGCCGTCGCTCCGGCCGTCGTCGTCGGTGTCGAAGTCGAGCGGCTCGGTGAAGCGCAGGCGCGTGTCGCTGTCGCCGGGGAACTCCACGCCGTCGACCTCGCTGGCGTCGAAGAGCCCGTCGCCGTCGGTGTCCGAGGCGCTGGGATCGGTGGGGCCGAAGCGCGCGGCGGTGTCGCAACGGAAGTCGTGGTTGGCGTCGCGGCAGCCGTGGTACTCCTCCCAGTCGGTCAGTCCGTCATCGTCGGTGTCAGGGTCCGTCGGGTCGGACGTGACGTTGCGCGTGGCGCCGCTTGCCAACTGCACCTCCCAGCCGATCGTCTCGACCGCGTTGACGAGGCCGTCGGCGTCGTCGTCGCGCACCGTGTCGCCGTCGGGTTGGATGGGGTTCGAGCCGAGGCGCACCTCGGCCAGGTCGGCCAGGCCGTCTTGGTCGGTGTCGGCGTGCAGCGGGTTGGTGGCCCATGGCGTCGCCGGGTCGGTGTCGGGGCGCAGGATGACGGGCGCGCCCTGAAGGTCGTGATAGAGGAAGCCGATGGCCTCGCGCGCGTCGTCGATGCCGTCGCCGTCGGTGTCGGGGTTGGCGGGGTCGGTGCGGCGCGGGGTGCCGTCGGGGTTCCGCAACTCGACGTCCATCAGGTAGGTGGTGCCATCCGCGACGAGGGTCGGCACGCCATCTGCGTCCAGGTAGACGGGGATGGCGGCGCAGGCGGCGTCGAGGACGAACTCCTGGCAGTCGGTCAGGCCGTCCCCGTCCGCGTCGGCGCGGCCGGGGTGGGCTTGCGTGACGTAGGCGTCGCGGCCGTCTTCGAGGCGCACCAGCCACGGGATGCGGCGGATGCCCACGGCGGCGCCGTAGACCTCGTCGCCGTCGTCGATGCCGTCGCGGTCGGTATCGCGGCTGTCGGGCACGCCGTCGGCGGGGTCGACGTCGGCGTCGCTGTCGAGGCTGCGGTAGAACGTCTCCTCCTGCGCCGAGAGGTCGTCCTGGTCGAGGTCTTGCTCGAAGCTGAAGGCGAAGTCCTGGTCGGACATCACGCGGTAGCTGCGGAAGTCCTTGCCGGCACGGGAGCCGACGGGCGTGATGTTGCCCTCGGGGCCGAGCACCCACCAGTCGCGCTCGAGGCCGGTGAGTTCGCGCGACACGCCGCGGACGCGCCAGAGGGTGTCGACGCCGGCGATGGTGCGGGTCGAGTAGCTCGAGAGGATCCGCTCGAGGTCGTCGGCATCGGTCGGGTCGAGCGTCACGTCCTCGCCTTCCGGAACGTACTCCAGGCCGAGGATCTCCTGCAGCACGTGCCCGAGGGTGACGCCGGTGGGCCGCAGGTCGGCGTCGAACCCGGCGTTGGTGGCCACCTGGTAGCGCTCGAGCGGCGCGTTGCCCGCGTAGTCGATCTCGAGGAACGCGGTGCGGTCGTTGACGTCTTGCTCGACGTAGGCGAAGTCGCGGCCGAACTCGTCGGTGATGCGCTTGTTCGCGATGCGGAAGATCAGCCCGCGCGGGTTGCGCATGAGGCTCTCGACCAGGTTCGGGTAGGCGTCTTGGGCCACGAAGCGGAACGGGCCGCGGGCGGGGTCCAGCGGGCCGATGCTGATCGGCTCGTTGGAGGCGGCGAACAAGGTGGCGACGGGCACGAACGTGCCGGGCTCGTTGGTGTCTTGGATCAGGGCGGTGATCTCGATGTCCTGGATGGTGAAGCTCAGGTTGCTGGCGTTCGCGATGCCGACCTCGACCGCCATGGTGGCGCCTTCCACCACGCGCGTGACCTCGCTCTCGGCCGACACCTCGCGGTCGGTCGCGAGGCTGGAGGCGTACTCACGTTGCGAGGCGCGCACCGAGGCGTTGGTGAAGGTGGTCGACTGGGAGCCGCTGGCGCCGCCTTCTGCATGGAACTCCCAGCCCCAGTTCTTGCCGTCCTCACAACCGCCCTTCACGCATACCGAGGTGCCCGCTTGCACGAACCACTCGAGCGTGTTGGTGCTCTCGCGCGAGGTGGAGGACTCCTGCGAGTTCGCCAACGTGGTGGCGACGCTGCGGCTGTCGATGACGGAGGTGCCTTCGGCGCTACGCTCCTCGAAGCGCACGTCGAGCTGGAGGTCGACGGCGCCGATGGTGATGTCGACGGCGGGCATGTCGGCGATGCGCGGGTGACGGTTGTCGGTGGTGACCTCGTAATCGTCGCTGAGCTGATCGCCGTCGGTGTCGGCCAGCAACGGCGAGGTGCCGAAGCCGTCGACCTCGAGGCCGTCCTGGAGGCCGTCGCCGTCGGTGTCGGCGAGGCTCGGCTCGGAGTAGATCTCGTTCAGCTCGCGGGTGTCGGTCAGGCCGTCGTCGTCGGTGTCGGCCACGCGCGGGTCGGTGCGGTAGGTGCGCTCCTCGAGGTCGGTCAGGCCGTCACCGTCGGTGTCGGCGACGCACGGGTCGCTAGTGACCTCGCGCGTCACCGCGGTGCCGTCGGCCTGCACCACGCGGACGGTCCAGCCGCGCTGCTCGAGCGCGTCGCTGAGGCCGTCGGCGTCGCAGTCGGTGTCGTCTCCGGGCTTGCCGAAGAACTCGATCTCGTACGGGTTCTCGCGCGTGGGGCCCTGGACGGCGTTGCCGGAGAGGTCGAAGACGCTGGAGACGCGCAGGGTGTAGGCGATCTCGCTCTGCGCCAAGGTGGTGAGGAGCACGCTACGGCCGTCGTTCGCGAGGTCGGCGTCGGTGACGACCAGCACGGCCTGCTTCGCGAGGTCCTCGGCCAGCGAGTCGCTGCCGACGATCTGGTAGTGGTCGGGGTTCTCGGCGCTGTCGGCACCGCCCCGGACGGGTTCGCTGAACGTGACCAGCACCCGCGTCGGTCCGGTCGAGGTGGCGCCCATGACCCGCGGAGGGGTCGTGTCGTTGCCGGGCACGACGCCCACGAAGCTCACCGACACGGTCGGGTCGGTGGCGTTGCCGGCCTTGTCGAGGACGTTGGCGACGGTGAGGGTGTAGTCCACCCCGGCCACCATCGCCGCGGTCGAGAGCACGACGCGCGTGGCGTACCCTTCGACGCTCGCACTCGTGACCGGCAGGCTCGCTCCGGCACCGTCCTCGATGCGGTAGCGGCTCGGGTCCGAGGCGCCGTCCTGGACGGGTTCGCTGAAGCGAAGGACGACGGTGGTGTTGTCGGAGGCGAACGCCTCGACGACCGATGGCGCGACGGTGTCGGTGGCCGCGATGCCGCGGAAGAGGACCTCGTCGCGGAACGGGTCGATCGGTCGGGGGCCGGGATCGGCGGTGGCGGGACCGACGGTCAGGCGGTAGTCCTGATCGGCCATGGAGGTGGTGGTGAGGAGCACCCGGCTGCGGTCGGCGCCGTCGTCGGAGAAGGCGACGGAGAGGACCTGCAACGAGGTGTCGTCGAACGCGTAGGCGGCGGGGTCGAGGACGTCGTCCGTCATCGCGGCCGGGCCGGTCGTGCCGGGGTCGTCGAAGCTCACCAGCACCAGCGTGTTCGAGAGCGCCACGGCGCGGGACGGGAAGGGGGCCGGGACGTCGGAGCCCGGTACGGGTTGCTGGAAGGTGAGCTCGCCCGCGATCGGACTGCCGCCCTTGCGTTGCAGGTTGCGCACGGTGACGCGGTACGCGACGAGCCGCTGCGGCTCGGTGGTGAGATCGACGACGTACCCGTCGTCGGAGGGGTGCGCTCCTACGACCGGCAACGGGATCCCGTCGGGATCGCGGAGCAGGTAGTTCGCCGGGTCGTCGGCTCCGGCGCCCACCGGGACGCTGAAGCGCAAGTGGAAGGAGGTGCTGCTGGTGGCGCGGAACGCCTCCAGCGTCACGGCGCCGGACGGACCAGGGGAGCGACCGCAAGCACCCAACAGCAGGGCAAGGACGAGTGCGAC
Organism: uncultured bacterium; assembly: GCA_964483695.1. Lineage (GTDB taxonomy): Bacteria > Deinococcota > Deinococci > Deinococcales > Trueperaceae > CAZACZ01. The sequence continues at coordinate 2,113 of CAZACZ010000052.1, read as the reverse complement.
GCCCGCACGTGCGCGAAGCCTGGTGCGGGACGCAGGGTGGGGTGGGCGTGAGCTCATGGCGCTCCCTCTCGTGATGTGGTTCGTTCTCGGACGTTCCTTCATCGCGGGCTTCGAATCGGAACCGGGACTCGACGAGGCGGAGGACCGGCACGGAGCACGGTCCTGCACCGAGCAGCAACGGGGTTCGATCGATTCGACGTAGTATCGCCCAATCCGCGGCGCAAGGTGGCGAATCGTGAGGATCGGCTACGATGCATCGAGGACGAGGCGATGGCGCGGACGATTCCGGGGCGATCCCGGGCAGCGTCATCGGGGGAGGCGCATGAGCCGCACGGTTCCGCAGACGCGTATGGGCCGACTAGCGGGAGCGCGCACGCCTCTCGGGCGGAACGGATGACCGAACCCACGGTGGTCGGCGGTCCCATCGTCCTGTTCGACGGCGTCTGCAACCTGTGCAACGCCGCCGTGCGCTTCATCATCGACCGCGATCCGATGGCGGCGATGCGGTTCGCTTCGCTGCAGTCGGAAGTTGGTCAGGCGTTGATCGCGCGTCACGCTGCGCAACTCGATGCGGGATCGTTGCCGTCTCCCGATGCCGGCGCGCCACCGACGCTGCTACTGGTGGAAGACGGGCGCATCTACGCGCGGTCCACCGCCGCGCTGCGCATCGCGCGGCGGCTGAACGGGCTCTGGCCGGTGTTCGCGGCGTTCCTGGCCGTGCCACGGTTCGTGCGGGACCCCGTGTACGACTTCGTTGCCAACCGGCGCTACCGCTGGTTCGGGAAGACGGACGCGTGTCGGTTGCCGACGAAGGAGGAGGCGGGGAGGTTCCTGGGGTAAGGACCGGCCGCGCTCACGCAGCCGACGCACGTCACCGTAGGAGGAGGGCAACCATGCCCGAACGACACGCCAGTCTGCTGGACACCGCGAAGGCCATCCTGGAGGCCTTCAACGCGCACGACCTCGACAGCATCATGGAGTTCTTCGCCGACGACTGTTCGCTGGACACGCCCCGCGGACCGGAAGCGTGGGGGCGCCGGTACGTGGGCAAGGCGGCCGTCCGGGAGGGGTTGGCCGGCAGGTTCGCAGGGCTTCCAGACGTGCACTACAGCGAGGATCGACACTTCGGCAGCGGGAACATGGTCGTCTCCGAGTGGCTGCTCACGGGCACCACGCCTGCAGGCGAGCACGTGAGGGTTCGCGGGTGCGACCACCTCGAGTTCCGGGACGGGAAGGTCGTCCGCAAGGACTCGTACTGGAAGATCGTGGAGAAGCCGTGAGGCGCTAGGAGACCGACCGACCATGCGCAACCTCGTCGTCTGCAACATCATCTCCCTCGACGGCTTCTACTCCGGCCCCGGCGGTGACGTCATGGCCATGCCGTTCGACGCAGGCTTCTCGGACTACAACGCGGAGCGCCTGCGGGCGGCGGACACGTTGCTGCTCGGACGCAAGTCGTACGAGGGCTTCCGGGCCTACTGGCCGAGCGTCGCCGATGACCCGACCCAGCCGGCGGTGGAGCGCGAGATCTCGCGGCTGAACGGCGCCATCGAGAAGGTGGTCGTGTCGGACAGCCTGACGCAGCAGAACGCCGAGGGGTGGGGCCCCACGCGGGTGGTGCGGCGGGCGGACGCGCATGCGGAGGTTGCCGCGCTCAAGCGCCAGCCTGGGCGGGAGATCCTGGTGTTCGGGAGTCATGTGTTGTGGAACGATCTGCTGGGCGCCGGGTTGGTGGACGAGCTGCATCTGATGATCGGGGCTGGCGTGGTGGGGGAGGGGGTTCGGGTGTTCGAAGGGCGGGTGATGGGGGTGTTGCGGTTGGTGGAGATGAGGGGGTTCGAGGGGTCGAGTTTGGTGCTAGCGCGTTACGCGGTCGAGTATGGGTGAGGTGCGGCCGCCACGAGCAGTGAGGACCGAATTCCTTCACCGAGAGACGCATGTTCGCCAGGTAGGGTTGTGCTATGACGAAACGAGAAACCCGGTCCCCGTTGAGGGCACGACCGCTACGTGGCCCGGGTCAGTCTGTCCAAGACGAGATTGACAAGCAGTCCGATGTGGCGACCGACAACGCGGTGCTCATCGCCCTGGTAGCGATGCTGTGGCTGACGGCGCT
>CAZACZ010000051.1:16627-21127 GCA_964483695.1 uncultured bacterium | reverse complement strand
AGGTCCAGAAGCGGTACTCGACGCCGTCGGCGAGGCGCATGGTCTGCTCGACGACCTCGAGTTCGACTTGCACGTGGGCGCGGTAATCGCGCTCGACCGGCGGCGCGACGTTCGGCGCGTACCCCAGCACGCCCTGCACCAGCGGCAGCTCGTCGACCGGCACGAGGTCCTCGGGGTCTTGCTGGACGACGTAGTGGACGTCGGGTTGGATGACACTCAGGTCGTGCGCGCCGTGGCCGGCGGAGGCCGCTTCGGCCGGGACGGAAGTGTGCGTCGGGCCGACGAAGAGCGCGATCGCGACGGCCAACGCGACGAAGGCCGCGGCCGCGGCGACGATGAGTCCGAGCGGTAGGTTGCCTCGGGTGGTGCGCATCTGGTGTCCTCCTTCGTCCCGGTTCCCGTGGCCGCGTTCAAGGTGGGTGGCGTCCGTCGCCGTGCGGTCGGGAAACATGGACATCTGTATCCAAGTTAGACCTGCGTTCGGGCGGCGACAAGGACGGATGTCCCCCCGTGAACGCGTCGCCGTCGCATCCCAAACGCCGACGTCGTGCTCCGCGTTGCTGCTACCATGGTCGCCAGGGATGACCATCGCCGCCGACTACCGCACCCTGCTCCGACGCGAGGAGAGCTACGCCGTGCATGCGCTCATCTACGCCGCGGAGAACCCCGGCGCGCCGGCGGGCCGGATGGCGAAGGACCTGAAGATGCCACCCGCGTTCCTCGCCAAGGTGCTCCGGCGCCTGTCCGAAGCGGGCTACGTCGAGAGTCGTCAGGGGCGCAGCGGCGGCGTCACCTTGACCATCGACCCGAGCCGCCTCACGTTGCTCGACGTCATCGAGACCGTGTCGGGGCCCCTGGTGGTGGACACCTGCCAGACCAAGGCGCGCTGCGCCACCACCGAACGCAAGGGGTACTGCCGGCTCAACGTGGCCTACATCCACGCCTCGCTCGCCATCCGCGAAGCGCTCTCCGGCATCCGCCTGGTGCAACTGATCGACCCGCCGCGGGCGGCCTGAGCACCGACGGCCGGGGCGGCTTCGCCAACGCCCAGCGGGACGCGATGGCGCTCGCCGTACGGGCCAACTGGGCCACCGCAGCCTCGCGGTACGATGGGAGGCCCGGACGCGTTCGCCTCGGGGCACGCGCGAGGCGCAGGCGCCCCGTCTGGAGGCCGGCCATGGTTCCGCCCGACCCATCCCCCGCTCCCGCGATCCCCGCCACCACCGCCCCCGAGGGCAAGGTGGGCTTCCGCCGCACGGGACGCAGCGGCCTGCTGCTTCCCACCGTCTCGCTGGGCCTGTGGCAGAACTTCGGGGAGGACCGCCCGCTCGAGACGATGCGCGCCATCCTCGTGCGCGCCTTCGAGCTGGGCATCACCCACTTCGACCTGGCGAACAACTACGGCCCGCCGCCGGGATCGGCCGAGCGCCACTTCGGCGAGATCCTGCGCACCGACTTCGCGGGTCTGCGCAACCGGCTGGTCGTCTCGACCAAGGCCGGGTACCGCATGTGGGACGGACCGTACGGCGAGTGGGGCTCGCGCAAGTACCTCCTGGCGAGCCTAGACGAGAGCCTCGAGCGGATGGGCCTCGAGTACGTCGACATCTTCTACTCGCACCGCTTCGACCCTCACACGCCGCTGGAAGAGACCATGGGGGCGCTCGCCAGCGCGGTGCAGCAGGGCAAGGCCCTGTACGTCGGGGTGTCGTCCTACGCCAGCACCGCCACCCGCGAGGCGGCGCGCCTGCTGCGCAGGATGGGCACGCCTTGCCTGATCCACCAGCCGTCGTACTCGATGCTCAACCGCTGGATCGAGGGTTCGTTGCTGGACGTGCTCGAGGAGGAAGGGATCGGCTGCATCGCCTTCTCGCCGTTGGCGCAAGGGTTGCTGACCTCGAAGTACCTCGACGTCTCGCCCGCCGACCTGAACGCCACCCTCCCGGAAGGCGCCAGGGCAGGCCGGGACGGCTCGTTCCGGCGCGCCTTCCTGACCGACGAGACGCTCGCGAAGGTGCGAGGCCTGGCGCGGATCGCCGAGCGCCGCGGCCAGACGCTGGCGCAGATGGCGTTGGCGTGGTGCCTGCGCGACCCGCGCGTGACGTCGGTGCTGATCGGCGCCAGCAGCGTGCGCCAACTCGAGGAGAACGTCGCGGCACTCGAGAACCTGACGTTCACCCCAGAGGAGGTCGCGGAGATCGACCGCTTCGCCACCGAGGCGGACATCAACATCTGGCGCGCCTCGAGCGAGTCGGGCGGCGAGCCCGCGCCCGAACACGGGACCGTGCCCGGCGGCCCGGCCCAAGGGAGGCCGACATGACACCGCCAGGCGCCCCCGACCGACCCGCACCCACCGGCAACGCCGGCCTGGATCGCACGCCCGGCACCCCGGGCGCCCCCGGCGGCGCGCGCGCCGATGCGTGGCGCGCCTTGAGCGCCCACCACCGCGAGATCGCCGGCCTCCACCTGCGCGACCTGCTGGCCGACGACCCACGGCGCTTCGCCCGCTACGCCTTCCCCGTCGGCGACCTGCTGCTCGACTTCGGCAAGCACCGCGTCACCGACGAGACCATGGCCCTGCTCTTCGCGCTGGCCACGGCGTCCGACGTCGAAGCGGCGCGCGACGCGATGTTCGCCGGTGAAGCCATCAACCGCACCGAAGGCCGCGCGGTGCTGCACGTGGCGCTACGCCACCGCGGCGACGAACCGCTGCGGCTTGCTTCCGGCGAGGACGTGATGCCGCAAGTTCGCGCCGTGCTGGAGCAGATGCGAGACTTCACCACGGCGGTGCACGGCGGCGCCTGGCGCGGCTTCACCGGCGAGCGCATCACCGACGTCGTCAACATCGGCATCGGTGGGTCGCATCTGGGGCCGCAGATGGTGGTGCGGGCGCTGGCCCCGTACCATCGCGCCGGCATCCGCGTGCACTTCGTCTCCAACGTCGACGGCGCCGAGATCTACGCCGCCTTGGCACGGCTGGTGCCGGAACGGACGCTCTTCTTGGTGGCGTCGAAGACGTTCACCACCCAGGAGACGATGACCAACGCCCACACCGCGCGCGCCTGGCTGCTGGACGCGTTGAGCGACGAGGCCGCGGTGGCGCGGCACTTCGTGGCGCTCTCCACCAACGAGGAGAAGGTGCGCGCCTTCGGTATCGACCCGGCGAACATGTTCGCGTTCTGGGACTGGGTCGGCGGCCGCTACTCGTTGTGGTCGGCGATCGGCCTGTCGATCGCGCTGGCGGTGGGCTTCGATCGCTTCGAGGAGCTGCTGGACGGGGCGAACCGCATCGACCGCCACTTCGCCGAGACCCCGCTCGAGCGCAACGTGCCCGTGTGGATGGCGCTGCTTGGCGTGTGGTACGCGAACTTCTTCGGCGCCGAGACGCACGCGATCCTGCCGTACGACGCGTCGCTCGAGCACCTGCCCGCGTTCCTGCAACAGGCCGACATGGAGTCGAACGGCAAGCGCGTCACGCAAGCAGGCGAGCCGGTGGCGTGGCAGACCGGCCCGGTGGTGTGGGGCCAGGTCGGCACCAACGGCCAGCATGCCTTCTACCAGTTGCTGCACCAGGGGACGAAGCTGGTGCCCGCCGACTTCCTGGCGCCGATCCGGCCGCACCACCCGCTCACGCAGCACCACGACATCCTGCTCGCCAACTTCCTGGCGCAGACCGAGGCGTTGGCGCTCGGACGCAGCGCCGAGGCGACGCGCGCGGCGCTACGCGAAGCGGGCGTTCCCGACGACGAGCTGGCGCTCCTCACCGCCGCCAAGACGTTCCCGGGCAACCGGCCGACCACCTCGATCGTGCTCGACCAGCTCACGCCCCGCGCGCTCGGCAGCCTGATCGCTCTCTACGAGCACAAGATCTTCGTGCAGGGCGTGATCTGGGACGTGAACAGCTTCGATCAGATGGGCGTGGAGCTCGGCAAGGAGCTAGCAGGCCGGGTGCTGGGAGACCTGCGCGGCGCGGCCGACCCGGGCGCGCACGACGCGTCCACCGCCGGCCTGCTGGCCCACGTGCGGCAGAAGCAGCGTCAGCCCTGACGCAGCGCCGTCAGCGCCGCGGCTAGGCGCTCGCGCGCCTCGGCCGGCAGAGCGGGGATCTTCTGCCGCGCGGCGTCGGGCGCCACCGAGAACATCACCTCGGGATCGAGGATGCTCACCTCGGTGCGGCCCGGCCCCGCCTGGCGTAGCACCACGTTGCACGGCAGCAGCAGCCCGATCGAACGGTCGGCTTCCAGCGCGCGGTGCGCGAGCTTCGGGTTGCACGCCCCGAGGATGCGGTACGGCTCGATCTCGGCGCCGATCTTGGTGGCCAGCGTCGCCTGCACGTCGATCTCGGTCAGGATGCCGAACCCCTGCTCCTTCAGCGCCGAGGCGACACGCGCTTGGACGGCGTCGATGTCGCCGTCCAGGACGGCGTTCATGCCGAGTGGGCGGTCGGTCGCGGCGGCAGGGCGGGCGGCGGTACCGGCGGCGGTGCTGGCGGCGGTGCTGGCG
>CAZACZ010000051.1:2350-16527 GCA_964483695.1 uncultured bacterium | reverse complement strand
CGCGGCGGCAGGGCGGGCGGCGGTACCGGCGGCGGTGCTGGCGGCGGTGCTGGCGGCGGTGCTGGCGTTGGCTCGGGTATCGCTCATGCTCGTGCTCCTCGTGCGGTCGGATGGGCGGACGCTAGCACGCGCGGCAGCGCCTTAAGGCGGCCCGCGACGTACCGCGCGCGCGATGCTCCGCGAGGTCGGGATGGCGGTCATATACCCCCGCGGGATATCCCGGATCGTAGCACGGCGGCGGCTTCGCGTGCCAACAGCGCGCGCTTGCGCTCGACGCCCCAGCGGTACCCGGCCAGTCCGCCGCCGCTTCGCACCACCCGGTGGCACGGCGTCAGCACCGCGATGCGGTTGGTGGCGCAGGCGCGGGCCACCGCGCGCGCCGCGGACGGCCGGCCAAGGCGCACGGCCAGCTCGGTGTAGCTGCAGGTGGTGCCAGCCGGGATCGCCCGCAGGGCGCGCCACACCTGGCGCTGGAACGGCGTGCCGCCTTCGTCGAGCGGCACGCCCAGAGCCTCTTCGAGCGGGGCGCCGCCGACGCGCTCGGGATGGGCCAGCAGGTCGGCCACGCGCCGTCCGAGCGCCGACAGGCCCTCGTCGTCGCGCCGCGCCGCGGCCCCCGGGAACGCCGCGACGACCTCTGCCTCCAGCCGGGCCTCGTCGTCGCCGAACATCACGCTCGCCACGCCCACCGCGCTGACGGCGACGAGCGCTGCGCCGAACGGCGTCGGCACGACGGTGGTGCGGAGCGTGCCGCCCTTCTTCGCATGCGTGCTCGGCGCGGAGGACACCTTGCCCGACGCCCCTCCGGCCGATGCGCCTGCGCCCGACGCCCGCCCGCCCGCTCCCGGAGCCTTCTCGTGTGCCATGACCTGCCTCCTTCGCCGCCCGATGCTAGACGGCGCGCTCACCCCCCGCTGGCCGGAATCGGACGTCGACGTGGCGAGGCGCGCCGCGTCGACCCGCGCTACGTCGCGGCACCTCGATGGCCGGAAGCGGCCGGTCCCTGGGCTTGCGGCTGTCCTACACTGCCCCCGTGAACGGACCTCGCTCCGCCGCACCAGCGACGCGCGACGAAGGCGCACCCGGGCACGGCGCCTACTACCGCGCCTTGTCGGCGCGGGACCCGCGCTTCGACGGCGTGTTCTTCGTCGGGGTCACCTCGACGGGCATCTACTGCCGCCCGATCTGCCCAGCCCGCACCCCGAAGCCCGAGCACTGCCGCTTCTTCCCGAGCGCGGCGGCGGCGGAGCGCGCGTCGTTCCGCCCGTGCCTGCGTTGCCGGCCCGAGTTGGCGCCCGGCAACGCGCCGGTCGATGGCGCCCAGCGCGTGGCGCTGCGCCTGCTGGACCGGATCGCGGAGGACGACGTGGACGGCACGCCGAGCCTGACGCAACTCGCCGACGAGCTCGGGCTGAGCGCGCGGCAACTGCGGCGCGTTGCCCAGCGCGAACTGGGCGCCACGCCCAGCGAGCTGCAGCGCACCCGCCGTCTGTTGCTGGCGAAGCAGCTGCTCACCGAGACCGACCTCCCCGTCATCGAGATCGCCTTCGCCAGCGGGTTCCACAGCCTGCGCCGCTTCAACGAGGCGTTCCGCACGCGCTACGGCATGCCGCCGACGCGTCTGCGCAAGCACGCGCGCGGGACGGCCCACGACCCCGCGGACGCCGCCGCGCTCCCCGCCACCCTGATGCTGCGCCTCGCCTACCGCCCCCCGTACGACTGGGACGGGACGCTGGCGTTCTTGGCGGCGCGCGCGTTGGCAGGAGTCGAGGGCGTCACGGCCGGCGCCTACGCCCGCACCTTGCGGCTCGGGCACCGTCACGGTTGGCTCCGCGTGACGCACGACCCCGCTGCGGCTGGCGTGCTCCTCGAGGTGAGCCGCACCCTCACCCCGGCGTTGCCAGCCGTGCTGGCGCGGGTGCGGCGGCTGTTCGACCTCGAAGCGCGCCCCGACGTGATCGCCGCGCAGTTGGAGCGAGACGCCACGTTGGCCGCCGCTGTCCGGCGCGACCGCGGGCTGCGCGTGCCCGGCGCGGTCGATCCGTTCGAACTGGCGGTGCGCGCCGTGCTCGGGCAACAAGTGAGCGTCAAGGCTGCCACCACGCTGGCCGGCCGCTTCGTGCAGGCGTTCGGGACACCGCTGGACCCCAGCGACGCGGCGGCCGACGGCAGGCCGGCCGACCTGACGCACCTGTTCCCGACACCGGAGGCGGTGGCGGCCCTCGACCCCGCCGGCATCGCGGCGCTCGGCATCGTCGGCGCGCGCGCCGGCTGCATCGTGGCGCTGGCGAAGGCGTTCGCGGCGGGGCAGGTGACGCTCGCGCCGGGCGACGACGCCTCGGAGCAGGTGCGCGCGCTCACCGCCCTTCCCGGCATCGGCCCGTGGACGGCGCAGTACCTGGCCATGCGCGCGATGCACCTGCCCGACGCCTTCCCCAAGGAAGACCTGGTGGTGCGCAAGGCGCTCGGCGGCGTCTCGGCGGCGGCCGCGGCTGCGCGCGCCGAAGCGTGGCGTCCGTGGCGCAGCTACGCCACGCTGCACCTCTGGCGCATGGCGGCGGAACGCGCCACCGGCGCCGACGGGGAGGTCGCGGCGCCGGTGGCTGGCAGCCGCGGACCGGGCGCTGCGGGCGCTCCGGGCCGGGCGAAGGGTCAACCGAGGCGCAGCACGAAGTCGCGCAGTTCGTAACCCTTGACCAGATCGTTGAACGTCATCGTCGGCGGCCGCTCGATGCGCAGGCCTTCGACCGAGAGCAAGCGGTGCAAGAAGACGTCGGCTTCCTCCAGCGCGAGGTAGCTGCCGGGGCAACGGTGGTGGCCGTCGCCGAACGCCAGGGCGAACGGCTGCACCCCCTTGGCGACGATCTCGCGGTCGGCCGCCAGGCAGGCGGGATGCTCGCCGACGGCGGCCGGGTCGAGGTTGGCCGAGCGTACGTCGATGTCGATGACGGTGCCGGCCGGCAGCGTCACCGACCCCTCGGCGGTGTCGAGAAGAAGTTCCCCGGTGAGGCGCCGCTGCAGGTGCCCGACCACCGGCTCGAGCCGCACCACCTCGGCCAGCAGGCGCTGGCGCTCGGCCTCGTCGCTGGCGAGGTAGCGCCGGCGCAGCGCGTCGTCGTCCAGCAGGTGCCAGGCGGCGATGGAGATGAACTCGCGCGTCGTCACCATGCCGGCGGCGCCGTAGGTGATGGCTTCGATCAGGATGTCGCGGTCCTTCGCGCCCTGCGACAGCAGGTGGGAGATGACGTCGTCCTTCGGCTGCACCCGCCGCGCCTCGATGGCGGGTTTGACGTCGAGGCGGAAGAAGCGCATGACGGCGCTCTGCAGGCGCAGGAACGCGACCAACTTGTCCGGCCGCCACGAGAAGGTGGCGGATCCCCTCGAGAGGAACGCGTCCAGGCGCGCGTGCATCCCCGGCTGGGTGCTGTCGGTGAGCCCCACCACCTGCGACGCCACGGCCACCGCGAGCCGCATGGCCAGTTGGGCAAGGTCGGCCCGGCCGCTGGCGCGCAGTTCGGCGACGATCTCGTCGGTGAGCGCCTCCATCACCGGGCGGTACTGCTCCTTCGCGGCCTTGGGGGTGAAGAAGCGCGCGATGGCGGTGCGTTGGGCGCGGTGCTCGTCACCGTCCTGGAACAGCACCGGCGGCCGCAGCGGCACCGGGCTCTTGGCGATCTCACGCACGCGGAACCCGTCCTGGACGGCCACGTCACCGGCGCGCAGGACGGCGCGCGCCAGCGCCATGCTGCGAACCACCACGGTGCCGTCACGGCGCCGCTCGAAGTCGGGGGTGCCGAGGTGCAGCGGCTCGGTGGGGGGTTGGCTGCGCCGCGCGGCGGCGCCGCCGTGCACCGGGCAGGCGCCTTGGGCGGGGGTGGGCGAAGCGGCAGCGTCCTTCGCGCGCCCCGGCACGCCCGCACCGGCGGGCGCCCCGGGGGCGGGGCGTTCGAGCATGGTCGGCATGGCTTCCTCCCGCGGCCACGATCTCCGAAGCCGCTGACATTATGATACAGGGTGTTTCATAACGCCGCGTGAGTCGGGCGCCGGATCGCGCCAGAGCGCTATCCTGGCCGTAGCCCATGGCGAACGACACGACGCCCCACCGCACGCCGCAAGCGGCGCCCGACGAGCGGGGGCGCGCGGACGCGCGCGTGGTCCGAAGCCGCCGTCGCTTGGGCGACGCCCTGGTGAAGCTGACGCTGGCGCGCGGCTACGAGGACGTCACCATCCGCGATCTCACCGACGAGGCCGGCATCGGGTACGCCACGTTCTTCCGCCACTACCCCGACAAGGACGCGCTCCTGCGCGACCTGCTCGACGACGTACTCACCGAACTGCTGGCGCGCCTAGAGGCGCTGTCCTCGCCCACCGACGCCACCAAGGTCGGCACCGTGGTGTTCCAACACGCCCGCAGCCATGCCGAGCTGTACGGCGTGCTGCTGCGAAGCCAACGCTCGATCGACCTCCTCCCGCGGGCGCTCGAGGTCGGCATGGCCGGGGTGCTGCGCACCTACCGCGCCAAGCCCGGCGGACGCGTGCCGATGGACGCCGCCGTCAACCACCTGATCCGCTCGTTCGTGGCGCTCATCGAGTGGTGGCTCGCGCACGGCATGCGCGAGTCGCCCGCGCGCATGGGCCAGGTGTTCGACACCCTGATCATGGCGCCGACGCGCGACGCCGCCTTCGAGGTTCTGCCCGAAGCGTGAGCCGCGGCGCCGCGAGCGTCGCCCTCGCGGCGCGCCGTGTGCGCGTCAGGTCATGCCTCCGGCGTGCCGCGGCCCCGCAGCGCGGCGTCCCCGCGGCCCCACAGCGCGGCGTCCCCGCGGCCCCTTCACGGCCGCTTCATGAATCGTCGGGTTCATCGTCCGCTTAGCCTCCTGACATCCCCGCTCCACCACCACCGGATATGCCGGAGGTGCAGGCGCCCACGGCGCCGGCCTCCGGGGTCGGTTGCCGCGCGGCGCGATCGGAGCGTGCAGCATGAACGCCTACGACACCATCCACCGCCGTCGCACCGCGCCGGGACGTACCTTGCGGCGGCGGCGCCAGGGCGCCCCGATGGCGCTGTTCGGCCTCGCGCTGACGCTGAGCCTCGCCGCCTGCGGCGGTACCACGCCTCCTCCCCCGCCGCCCGCCGGCGTGGCGCTGACCATCGACCCGCCCGCGCTCGACGGCGTGACGACCGCTTCGCTGCAGGTGCGCGCGTCCGGTTCCTGGTCGTTGTCGGCGACCTCGTCGAACACCGCCCTGGCCGACGCGGTGGCGTTCACGCCCACGGACGGCTCGGGGGACGCCAGCGCGACCCTCGACGTCGACCCGAGCGGTGTCGCGCCCGGCAGCTACGACCTCACCATCGTCCTCGACGCCGAACGCGCCGGCGGGGGCACCACCGAGGTGCGGAAAGACGTCGGCTTCTCGTTCCCCGAGGTCCACGGCGTGATCACGCAGATCGGCGCGGCCGCCGCGGATGCCGGCACCGGCGACGGAGCCGCGGCCGCCGACGGGCAGGCCGCCAGCGCGGCCGCCGCGTTCCCCGCGTTCCCGCTCGGGACCGCCGAGGGGCTCGCTCCATCGGACGTGAACGGCGCCCCCGTCCCGACGGCCGCTCTGGGCGCACGGCGCGACGCCAGCGGCCCGACCGCGTCCGGCGCCGTCCTGCTGGTCGGACTCGAGGCCGCCGACCCGCTTCTGCGCGCCGCCGGGGCGCCCGGCAGGCCCTCGGAGCGCGCGCTCGCGGCGCTGACGGCGGAACTCGCCACGGTGGACGGCGCGCGGCTGACGTCGAGCTTCGAGGCCGCCGGCATCGCGATCGTGCGCGGGCCCGGCGCCACCGACGAGCTGGCCGCCCGACTGCGCGCCACCCCCGGCGTGCGCTACGTCGAGCGCCCCATGCCCCTCTTCCCCTTCGCCACCGACGAGTTCCGCAGCGCGCAGTGGAACCTAGAGCGGATCGGCGCCGAGACGGCGTGGCAGCTCGCCGACGGCAGCGACGTCACCATCGCCGTGCTGGACACCGGGTTCTACCCGGAGCACCCCGACCTGGCGGGGAACGTCGTCGGCACCTACGACGCCGTCGACGGCGGCAGCGACGTCACGGTCTCGTACCCCGACTGCGGCACCCACGGTACCCACGTGGCGGGCGTGGCCGCCGCCGTGACCGACAACGGCATCGGTGTCGCCGGCGTGGCCCGCGGTGCCGGACTGCTGTTGATCGACCTGGGCGACGAAGCCAGCTACGGCTGCCCGATGGACACCACGCGCTTGATCGACGGCCTGGCGTACGTCGAGAACGGCGGCTCCCCCCGCGCGCAGGTGGTGAACCTGAGCCTCGGCAGCGCCGACGACCTAGGCGTGGCGGTGCGCGACGCCCTAGTCGCCACCAAGGACGCCGGCGTTACCATCGTCGGCGCCGCCGGCAACAGCACGTGCCCGGGCGGCGCGGACACCTTCACGCCGGTGTCGTACCCCGCCGCCTACCCCGAGGTGCTGGCCATCGCCGCCACCGGCGCGGCCGACGAGCGCGCGTGCTACAGCCACGTCGGCGGCGAGCTGTGGCTTTCGGCGCCGGGCGGCAACTCGGCGCGGCGCGACGCCACCGCCGACATGATCCTCAGCACCGTCTACGACTTCGCGGTCCAGGAACCCACCTACGCCTACATGGAGGGCACCAGCATGGCCGCGCCGGCGGTGGCCGCGGTGGCCGCGATGCTGCTCGACGCCGTGCCGACGGCCACGCCGGACGACGTGGCTCGGGCGATGGCGGACAGCGCGGTCGACCTTGGTGACCCAGGGCGGGACACGCTGTTCGGCTACGGCCTGGTGGACGCGCCGGCGGCGCTGGCGCTGCTCACCGGCGACCCGGAGCCCGAACCGGAACCGGGGCCAGAGCCCGACCCCGCCACGCTCTACCTGCGCGTGCCGGGGTACCCCGACTCCCAACTCGACGCCGACGGCATCTTCACCCTGATCGACGCCCCGCTCGGCCCGCTCACCATCACCGCCGGCAGCGACGAGAACGGCAACGGCGTGCTGGGCGACAGCGGCGAGTACTACGGCCAGGTGACGATCGAGGTGGCGTTCGACCAGCCGAACGAGGTCGCGCTGGAGGTCGAACGGCAACCCTGAGGCCATGGCCGGGGCGCCCACGAACCACCACGGCCGCGGTGCGGGCGCCTCCGCACCGCGGCCTGCGCCACAGCGGAGGCGGCGCGGGCACGGTAGATTCCCCTATGGCCAAGAAGCCCTCCAGCAAAGGCGCGTCGCGGGCCGCCAAACGCCAGCGGCAGCAACGTGTCACGGTCGCCTTGGCTGCCGGCGTCGCCACCACGATCGTCGCCGTCATCGCCGTCAGCGCGGTGCGCGCGAGCAACCTTCCGGGCGAGAAGTTCCGCAGCCAAGGCAACGTCCACCTGCTGTCGATCACCACCAACCGCACCGTCTACAACACCGATCCGCCGACCTCCGGCCCGCACATGCCGAACATCGCCGGCTGGGGCGCGTACGACGAGGTGGTGGAGGACGAGTACCTGATCCACAACATGGAAGACGGCGGCGTGATCCTCTGGTACCCGCTGGGAACGCCGGAGGAGAACGAGGCGCACATCTCCGCGCTGCAAGGCGTGGCGCGCGGCTTCTCCCGCACCGTCATCGCACCGCGCGCGGACCTCGGTAGCGCCTACGTGCTCACGGCCTGGACGCGCATGCAGCGCTTCGACGCCATCGACGAAGACGGCATGCGGGCGTTCCTGCGGGCGTACGAGGGGCTGGATCACCACCCGCGGTAAGGCGCTGCCAGGGGCTTGGCCCGACGTGGAGGTGCGCGACGTCACGGGATCGCAGCAGAGGACTACGGCACGGCCCGGCCTGGCGCGCGTGCATGGGCGTGGCCGCCTTATGGCTCGCGCTGATGCTCGCGACGGCGGCGGCGCAACGCGACGCCGATGCGATGGGCACGGCCGCAGCGACCGGCGAACGAGCCATCGACTCCACCGCGCGCTGCGGCGCCGAGCTTGGGTCCGTTGGTGCCTCGGCGGCCGCCGTCGCGCTGGCGCGCGTCGCTGGGCCGGCACGGTCGGTTCCGTACACCCCCGCGGCGTTCGTCGTCGACGCACTGCAGCCCGGCACTGCGTTCCACCAGCAGAGCGCCTCCGGCGCCGTCGCGTTCGATCCCGAGGACACCGTTCGTGGTGACACCGCGCTTCGTATCGACACCGACGGTGACGCCGGGCAAGTCAACGTGCGCGCTGCGAACGTCGGTCCGTTCGACCTACGCGAGACCTACCTCCGCGTCGCCGTGAAGATCGACCAGCCTGCGCGGCTCGAACACGTGCTGCTCTACCTCAGCTCGGACGGCTTCGCCGGCTACCAGGTCTACCGTCTGGTCCGAGGCGGCACGGCCTTCGAGCCGTGGGTGTTGGGTGGGGCTTGGCAGTACGTCACGCTTGCGCTCGGCTCGCCTCTCGAGGTGGTCGGTGCCGGCGCCGACCTGGGGAGCATCACCGACCTGCAGCTGAGCGTCGCGGACCTGGGGAGCGGGCCGGTGCAGGTGCGCTTCGGTGCGCTCGAGGCGCTCCCCAGGCCGGCGCGGGGGGTAGTGACGATCGTGTTCGACGACGCGCGCGACGGCGTCTACCGGTTCGCGCGACCGGTACTGGAGCGGTACGGGGTGCGGGCCGCCGTCGCCGTCATCGCCGACCTCGTCGGCCAGCCGGGCTTCATGAGGCTGGAGGAACTCCAGAACCTGGAGCGGTTCGCAGGCTGGGAGGTGATCGCGCATCACGCCACCGTCCTTCCCGACGGAACCGGCCTCACGGCGCTCGACCCCGTGGCCCTGGGCTGCGAGCTGGCCACCATCAAGAGCTGGTTGCTGACCAACGGTTTCCAGCGCGGAGCCGACCAGATCGCCTACCCGTCGGGCGCGTTCGACCGTTCGACGCTCGAAGCCACGCGCGCCCTGTTCGCGACGGGCCGGACCATCTCGCGCGCCAACGGCCTGGAGACGTGGCCGCCCGCCGATCCGCTGCGGATCCGTGCGCTGAGCGTCAGGAGCGACGATCCTCCAGCCGCGCTGATGGCAGCCGTCGACCGTGCCGAGCGGGAGCATGGTTGGCTGACACTGGTGTTCCACCAGATCGTCGACGGAGAGCCGCAGAACGCGACCAGCTACGCGATGGCCGACTTCGAGCGCGTCATCCGGCACCTTGCCACCGCCGATGTCGACGTCCGATCGCCATCGGACGTCGCGGACCTCGACGCCTACCGCGCTCGCTGAGCACCGACCGTAGCGGCCCGGCGGGCACGGTCCACGCGGGGACCAGGGGACGCCAGCTCTCCGCAGGAGCCAGGGAGATCCCCACCGGCAGGATGACGTGCAGCATCGGGAGCGTCACGTGAAAGCCTTGGCCCGTGAGCAGGGCATGGAGTTGCGTGACGAGTAGGTCGAAGAACCATGCCCGACCCCTCCAGGGATGCGCGGTGGGGGCGCTGCGCGCACGCCGCTGGGCGCAGCGGACCGGCGTGCTGCACTCTACGTCGGCGACGTCGCCGCGGCCGTGACGTTCTTGGCCTAGGCTGGCAATGCGAACGCTCGGAACGGGCGACCCGATCGGAGGTGCGACCGTGGGCCCCCTCGAACGCGCCCGCGCCGCGTACGAACGCGCGGCGTGGCCGGAAGCGCACCGGCTGTTCGCCGATGCGGCACGCGACCGTGCACTCGGCGCGGACGATCTCTGGCGCTACGCCATGGCGGCGTACCTGGTCGGCCACGACGACGCGTTCCTGGCCAGTCTGGACGCCGCGCACGAAGCGTTCCTGGTCGAGGGCGATGCCGCCAAGGCGGCGCGTTGTGCGTTCTGGCTGGGGTTCCGGCTCACCGACCTGGGCGAAGCTGCGCGTGGCTCCGGCTGGTTGGCGCGCGCGCATCGACTGCTCGAGCGGGTGGACGAGCCATGCGTCGAACGCGGGTACGTGCTGTTGCCCCGTGCGCAGGCCGGGCTCGCGGCGGGAGCGAACGACCAGGCGTTCGAGGCTGCGTCCGAGGCGCTCGCCATCGGCGAGGCGTTCGACGACGCGGACCTACAAGCGCTCGCCTTGCAGGCACTGGGCCTTGCGCGCCTGCGGCAAGCCCGGCTCGCCGAGGGCCTGGCGTTCCTCGACGAGGCCGTGGTGGGGGTGTCGCGCGAGCGGACGTCGCCGCTGGTCACGGGGATCGTCTTCTGCGCGGTCATCGCCGCCTGCCGCAGCGTGCACGCCCTCGACCGCGCCAACGCCTGGACCGAGGCCCTCGACGTCTGGTGCGAACGGCAGCCTGGGCTGGTTCCGTACGCGGGGCAGTGCATGGTGCATCGCGCGGAGATCCTCCGTCTACGCGGGTCGTGGGACGAGGCGCTGGCGGAAGCTCGCCGCGCCGAGGAGCGGTGCCGCGCGGCCGGCGACCGTGCCGGCACGGGCGCGGCGCTGTACGCGCAGGCCGAGGCGCTACGCTCGCAGGGACGCACGGACGAGGCGGAACGGGCGTACGCCGCGGCCTCCGCCAGCGGCCGCGACCCTCAGCCAGGGTTGGCCTTGCTGCGCGCTCGGAACGGACGCCACGCTGCGGCCGCCGCCTCGCTTCGGCGCGCGCTGCAGGAGCGGCCGGGGCCGACCGCGCGCGTGCGCCTTCTGCCCGCGCTGGTCGAGGTGCTGCTGGCTTCTGGGAACGTCGAGGGCGCCCGCGAGGTGCTGGCCGACCTCGAACGCGTCGCATCTCGGCTCCCCACCGATTCGCTCGCGACCATCGCCCTTCGTTGGCGCGGTGCGTGCGACCTCGCCGACGGGAAGGCCGCCGACGCGCTGGCTTCGCTGCGTACGGCGCTTCGGGGATGGCAGCGTCTGAACGCTCCGTACGAGACGGCGCGCACCCGCGAACTCGTGGCCGCCGCCTGCGACGCGCTCGGCGATGGCGACACGGCCGGGATCGAACGTGCTGCTGCTCGCGCCACCTACCTCGCGCTTGGCGCCGGTCCGGACCTGTCTCGTTTGGATCGCGCGGGGCGTCACCGCCACGGCCTCACTCCCCGCGAGATCGACGTGCTGCGCCTCGTGGCCGCTGGCCGCTCGAACAAGGACGTCGCCGCGTCGCTCGGCATCAGCGTGCGCACGGTGGAGCGTCATCTCAGCAACATCTTCGGCAAGATCGGCGTCGCGTCCAGGGCCGCGGCGACCGCCTTCGCCTACGAGCACGGCCTGGCCTGAACCCCACCCCCCCGACGGGAACCACCCATGCGGAACGCTCCGCCTACGTGGTCGCACCGATGCCGGCCTCCCCGAACCCGGCCTACGGTGAGGACCCGCGCACGCGCCGGCCTCGTGCGGCGCTGCGGGAAGGAGGGACCGCATGGAAACGGACCGACGTCCACGTCCGACGGGCAGGGAGGCCGGCCTCGTCGCCCCCGAGGGCCGTGCTCGCGTCCCCCGACCCCGGCGGGATGCTCGGAAGTTCGGGCACGTCGTCGTCCTCGGAAGCGGCCTCGCTGGGCTCGCGGCGGCCGCGGCAGCGGCGCCGCACGCGGCGCAGGTCACGGTGCTCGAACGCGACCCCTTGACGGACCCGACCGCGGCGCGTACCGGCGTGCCGCAGAGCAGGCACGTGCACCTGCTGCTTCCAGGCGGCGTGATCGCCCTGGAGCATCTCCTACCGGGGATCCAACACGACCTGGATCGCGCCGGCGCGCAGCTCCTGCGCGAACCGCACGACTTCGCCGTATACCTCGGTGGCGGCCGTGTCGACACCTCCCGTGCGAACCCGCGGTTCGTGCTCGTTGGCGCCACGCGTCCCCTGATCGAGCGGGTGGTGCGGGAGCGCGTGCAAGCGCTCGGGAACGTTCGAGTCTGCGCTGGCCGCGAAGCGATCGGGCTGCTGGTGGGGGCGCCGGGCACGGTGGCGGGGGTGCGGGTGCGGCAGGCGACCGGCGACCCCGAGGAGATCCGTGCCGACCTGGTGATCGACGCCTCCGGCAGCAACTCGCGGGCGCTGGCGTGGCTCGCGGACCTGGGTGTCGCGCCTCCACCCGAGGAACGCGTGCGCGTCGACGTGCGCTACGCCACGAGGCTGTTCGCCGGCGTTCGGTCCGCACCTGGTTCGCCGCGCAACGTGATGGTCGGGAGCCTTCCCGACGACGAACGCGCCGCCGTGGCGTTGGCGGTCGAGGACGACCGCTGGATCGTCACGCTGACGACCATGCACGGCGAACGGCCCCCCACCGACCTCGACGCCTTCCGAGCCTTCGCGCGCTCCCTCTGGAGCCCCGCGGTGGACCGGCTGATCGCCGACGCCGAACCGGTCGGCGAGGCGGCCGCCGGCGGCTTCGCGAGCGACGTGCGACGGCACTGGCATCGGTGGCGCGCCGCGCCACGGCGTTTCGTGGCGCTGGGGGACGCCCTCGGGTGCACCAACCCCAGGTACGCGCTCGGGATGAGCATGGCCATGCGCGAAGCGTCGGTGCTGCGCTCCACGCTCGCCCACGTCGGACCCGACCACGCCGGAAGGGCGTACTTCCGAGCGACCAAGGCCTTGCTGAGCGAGGCGTACACCCAGGCCGTCGACAAGGACCTGGCGTGCCGCGCCGTCGACGGACCGCGCACGGTCCGCTGGCGCGTGGTCAGCGCGTACGCTCGTCGGCTGCTGGCCCGGGCGCACCACGATCCGGTGGTCGGCCGCGCGCTGTTCGACGTCATGGGTGCGCTGGCACCGAGCGCCAGCCTCCTCCGGCCGAGCGTGGCGTGGCGCGTGTCGAGGCAAGCCGCTCCGGGCCCGTCGCGGGCGCGGGCGCACCCCGTGGAGCCGAGCGAGCCGCTGGTGCCATGAACCACCACGGCCTTGGCTGTGCGTGGCCACGAACGCCTGGACCACCCGCGCGGGCCAACCGGCAACCCGATCACGGACCGCTCGGGTCGGGGCCCGCCGCTTCCTAATCGGCGTCGATCGTCATGCGCCCGACGCGCACCGGTTCCGGTACTCCGTCCAGCACCAACGCTAGGTCGGGCAGCAGCTCGAGCACCCGCCCGCGTGCGATCGGCCGCACCGCCGCCGCGTCGTCTTCCTCCACCGGCCAGATCGTCACGCGCTCGCGGAGGAACGCCGCGCGACTGCGGTAGGCCGCGAACAGGTCGTCCCCGCGGCCTTCCGCCAGCGCCGCTCGGCCACGCGCGAGGCCGCGCAGCACGGCGGGCAAGAGACGAGCCCAGGCGTCGGGGCCGGCGAACACCGCGTCGACGTCCGCAAGGCACCCGGGCACCGCGGCCCGTGGCGACGGCGGCAGCTCCGGCGCCACCGCGACGTTCACGCCGATGCCGATCACCACGTGGCGCACCCGGCCGCCCAGGAGCTGCGTGGCGCTGAGCACGCCCGCGACCTTCCTACCCGCCAGCAGCAGGTCGTTGACCCACTTCACGCCGGGTCGGACGCGCCCACCGCTTACCTCCTCGATCGCCTCCGCCGTGGCCACCGACGGCAACACCGCCAACGCCGTCTGGGACGACGCCGCGTCCACGTCGAGCGCCAAGTGCACGCTCAAGTGCAGGTTGCCGCGCAGCGCCGCCCACGGACGTCCGCGTTGCCCGCGGAAGCGGGCCCCGGAGAGCGCGACGCAGGCGAGGCCGGCGGGCAGGTCGGCGCCGGCGGTCAACAACTCGTGCATGCGGTCGAACTGGGAAGCGGACGCCGACTCCAGCACGATCAGCGGGCCGGCGTGGCCGGGCAGGACAGCGGCCGCGCGTCCGGCCCAGCCGGCAGTGTCGCCGGCGAACGCGCGCCACGTCGCGGCCTCGCCGGCCGACAGCCCGGCGTCTGCCAGCGACACGGACGGCCCGTCTCCGAGCAGGCCTCGAACGGCATCGGGAACGTCGGTCATGAGGCGCATCGGATGCCAGCGTACGGCAGTGCGGCGCGGCAGCGACGCGACCCGCCGAGTATGGTGCCGCGTGTCGCCGCCGCTCCGTGCGCGCTGCGCGGCGGCGGTTCGGGCGATGCCGTATCCTCATCACGCACGGCAACCCGAACCTGCACCGCCAACCACGGGCGTGGCCACGACCGGCCCGCCGAGGAGGCCCCCATGGTGGACCACGATCCGACTTCGCGGGCGACGGCGCCGTTCGAGACGCTCGACCCCACCGACCCGAGCGCGTTGCGCCGCCTGGCG
>CAZACZ010000051.1:0-2250 GCA_964483695.1 uncultured bacterium | reverse complement strand
GGCGCCGTTCGAGACGCTCGACCCCACCGACCCGAGCGCGTTGCGCCGCCTGGCGCACCGCATGATCGACGACGCCTTCGACGACCTTGCTTCACGGCGCGACCGCCCCGTCTGGCAGCCGATGCCCGAGACGGTGCGGGACGGCTTCCAGGCGCCGGTGCCGCGCGACGGCGTCGGGGCCGAAGCGGCGTACGCCCAGTACCGCGCGGACATCGCCCCGTACCTCATGGGCAACGACCACCCCCGCTTCTGGGGCTGGTACATGGGCACCGGCACCATGACGGGGGCGCTCGGAGCGTTCCTCGCCGCAGCGGCGAACCCGAACTTGGGTGGCGGCAACCACAGCGCCGTCGAGGTGGAGAAGCAGGTGGTCCGGTGGTGCGCCGAGGTCCTCGGGGTGCCGCTCGACGCCGGCGGCATCATGGTCAGCGGCGCGTCGATGGCGAACCTCGTCGGGTGGACCGTCGCGCGGCACGTGCATGCCGGCGTGGACGTGCGCGCCGAAGGCGTCGCGGCGGCGCCGGCGCCGCTGGTGGCGTACGCCTCCGCCGAGGTGCACTCGTGCCACGCGCGCGCTGCCGAGTTGCTCGGCCTCGGTTCGCGTTCGCTGCGGCTGGTGCCCACCGGCGACGCCTACCGCATCGATCTCGCCGCGCTGCGTCGCGCCATCGCCGAGGACCGCGCCGCCGGCCGCAAGCCGTTCCTGGTGGTCGGCAACGCCGGCACCATCAACACCGGCGCGGTAGACGACCTGAACGCCCTCGCCGACCTGTGCGCCGAGGAAGGCATCTGGTTCCACGTCGACGGCGCCATCGGAGCCATGGTGGGCTTGGCGCCGGCGCTGGCCCCGTTGGTGCGCGGCATCGAACGCGCCGACTCGGTCGCCCTCGACCTGCACAAGTGGATGCACGTGCCGTTCGAAGCCGGCGTGGTGCTGGTGCGCGACGCGCAGGCGCAGCTCGCCGCCTTCACCACCACGCCGTCGTACCTCGCGCAGGCGCCGCGGGGTCTGGCCGGAGGCGCGACCTGGCTCTCCAACTTCGGGGTGCAACTGTCGCGCGACTTCAAGGCGCTGAAGGTGTGGCTGTCCTGGATGGAGCGCGGCGTGGACGTCTACGGCCGCATGATGCAGCGCAACGTCGACCAGGCCAAGCGCCTAGCGGCGCGCGTCGAGCGCGAGCCGATGCTCGAACTGCTCGCGCCGGTGGTGCTCGACATCGTCTGCTTCCGCGTCCGTCCGGAAGGCTGGTCGGAGGAGAGGATCGACGCGCTCAACCGCGAGCTGCTCATGCGCATGCACGAGAGCGGCGTCGCGGTGCCGTCGTACAGCGTGCTGGGCGGCCGCTACTGCCTGCGCGTGGCGATCGGCAACCACCGCTCCAGGGACGACGACTTCGATCTGTTCGTGGACGCCCTGCTGACGATGGCGAAGGACGTGGCCCAAGCGATGTAGGGGCCCCGCGACGGCGCGCACGAAAGCCCCCTCGCTCTCCGCCCGCACCCGCACGGCGACGCCGCCGGAGGACGCGGCGGCCCCGCTCGAGCACGTATCCTGGACAGTGGTACGTACCCCTTCGCGTCCTCGGACGACGAAGCGCGGCCGCACGCGAGCCGACGCGCGCCGCCGCCCAGGTTAGGAGCAACGATGAGCGAGGCAGCCAAGTGTCCGGTGCATGGCAGCACCGCCGCCGGATCGCGGTCCAACCGCGACTGGTGGCCGAACCAACTCAACCTCGATGTCCTGCACCAGCACTCGAACCTCTCGAACCCCCTGAGCCAGGACTTCGACTACGCGGAGGCGTTCGCGAAGCTCGACCTCGCGGCGGTCAAGCGCGACCTGCATGCACTGATGACCGACTCGCAGGCGTGGTGGCCGGCCGACTACGGGCACTACGGGCCGCTCTTCATCCGCATGGCGTGGCACAGCGCCGGCACCTACCGCACCGGTGACGGCCGCGGCGGCGCCTCGTCGGGCTCGCAGCGCTTCGCGCCGCTCAACAGCTGGCCCGACAACGGCAACCTCGACAAGGCGCGCCGCCTGCTCTGGCCGATCAAGCAGAAGTACGGGCGCAAGCTCTCGTGGGCCGACCTGATGATCCTCGCCGGCAACGTGGCGCTCGAGTCGATGGGCCTCGCGACCTTCGGCTTCGCGGGCGGCCGCCCCGACATCTGGGAGCCGGAGGAGGACGTCTACTGGGGTCCGGAGGGCAAGTGGCTGGCCGACGAGCGCTACAGCGGCGACCGCCAGCT
>CAZACZ010000050.1:0-21324 GCA_964483695.1 uncultured bacterium | reverse complement strand
CCGGGGGCGCCTGCCGACGCGTCCGCTGCGCGCTGCGCCTGCGCCGGTGCCGCTTCGACAGGAGCCGGTGCGGTCTCGGCGGGCGCGGCGGCGGCGCCACCGGACTCGTCGATGACGACCAAGACGGAGCCGACCTTGGCCTCCTGGTTCTCCTCGACGTTCACCTTCGCCACCACGCCGGCGGCCGTCGACGGGATCTCGACCACGGCCTTGTCGGTCTCGAGTTCGACCAGCGGTTGGTCCTTCTGGACCCGGTCGCCGGCCTTCACGAGCACCGCCACGACCGTTCCGGCCTCGATCCCCTCTCCTACTTCCGGTAGCTTGACTTCGGTCGCCACGGGCGCTTCCTTTCCCGTCGGGTTAGTCGACGTAGGGGTTGGCTTTGTCGGGATCGATGGAGAGCGCGTCGCGCGCCTTGACCACAGCTGCCGGGTCGAGGCTGCCCTCCTGCGCCAGCGCCTGCAGCGTGGCGAGCACGATGTGGCGGGCGTCGACCTCGAAGAAATCGCGTAGCTCCTCGCGCGCCTCGCTCCGGCCGTACCCATCGGTGCCGAGCGCCACCATCGGCTTCGGCAGGTGCCGCGCCAACGCGTCCGGCAGGATCTTCATGTAGTCCGATGCCGCCACGAACACGCCCTTCGCGCCATCGAGGGCGCGCCGAACGTACGGCGTGCGGGGCTTCCCGGCCGGGTCGAGCCGGTTCGCCCGCTCGACCTCCAGGGCATCACGATGGAGTGCCTTGTACGACGTCACGCTCCAGGCGCTGGCCGCCACGCCGTACTCCTGCTCGAGGATGGCCTGCGCCTTCAGCACCTCGTTCATGATGCTGCCGGAGCCGAACAGCTGCGCGTGCGCCTTGGCGCGCTTCTTGCTGCTGGGGCGGAAGAGGTACATCCCCGCCAGCACGCCCCGCTCGAGCTCGTCACGCGAGAGGTGCTCCGGCGCGCCCGGCTGCGGGTAGTTCTCGTTGCCGACGGTGAGGTAGTAGAAGACGTCTTCCTGCTCCTGGTACATGCGCCTGAGGCCGTCGCGCACCACGATCGCGAGCTCGTGCGCGAACGCCGGGTCGTAGGCGAGCAGGTTCGGCACGGTGTAGGCCAGCACGTGCGAGTGCCCGTCCTGGTGCTGGAGGCCTTCGCCCGCCAAGGTGGTGCGGCCCGCGGTGGCGCCGACCAGGAACCCCTTGGCGCGGCTGTCCCCGGCGGCCCAGATCAGATCGCCGATGCGCTGGAAGCCGAACATCGAGTAGTACAGGAAGAACGGCACGGTGTTGACACCGTAGTTGGCGTAGGCCGTGCCGGCGGCCAGGAACGACGCCATCGAGCCGGCCTCGGTGATGCCCTCCTCGAGGATCTGGCCGTCGCGCGACTCCTTGTAGTACAGCAGGTTGGCGCTGTCGACCGGTTCGTACAACTGGCCCACCGGGGAGTAGATGCCGATCTGGCGGAACAGCGCCTCCATGCCGAAGGTGCGCGCCTCGTCCGGGATGATCGGCACGAGCAGCTTGCCCCACTCCGGGTCGCGCAGGAGCTTGCGCATGACGTTGACGACCACCATCGTGGTCGACACCGCGCGGTCCCCGCTGGGCGTCTGGAACTCCTCGAACAGCTCGGCGTCGGGGGCAGACAACGGTTCGGCCTTCACCGACCGCGCCGGCAGGAAGCCGCCCAACGCCTCGCGGCGCTCGAGCAGGTACCGCTGCTCGGGGCTGTCCTCCTCGAAGCGCAGGAACGGCTCGTGGTGGATCTGCTCGTCCGTGACCGGCAACTCGAAGCGGTCGCGGAACGCGCGCATCTCGTTCTCGTCGAGCTTCTTCTGCTGATGGGTGACGTTCTGCGCCTCGCCGGCCGAGCCCATGCCGTAGCCCTTGACGGTGCGGGTGAGGATGACCGTGGGCTGGCCCTGGTGCTTCACGGCGCGCGCGAAGGCGGCGTAGACCTTCACCGGGTCGTGGCCACCGCGGTTGAGGCGCCCGAAGTCCTCGTCGCTCCACCCTTCGACCAGCTTCCGCAACTCGGGGGTGTTGAAGAACTTCTCCTTCAGTTCGGGACCGCCGAACGCGGCGTAGCGCTGCGACTCGCCGTCGACCAGCTGCTCGAAGCGACGCACCAACGCGCCTTCGTCGTCCTTGGCGAGCAGCTCGTCCCACGCGCTGCCCCATGCCACCTTGACGACGTTCCAACCCGAGCCGCGGAAGATGCCTTCGAGCTCCTGGATGATCTGGCCGTTGCCGAACACCGGACCGTCGAGACGCTGCAGGTTGCAGTTGATGACCCAGATCAGGTTGTCGAGTCGGGCGCGCGACGCTACGCGGATGGCGCCGAGCGTCTCGGGCTCGTCGGTCTCGCCGTCGCCGAGGAACGCCCAGACCTTGCCGCTGCCGTGCGGGTAGAGACCGCGGTCCTCTAGGTAGCGCCGGAAGCGCGCCTGGTAGATCGACATGATCGGTCCGAGCCCCATCGACACGGTCGGGAAGCTCCAGTACTCGGGCATCAGCCAGGGGTGCGGGTACGAGGACAAGCCGGGCGTCGTCTGCAGCTCGCGGCGGAACTGCATCATCCGTTCGTCGTCGAAGCGTCGCTCGAGGTAGGAGCGGGCGTAGATGCCGGGCGAAGCATGGCCCTGGAAGTAGACCAGGTCGGCGTCCGGGCCCTTGGCGGGACCGCGGAAGAAGTGGTGGAAACCGACCTCGTACAGCGTCGCGGCCGACGCGTAGGTGGCGATGTGACCGCCGATGCCGGACGACGCCGTGTTGGCATGCACCACCATCGCCATGGCGTTCCAGCGGATGAGGTTGGTGATCTTCTTCTCGATCTCGAGGTCGCCGGGGTACTCGGGCTGTTCGTGCGGGGCGATGGTGTTGATGTACGAGGTGTCGGGCTCGAACGGCAGCGGCACCCCGTGGCGGCGCGAGTGCGCCTCGAGCAGCGTCATGATCTCGGCGACGCGCTCCGGACCTCCGCTCGCCAGCACGTAATCGAGCGACTCGAGCCACTCGCGCCGCTCGATCCGCTGCAGTTCGTCGCGTTCCTCGGGCGACAACTGCGAGCGATCGAGGTCGAGGAGTTCATCCAGTACGTCCGCCATGGTCGGTTGCTTCCTCTCCGGTACGCGCCGCCTGACGCGACCGGCCGCGTCGGGTGGGGCCGCGGCGCATGGTGCTGGGTCGGGCCCGCGCGCTAGGCGCGGCGCCTCAGTCGGTCGCCCATTCTACGCCACGACCTCGGCGCGGCCGAACCGACAGCGTTACGCAGCGGCCAGGCGCCGCAGCAGGCCGCGCACCACCTGCTCGGCGCGGGCGGCGGCGAGTTCGGTGAAGGCGCGGAAGTCGACGCTCGCGGCGTGGTCGGCGGTGTCGCTGATGCTCCGCACGATCACGAACGGCACCCCCCACTGGGCGCAGACCTGCGCCACCGCGGCGCCCTCCATCTCGGCGCATACCGCGCCGAAGCGCTGGCGCAGGGTGCCGCCCAGTACTGCGTCCGCCACGAAGCGGTCGCCCGAGGCGATGCGCCCGCGCACCACGCGCACCTCGCCGAGGTCGTCGGCCGCGGCCGCAGCAGCCTCCAGCAGGGTGGCGTCCGCCTGCCACGCCGCCCCCGAGCCCGGCACCTCGCCAGGGGCGTACCCCAGGGCCGCCACGTCGACGTCGTGCTGCACCGCGTCGGTGCTGATCACGACGTCCCCGACGCGAAGGTCGGGGGCGAGCGCTCCCGCCACACCGGTGAACACCAGGCGCGACACCCCCTCGAGCATCAGCGTCTGCGTCGTGACCGCGGCGTTCACCTTGCCGATACCGCACTGCGCCACCAGCACCGCGACCCCTTCGAGCCTGCCGCCGTGCAGGGTGATGGGACCGCGCCGGAGTTCGATCGGGCGTTCGAGGGCGTTGCGCAGGCGAACGACCTCCTCCGGCATGGCGCCCATCACCGCGACCGGACGCTCCGACCGAGGTTCGGTCACACGCGGGCGCCGTAGAACACCAGCTGCCCCAGGAACGCCCCGCCCACCACCCCGGGGGCGCCGAGGCCGATCATCAACCAATCGACCTGGCCCTCGGGGGCGAACAGCCGCGTGGCCGCGACGCCGGCCACCAACGCCAGCCCGGAGACGATGGTCATCACGCGCGCGTTGGGTGCGCCGCGCCGCAACAGGAACAGGGCCGAGAAGTAGCCGAACAGCAGGAAGAAGCCCGCCCCCGTGATGCTCGACATGGTGGTCGTCTCCGACGCGGGAACGGCGGCCTGGAGCACGATGAAGAACACCGTGGCGATCATCAGCGCGCCGGAGAAGCGCCCCGGCATGCGCTTGCGCTCCTGCTCGGTCGGCGGCCGCGCCGCGGCACTGGGCTTGCCGTCGGCCGCCGCCTTGCGACGCTCCGCTTGCCGCGCCCGCACGGTCCGGACGCGCTCGCGCCGCGCCTCCTTGCGCTTCGCCTTGTCCCGTTCGGCCTTCTGGTCCTGCTTCGCCTGTGCCCGGCGGATCTGACGGTTCATGGCGGTCAGCATACCCGTCCCTACCGACGGCCCGATGCCCGCCGCCGGTCGTGCTAGCCTCGCCGAGCGCATGCACGACGACCTGCTCAGAAGCGTCGCCGATCGCTTCGGGACGCCGACCTACGTCTACGACCTTGCGGTGGTGCAGGCGCGGGTCGCCCGCCTGCAGGAGGCCTTCCCGGGCGCCGACCTGCGCTACGCCATCAAGGCGAACGCCAACCTCGCGCTGCTGCGTCTCCTCGCCGAACTGGGTCTTGGCGCGGAAGCGCTCACCGCGGGCGAACTCGAACGCGCGCTTCGCGCCGGCTTCGCCCCGGACCGCATCGTGCTGGGAGGCCCGGGGATGGACCTGCGCCTGGTCCGGCGAGCCGCCGAGGTGGGCGTGGGCTTGGTGAGCCTCGACGGCGAGGGCGCATGGGCGCTGTGGCAAGAGGCGAACGCGCCGAGCACGAGGTTCCTGGTGCGCGTCAACCCCGGCTTCGACCCCCGGACCCACGAGCACCTCGCCACCGCCGCGGCGCACGCCAAGTTCGGCGTGCCCGTCGAGCGCGCGGCAGCGCTGGCCAGCGCGGTGGCGGAGCGCGGGCGGCTGGCGGGCTTCCATCTGCACGCGGGATCGATGATCGCGGAGGCGGAAGTAGCTGGCATGGTGGTCGCGTCGCTGGCGCCGCTGCTCGAGCGCTTCCCGGGTCTCGACACCATCGACTTGGGCGGCGGCTTCGCGGTGCCGGACGCACCGTTGGAGGCGTTCGCGCACGCCTACCTGGCCTTGGCGCGCGCCCACCGGCTACGGCTCGTGCTGGAACCGGGCCGCTTCCTGGTGGCCGACGCCGGGGTCCTGCTCACGCGCGTGCTGCACGTCAAGCACGGCGTGCGGCGTCACGTCGTCGCCGACGCCGGCATGGCCGACCTGGTCCGCCCGGCGTTGTACGGGGCGCGCCACCCCATCCGGCTCGTGCCGACCGACGCGGCGGACGCGCGGCGCGCGAGCGCCCGGTCCGAAGGTGGGCGTCCGGCCGTCCCTACCGACGTCGACGGTCCGCTATGCGAGAACGCCGACCGGCTGGGTCGCGACGTCGACCTCCCGGAGGTACGTCCCGGCGACTTGCTGGCCGTCGAGCGCGCGGGAGCGTACGGCTTCGCGATGGCGTCCAACTACGCCTCCAGCCTGCGGCCGGCGGAGGTCGTCGCCTACCAGGGTCGCTTGCGGTTGACACGGCGACGCGAGACGCCCGAGGACCTGTGGCGCTTGGAGGACGAGACCGACCGAGCGGTCTAGCCGTCGTGCCGCCTCGTGCCGGCGCCAACCGTGGGCGGGACAGCAGACCCCGGCCGGTGGGCTCCGTATGCTCCAGGGTGTGAAACGTCGCATCGTCGTCATCGGTTCGGGCTTCGGCGGGTTGGGAGCAGCGGCGCGCTTGGCGGCCTCGGGCCACGACGTGACCGTGGTCGAGAAGCTCGACAAGCTCGGGGGAAGGGCCTACGTCCACGAGGTGAACGGCTTCCGCTTCGACGGCGGGCCCACCATCATCACCGCACCGCAACTCATCGACGACATCTTCGCCAAGGCCGGCAAGCGCCGCGAGGACTACGTCACCTTCGTGCGCTGCGACCCCTACTACCGCATCTTCGACGCCACCGGCAGCAGCTTCGACTACGGCCACGACGCGGACGCCATCCGCGCACAGATCGCCGCACGCGCACCAGGCGACGTGGCGGGCTACGAGCGCTTCGTCCAGGCCGCCGGCAAGATCTTCGCCAAGGGGTTCGAGGAGCTTGCAGATCAACCGTTCCTGCGCGTCGCCGACATGCTCAAGGTGGCGCCCGACCTGATCCGGTTGCAGGCGTACCGCAGCGTCTACGGCTACGTGGCGCAGTTCGTGAGCGACCCGTTCCTGCGTCAGGTGTTCAGCTTCCACCCGTTGTTGGTGGGCGGCAACCCGTTCGACACCTCGTCGATCTACGCCATGATCCACTACCTCGAGCGCGAGTGGGGCGTGTGGTACGCCATGGGCGGCACCGGTGCGCTGGTCGAGGCGTTCGGTCGCCTCATCCGCGAGTCGGGCGGCCGCATCGAGCTCGGCGCCGAGGTCCGCGAGATCGCCGTCGAGAACGTCGACGGCGCCCCGCGGGCCACCGGCGTGCTGCTGCAGGACGGGCGCTTCCTCCCGGCGGACGCGGTGGTGAGCAACGCCGACGTGGCCACCACCTACCTGCGCATGGTCGATCCGCGCTTCCGCCGCAAGAACACCGACGCCCGCCTCGAGCGCATGCGATACGCCATGAGCCTGGTGGTGATCTACTTCGGCACCGACCGCCTGTACCGCGACACCGGCCTAGCGCACCACAACATCTTGCTGGGACCGCGGTACAAGGGGCTGCTCGACGACATCTTCCGCAACGACGGTCGCCTGGCCGACGACTTCAGCCTCTACCTGCACATGCCGACGCTGACCGACCCCAGCATCGCGCCGCCCGGCCACGAGTCGTTCTACGTGCTGTCGCCGGTGCCGAACCTCAAGTCGGGCATCGATTGGGAGACGCAGTCGAAGCCCTACCGAGACCGCATCATGGCCTTCTTGGAGGAGCGCTACCTGCCCGACCTGTCGCGCCACCTGGTGGCAGAGAAGACGATCGACCCGCGCTACTTCCAGACCACGCTCGCCTCGCACCAGGGCTCGGCCTTCAGCCTCGAGCCGGTCCTCACGCAATCGGCCTGGTTCCGCCCGCACAACCGCAGCGAGGACGTGGCCAACCTCTACTTCGTCGGGGCCGGCACCCATCCGGGCGCCGGCATGCCGGGCGTGCTCTCGAGTGCCAAGATCGCCGACGACCTGATCGGGCCGGCGTGAGCCGGCGGCGGCGGCCGCCTACGGTACGGTAGGAGCACTCCGCGCCACCACGCCCCGGGGGAAGGAGCGGCATGGACTTCCGGCGCAACATCGTGCTCAAGGAAGACGCCACCTTCCTCGTGGCGAACGAGGCCGGCCAGGCGGTCGGCGACGAGCACGGTCTGTTCGACCGCGACACGCGCTACCTGGCGCGCTACGCCTGGCACGTCACCGACGACGTCGGGCGCACGTTCCAGACCCTCGTCAGCGAGACCTCGCGGCCCGACCTGCACCACGCGCATCACGCGCTGTTCGAGATCGAGGCGCAGCGCCTGGCGGTGCGGCGCACGCTGCGCCTCCGCGCCGGAGGCTTCGCCGACGAGCTGGTGCTGGAGAACACCTCGCTCGAGGCGCGCACCGTGGTGCTGACGCTCTCCACCGCCGCGGACTTCCTCGACCTGTTCGAAGTACGCGGCTGGGGTGGAAGCACCCGGCCCGCTCCGATACCGCGCGTCACGCACCAGGCGACGCAACTGAGCTACGCCCACGACGCCGACGTGGGCGAGCAGCGCGTGGTGCTGTCGTTCGACGCCGCCGACGAGACCTCTCCGGACGGCGCGCGCTGGCGCCGGACCTTGGCGCCGGGCCACCGCGTGACGTTCCGGCTGGACTGCGACGTCCACGACCCCGCGGCGGGGGCGCGCCGGCGCGGCGAGGGCTACGCCGCATGGCGTCGCTCCTTCGCCAACCTTCCGCGTGGCCCCGAGCCCCGCGTCACGGCACGCGCCATCGACGACCTGCGGGGGCTGCTGCTCTTCACCGAGGACGGCCCCGTGCCCGCCGCAGGGATCCCGTGGTACGTCGCGGCGTTCGGGCGGGATGCCTTGCTGACGGCGCACATGCTCCTGCCGCATCGCCCCGACGTGGCCGAAGCCACCCTGCGCTACTTGGCCCGTTACCAAGGCAGCCGTCTCGACGCCCGCAGCGGCGAGCAGCCCGGCAAGATCCTGCACGAGATCCGCTTCGGACCGTCGACGCGCGCCGGCATCGCGCCCTTCGGCCCGTACTACGGCACGGTCGACGCCACCGCGCTGTTCGTGATGCTGCTCGACGAGCACGCTCGCGCCACCCGAACGCTCGACCTGGTGCGCGCCCTGCGGCCCGCCTGGGAGGCCGCCTTGGGTTGGCTGGTGGACTCCGGCGAC
The DNA here is from genome assembly GCA_964483695.1 of uncultured bacterium. Taxonomy (GTDB): domain Bacteria; phylum Deinococcota; class Deinococci; order Deinococcales; family Trueperaceae; genus CAZACZ01. The sequence goes on along the minus strand of CAZACZ010000050.1, from coordinate 12,792 downwards.
GTCGACGGAGACGGCTTCGTCGAGTACGTGCCGAGCGAGACCGGCGACTGGTTGCGCGTGCAGTCGTGGAAGGACTCGAAAGACTCCATGAGCCACGCCGACGGCGCCCTGGCGCAAGGGGCGGTGGCGGTCTCGGAGGTGCAAGGCTACGCGTACGCCGCCTTCCACGCCGCCAGTCGCTGGTACCAGGAGCTGGGCATGGCGGAGGATGCCCGACGCTGGTCGGATCGCGCCGCGGGTCTGGCGCGCCGGTTCCACCAGGCCTACTGGCTCGAAGCGCTCGGCACCTACGCCATGGCGCTCGACGGCGCGAAGCGCCCGTTGGCGGTGCGTAGCTCCGACGCCGGCCAGCTGCTCTGGACCGGTATCGTGCCGCGCTCCCACGCCGCGCGCTTGGTCGAGACGCTGTTCTCGCCGGACCTGTGGTCCGGGTGGGGGGTGCGCACGCTCGGCGCGCGCGAGGCGCGCTACAACCCACTCAGTTACCACAACGGCTCGGTGTGGCCGCACGACAACGCCCTCATCGCCGAGGGCCTGCTGCACTACGGCTTCGAAGGCGAGGCGCGCCGGATCAAGGACGCCTTGTTCGCCTTGGCCGCCTCCGAGCACGATCACCGCTTGCCGGAACTGGTGGCCGGGTACCCTCGCGGCGACGCGGGCGCGGAGGACGCCGACGCACGTGCCGCCCCCACGCACGTGGGCGAGGCGTGGCCGGTGGTGCCGTATCCCGTGGCGTGCCGGCCGCAGGCGTGGGACGCGGCCGCCATCGTGCGCCTATCGACGCTGCTGCCGTAGGACCCGTGTCGGCGCGGGACGCTAGACTGCGGCATGGCCGACACCCCAGACATCCCGGCAAGCAAGGCGCAGGACGGACCGCTCGACGGCCGGTACCTGAGCGACACCTGGCACCCGGCACGACGCACCTACGCAGTGAAGAACCCGGCCACCGGCGAAGTGGTGGCGCGCGTCGCCGACTGCGGCGCCGACGAGGCGCGGGCAGCCGCCGACATCGCTTGGCGCGCCTTCGAGGCGTGGCGCAAGGTGTCGCCGTTCGATCGCGCCGAAGTCCTGATGCGCTGGCACGACCTGCTCATGCGCGACCAGCACGAACTGGCCACGACGATGAGCCGCGAGATGGGCAAACCGATCCGCGAGGCGCGCGGCGAGGTGGCGTACGCCGCCAGCTTCGTGAAGTGGTACGCCGAGGAGGCCAAGCGCGTCTACGGTGAGACGTTCCCGTCGCACGTGGCGAACAAGCGACTGAGCGCCATCAAGCAGCCCGTCGGCCCGGCGTTCGGGATCACGCCGTGGAACTTCCCGCTGGCCATGGTCACGCGCAAAGCGGCCCCGGCGTTGGCCGCCGGCTGCACCTTCGTGCTGAAGCCCGCCGAGCAGACGCCCCTCACCGCGCTGCTGGCGGCCGAGGCGTGGCGCGAGGCCGGCGGCCCCGACGGCACGCTCCAGGTGTTGCCGGCCGAGGACCCGGTGCCGCTGTCCGACGCGCTCATCGCCGATCCGCGCATCCGCAAGCTGACCTTCACCGGCTCGACCGAGGTGGGCCGCATCCTGTACGCCAAGTCGGCCGAAACGATCAAGAAGATCTCGCTCGAACTGGGCGGTCATGCCCCCTTCCTGGTGTTCGAAGACGCGGACGTGGACGAAGCCGTCAAGCAGGTACTGGCATGCAAGTTCCGCAACGGCGGCCAGACGTGCGTCTGCGTGAACCGGATCTACGTGCACGAGCGCATCGCCGAGGCGTTCACCCGGCGCTACGCCGAAGCGGCCGCCAAGCTGGTCGTGGGCGACCCGCTCGACGACGGCACCGACGTCGGCCCGCTCATCGACGAACAGGGCCTGGCGAAGGTCGAACGCCACGTACAAGACGCCGTCGCCAAGGGCGCCAAGGTGGTCACGGGCGGCACACGCCTCCAAGGCCTCTTCTTCGCCCCCACCGTACTCCAGGGCGTTACGCCCGACATGCTGATGATGCAAGAAGAGACGTTCGGGCCGGTGGCGCCGATCGTCACCTTCGCGCGCGACGAAGACGCCGTGGCCATGGCCAACGCCACCCCGTACGGGCTGGCCGCGTACATCTACACCAACGACCTCTCGCGCGCCTACCGCGTGTCCGAAGAACTCGAGTACGGCATCGTCGGCGTGAACGACGGCGTGCCGTCGGTGGCGTACGCGCCGTTCGGCGGGGTGAAGCAGTCGGGCATCGGTCGCGAGGGCGGCCCCTGGGGCATCGAGGAGTACCTCGAGACGAAGTTCGTCTCCGTCGCACTCCCGCGCTGAGCGCAGCGTGACGCGCGAGGCTGCCGTCGAGACCCGCGCCCTGACGCGCGACTTCGGGCGCGTCGACGAGGCCGTGCGCGCCGTGGACGCGCTCGACCTGCAGGTCGGCGCGGGGGAAGTGGTGGGTCTCCTGGGCCACAACGGCGCGGGCAAGACCACCACGGTTCGGTTGCTCAACGGCATCCTGGCGCCCACGTCCGGCAGTGCGCGGGTGCTGGGGCTCGACCCCGCCGTCGACGGCGCCGCGGTGCGGGCCCGCACCGGGGTGCTGACCGAGACGCCCGCCCTCGACGACCGGCTCGACGCGCGCACCACGCTGTCGTTCCACGGTCGGATGTTCGGCCTGACCCGCACCGAGGCGGACGCCAGGGCCGACGCGCTGCTCGAGACGTTCGGCCTCGCCGAGCGAGCCGATGACAGGGTCGGTAGCTACTCGAAAGGGATGCGGCAGCGGCTGGCGCTGGCCCGGACGTTGCTGCACGACCCGCAACTGCTGTTCCTCGACGAGCCGACGGCCGGCCTCGACCCGGTGGCCACGCGCGAGGTCCACGAGCACGTCGCGCAGCTCGCCCGACGCCAAGGGCGAAGCGTGGTGCTGTGCACCCATAACCTGTGGGAGGCGCAGCGCCTGTGCGACCGCGTGGTACTGCTGCGACGTGGGCGCGTGGTGGCGCAAGGGACGCCGGCCGAGCTGGCGCGTGGCGTCGAACCGCGGCGCACGGCGCGCCTCGAGGTCGGCGCGAAGCAGCGCGCCGCGGCCCTGACGCTCGCCGGCCCGAACGCGCGGGCGGGAGACGGGCCGGGCGAGGTGGTGCTGACGCACGCCGCGCCCCAGGCGCTGGCGGCGTTGGTCGCGCGGCTGGTACGCGCCGAGATCGAAGTCTTCGCCGTCGTCCCGGCGGAGACCACGCTGGAGGACGTCTACTTCGCCTGGATGGGCGAGGCGGACGGCGCGGAGCCCAAGGGCAACGACCGCGACGGACCGGAGGCGCGCCCGTGAGCCGCGCCGTGCGCACAGCGCGCCGTTGGAACCTCGGCGCCATGATGGCGATCGCGCGTCGCGATCTGGTCCTGGTGCGCCAGAGCAAGGCGGTGACCATCCCGCTGATCGTGGTGCCGCTGGTGATGGTGGTCGCGTTGCCGCTGCTGATCACGCTGCTGGCGCGCTTCGGCGGCGAGGCGGCGCTGGCCTCGGCCGACGTCGACGCGCTGCTCCAGCGCATGCCGCCCGCGCTGATGGAGCGCTTGCTTCCGCTCGAGCCGGCGCAGCAGGTGATCGTGCTGCTGCTCGGGTACATGTTCGCCCCGATGTTCCTGATCCTGCCGTTGATGGTGTCGAGCGTGATCGCCGCCGACACCTTCGCCGGCGAGAAGGAGCGCAAGACGCTGGAGGCGCTGCTCTACACGCCCACCCGCGACGCGGAGCTGTTCGGCGCCAAGTTGGCGGCGGCGTTCGTCCCCGCCGTGGCGGTGGCGTGGGTGGGGTTGGTGGGGTACAGCCTGGTGGTCGACGTGGCCGCCTACCCGCTGTTCGGGTACCCGCTCCTGCCCGACGCCTTGTGGCTGGTGCTCGGCCTGGTGGTGGCACCTGCCGTGGCGCTGCTGGGGTTGGCCATCACCGTCATCGTGTCGGCGCGCGCGGAGTCGTTCCAGGAGGCGTACCAGCTCGGCGGCGTGATCGTGCTGCCGTTCATCGCCTTGGTGGGCGCGCAGGCGGCGGGACTGCTCTACCTGAGTTGGTGGGCGGCGCTCCTGGGTGGCCTGGCGCTCTTCCTGGTCGACGCGCTCTTGATCCGGTGGGGCCTGCGGCGCTTCAGCCGCGACACCCTGGCCTCCGGGCGAACCTCGCGGCGCCCACGGGCACGCGAGCGCGACCACGCCGCGGTGCCGCACGAGGCCGGCAGATGACCGGGCCGGACGCCACTTCGTCGCCCGAGGCGCTGGCGCAGGCGCTGGCGGCGGCCTTCCTCCACGACGACGACCCGGCCGCCGCGCTCCACGCCGTCGCTTCCGAGCGCATGCGCGGCAAGGTGGGCGGGCTAGAGGGCTTGCGCCGCGCCTTCGCCAACGAGCTGTACGCGCCGCTGGTGCGCTGTGCCGGCGTCGAGGCGGCGCCGTGGAGGCTCATCGACGACACCGGCCGCACCGTCCTACGCGTCCGCACCCCGTCTGGCGAGGCCGTGACCTACGTGCTGGCGGTGGCCAAGGCCCGTCATGGCGAGCATGCCGGCCGGTGGCGGGTGAGCGGGCTGGTGCGCGAAGGCGTCGACGGCTGACTACGCCGCGTCGGAGACGAGGCGCCCGACGCGAGCGGCCGACGCGTGTCTCACGGTGTCACGTCGAGGCGGATCGCCAGCGGCACCGCCCCGCCACCGCGCTCCTGCAGCGTGCCGCGGATGCGGTACGGACCGGGCACGATGCCGTCCGGGACGATCACGCGCAGCAGCGCCATCACGGTGTAGTCGACGCGGTCCTTGACGTACGGCCCGCCGGCGGAGACGGACCGGCGCTCGACCCGCACCTGGTGCAACGTGACGTCCCACCCCGGCGCCAGACGAAGGTCGCGCAAGGCGAAGTCGGTGCTGACGTCGCCGGCCTCCGCCGCGAAGCCGCTCGGTACCCAGAGCACCGGGCGCAGGTCGTTCGGCGTGAGGTCGAGGTCGTCGAGTGCGTAGTCGAGGCGCAGGTAGGCGGTGGTGCCTCGTTGTACCGAGATCTCCTGGTCGGCCACCACGACGGGACGCGACGGGGACGCCCCCGCCACGCTGGGGGCGCACCCGGCCGACCACCACGTGAGCACCGTCGCCAAGACCGCCATGGTTCGAAGCTGCTTCATGGACGTCACGCTAGCACCCGCCGATGAGACGCGCGGGGCTCACGGAAGCTCGCCGGCGCCCTCCTTCGCCCCCACGACCCCTCGGCGGCTCCGACGCTTCCGAGCCGCAGGACCTGGCGTCGTAGGAACGGCCGCAGCGAGCACGGCCTGCGCCGCGCCGAAGTGCTTCAGGTACGTCAGGAGCCGCTCCCGATGGGCGCGCAGCCGCTGGTAGGTCTCGATGGCGTCCCTCGCCCGCAGCGCGTCCAGCACGCCGGTGAGCTCGCGCTCGGCGCCCTGGAGTTGACGCTCGTCGCGGTAGATCGAGCGGTACCGACGCGTGGTGCACCGCAGTTCCTCGATCATGCGCACCAGCCGACGGTTCGGCGTGAGCGAGAACAGCACGTCATGGAACGCCCGGTACCCGCTCAGGAACCCGCGGAACTCGTCCACCGAGGCGGCCGCTTGCATGCGCTCGAGTTCGCCGTCCAACAACGAGAGGTGGCTCGGCTCGACGAACGGAACCGCCTCCCGCGCCGCGAGCGGCTCGAGTTCGCAGCGCAGCTGCAACGCCCACACCGCTTCCTCCAGCGGCATCGGCTTGACCAGCACCTTGACGTGAGGGTGCACCTCGACGAGGTGCTCGCGCTCGAGCTGGCGGAGCGCTTCGCGCACCGGGATCGGGCTCACGCCGAAGCGGGCGGCCAGGTCGGCGAACACGAGACGGGTGCCCGGTGCCAGCACGCCGTCGAGGATCTCCTCGCGTAGTGCCTCGTACACCTGCTGCTGTTTCGTCATGCCGTCCCCCGTCATCCCCTCGGATACCGCACCATATACCCGTTGCCGTGGCGAAGGGCGGTACGTACGCACCGCGAAGTACCACGAGGTGCCGTGTAAGAAGCCGGTGCCAACTCGTCCGGATACTAGGGACATGGGGGCACGACCGATCGACCATCGCCGCATCCTCGAACGCCTCGAGCCCGTCGGCACTCGTAGGTCCGCCGTCGAGCTGGCCGCGCTGGTAGGCGCGAGCCCGCCCTCGGTGCGCCACGCGCTTGGCACCCTTGCCCGGGCGGGCATGGTCGTCGCGCTTCGCACCGGCGGTCGCATCACCTTCGAGCGCCGCGCGGTCGCGATGCCGCGCCCTATGCACGTCACCTTGCGACCCAACGATGCCACCTCGGAGACGGCATCCGAGGCGGGAGTTCGGCACTCCGACGAGCCGGCGAAGGACCCGCGCGCCCATCGCCGGCGGGTGTTCTGAGGCCACCGCGCCGGCCACCGTAGCCGCTTGCCGACACCAACCCAGCGCGACGAATCGGTCCATGCGCACGGGACGCGCCGTCGCGTCCCGTGCGACAATCGCGCCAGGACGCAGCGCATGGACCAGGCAACCGACCAGGCCACCGACCAGGCACCCGAGCAGGCAGCCGAGCCCGCCGCCGGACCGGCTGCCGCGCACCGGCTGTCCGCCAGCCGTTGGCGGCTGCTGCGTGAGGTGCTGCGCCACCGCGAGGCGGGGCGCACCGTCGACGAGCTGGCGGACGTCATGGACGTGTCGCGCAACGCAGTCCAGCAGCACGTCACGGCACTCGAACGCGACGGACTGGTGCGCGTGCTCGAGTACCGGACCACCGGCGGTCGACCGAGCCGCTCCTACACGCTCACGGAAGCCGGACTCGAGGTGTTCCCGCGCAACTACGCCCGCCTGGCGGACGCGCTCTTGCGGCATGCCCAGCGGCTGTTCGGCGATCAGGGCCTCGATCGGCTGCTGGACGCCATGGCGGCCGAGATGGCCGACGACGTCCTCCCGCGCCTGGCCGGCACGCACGGACCCGCCCGCACCGCCGCGGTGGTCCGCGTCCTCGACGACCTAGGCTACGACGCGCGGCTCGACGATCACGGCCAGATCACGGCGGTGAACTGCGTCTACCACGAGGTGGCGCGGAACAGCCGGGCGGCGTGCCGGTTCGACGCGCGGCTGATGCGGCGCCTGCTGGAGGGCGAGGTGACGCACCTGCGCTGCATGGCCGACGGCCACGCCGCGTGCGTGTTCGCCACCGCGACGCCGTCCGGGCCATCTCGGGACGACGGGAACTCGACCGGCTCGCCGGCGCCGCGCGATCCAGCTATCGATGCTGCCTGAGCCTTCCGCGAAGTAGAGTCACCGCGTGCGCACCGCGACGGCTCCTGGTCTTCCCACGTCCGCCCCCAGCCAATCCGCGACGCTTCGTGTCCGAGACGTCCTGCTGGCGTGGCTGCCGCTGGCCGCGAGCTGGCTCGTCATGGCGCTCGAGGCGCCGGTCGTCAGCGCGGTGATGGCGCGACTCGCCGACCCCGCGATCCACTTGGCCGCCTACGGTGGGGTGGTCTTCCCCGTCGCGTTGACGGTGGAGGCGCCCGTGATCATGTTGCTGGCTGCCAGCGTGGCGCTGGCCACCGACGCCGCCGCGAGCCGCCTGATCTACCGCATGATGATGGTCCTGGGTGCAGCACTGACACTACTGCACGCGGTGCTGGCGTTCACGCCGTTGTTCGACGCGGTCGTGCTGCCTCTGCTCGACCCGCCGGCCGACGTGATCGAGCCTGCGCGCCGCGGCCTGCAGCTCATGTTGCCCTGGACGTGGGCCATCGGCTACCGACGGTTCCATCAGGGCCTGCTCATCCGCTACGGCCGGTCGCATCACGTCAGCATCGGGACGCTCGTCCGGCTGAGTGGCGTGGCGACGACCTCGGTGCTCGTCGGGCTCGTCTTCCACCAGGCGGGGATCGTCGCGGCCACGAGCGCCATCGCCGTCGGCGTGACGTTGGAGGCCCTCTACAGCGGTTGGGCGGCGTTGCCGGTCACCCCGCACAGGCTGCGCCACGCATCGTCCGCTACCGCGCCGTTGACGCTCGGGTCGTTCCTACGCTTCTACCTGCCGCTGGTCCTGACGGGGCTGCTTTCTCTGCTGGTGCAACCGATCGGCAGCGCCGCCATCGCGCGCATGCCGGGCGCGCTGGCGTCGCTGGCGGTGTGGCCGGTGGCGAACGGGTTGCTGTTCATGCTGCGCTCGCTGGGGTTCGCGTTGAACGAGGTGGTCGTCGCGCACCTGGACCGCCCCGGCGCGTACCGCGCGCTGAGGCGCTTCACCGTGCTCCTGGCGGGCACGCTGCTGGTGGTCTCGCTGGCGGTGGCGTTCACGCCGCTCGCAAGGCTCTGGTTCGGGGTGGTCTCGGGCCTCCCCGCCGACCTGATGACGTTGGCCATCGTAGGGTTCGGCTGGGCGGTGGCATGGCCGGCGCTCGACGCCGTCCGCAACCTGGTCCAGGGGCTGGCCGTCTTCACCCGGCGCACGTCGTCGATCAGCGCCTCGATGATCCTCTTCCTGGCCGTCAGCGCGGCGATCCTCGGGACGGGCATCGTCCTGCAACGCTTCATGGCCCTGCCGGTAGCCATGGTGGCGTTCGTGGTGGCCACCGCCGCGCAGGTCGCGTGGCTCTGGTCCGCCGTGCGCGGCCCGACGCGCGCCCTTCGGGCGCACGTTCTCGACGGGAGGTCACCATGACGGAGCCGCTGTGGGCCTGGCTCGCGTTCGTCGCCTTCGTGCTCGGCATGCTCGCCATCGACCTCGGCATCTTCCAGCGCAAGGCCCACGTGGTCCGGCCCCAAGAGGCCGCGTTCTGGACCGGCACCTGGGTGAGCCTCTCGCTCTTGCTCGGGCTGGTCTTCTACCTCTGGCTCGGTCCGGAGAAGGCGGTCGCGTACCTCACCGGCTACGTCCTCGAATGGTCGTTGTCGGTCGACAACATCTTCGTGTTCGTGCTGGTCTTCTCGTACTTCAAGACCCCGTTCCAGTACCAGCAGCGGGTGCTGCTCTGGGGCATCCTCGGGGCGCTGCTGTTGCGTGGCATCATGATCGTCGTCGGTGCCGCCCTCATCCAGACGTTCTCCTGGATCCTCTACCTGTTCGGTGCGTTCTTGCTCGTCACAGGCGTGCGCATGCTCGTCTCGAAGGGCGATGGTGAGGTCGACCTGGAGAAGAACCCGGCGCTGCGCCTCGTCCGCCGGCTGTTGCCCGTGAGCAGCGAGTACGATGGCCAGCGCTTCTTCACGCTCAAGGACGGGGTGCGCCTGGCGACGCCGTTGCTGCTCGTGCTGGTGGTCATCGAGTTCACCGACCTGCTGTTCGCGGTCGACTCGGTGCCAGCGATCTTCGCCGTCACCACCGACGGGTTCATCGTCTTCACCGCCAGCATCATGGCGGTGCTGGGTCTGCGCTCGATGTACTTCCTGCTGGCGCACGTGGTGCACCGCTTCGTGTACCTGAAGGTCGGCTTGGCGATCGTACTGGTCTACATCGGCGCCAAGATGCTGTTGCTGGAGCTGGTGCACGTCCCGAGTCTGGTGTCGTTGGGCGTGGTCGTGGGCATCTTGGTCGTCAGTGTGGCTGCCTCGTTGCTCTGGGGCGAGCAGGAGCCACCGAGCGGCGTGGAACCGGTGCTTCCCCCCACCGACGCGCCCTGACGCAGCGCTGGCCAACGCGGGTGCGCCCGGAGGACGGCAGCGGTGCAGTCGCGGGGTCAGCGCGCGAAGAACACCAGCCGCGCGTCCACCGCCGGTGGGACGTCGTCGCCGGCTTCGTTCGCGACGGCGGGCGGTCCCGACGCCTCGAGGTCGCGCGCCAAGGCCAGCGCTTCGTCCAGGTACCGGCGGTAGGCCGCCGCCCGCGGCTCGTCGTCACGCTCGACGGGCGCCCACGCCTCGAAGGCGAACGGCTGCTCCGGGTCCTTCCATTCCACGACGTCGTGAACGTGGCGCCAGGCACCGCTGCGCCAGTCGAACCGGTAGAGCGGCACGAACGCCGCCCCGTGGGCCGCCACGAAGGCGATGGCGTCGAGCAGGAAAGCGAACTCGTCCTCGTCGACGAGCCAGTGGAAGTTCACGCGGCTCCACCCGGGACGGACGCCTTCGTACCCGGCCTCGACGGCGCGGAGGTAGGCGTCGGAGGTGACCGGGTCGAGGTGCAGCAGCGCGTGGCCGTACGGACCGGCGCAGGAGCAGCCGGCGCGCGCCTGGATGCCGAACAGGTCGGAGAGCAACCGCACGACGAAGCGCGGGTGGAGGTAGCGTTCGCCCGTGCGAACCAGGAACGAGACGATGGCGAGGCGGGGCGCGTCGAGGTTGCCGAGGATCTCGATCCCGGGCGTGGCGCGCAGGCGTTCGATGGCGCGCTGGACGTAGTCACGCTCGATCGCTTCGATGCGCTCCACCCCGACGCGCTCCTTGACCCGGAACGCCATGGCGGCGCGCATCTTCTGGAGGATGCCGGGGGTGCCCGCGTCCTCGCGCATCTCGATGTCGCTCAGGAAGCGGTGCGTGGTGGGGCTCACGAAGGTGACGGTTCCGCCCCCCGAGGTGGTGGGCGCGGCCAGGTGGTAGAGCGAACGGTGGAACACCAGCACGCCAGGAGCGCCGGGGCCACCGAGGAACTTGTGCGGGCTGAGCATCAACGCGTCGATGCCGTCGTCACCGCCGGGCTGGCTGGGGGCCATGTCGATGGCGACGTAAGGGGCGCTGGCGGCGAAGTCGAACGCTGCGATCGCCCCGTGGCGGTGGAGCAGCCGCGCCAACGCCCGCACGTCGGTGATCAGGCCGGTGACGTTGCTGGCCGCGGAGAACGTGCCCAGTTTGGGCCGTCCGCGGTAGCGCGCGTCGGCGAGGGCGCGCTCGAGCGCCACGAAGTCGAGCAACCCGTGCTCGTCGAGCGGCACCGGCACGACCTCGGCCAACGACTCGCGCCAACTGACCTCGTTGGAGTGGTGCTCGTACGGTCCGACGAACACCACCCAGCGCTCCTCCGGTGGCATCGACGCCAGTACCCGCGCGCGTTGGCTGGACGGCACGGCGACACCGAGGATCTCCTGCAGGCGCTTCACCGCCCCGGTCGCGCCGGTGCCCGGGAAGACGATCCTGTGCTCGGCGCCCGCCCCGACGCAGCGTTTGACGTACTCCGCGGCCTGGTGCATGCGCGACGTGGTGAAGGCCCCGGCGGCGCTGTCTTCGGTGTGGGTGTTGGCGTACAGCGGCAGCACCGCGTCCTGCAACGCCCGCTCGACCGATGCCAGTGGACGGCCCGAGGCCACGTGGTCGGCGTAGGTGATGCGCCGCACGCCGAACGGGGTGCGCACCACGGCGCCCTCCCCGATCACGTCCCGCCGTAGGCTCTCGAGCATGGCCGACCTCCGCGCTTGCCCATAGCGTACACGCGCGTAGTGCCCCGCGTCCCTCGCGAGGACCGGGGTCGTCGGGCCGAGCCGTGACGGTGGACGCTCGTCCTGGCGGAGGCCAGCAGCGGCGACCTATGATCGAATCGAGGCAGGTCCGCGCCGCGGAGCCGCCGCGGACGCCGCCTCCCGCAGGGAAGGGGGAAGACGCATGGAACGTGTCGTAGCAGCCGAATGTCCGGCGTGCGGCGGCATCGTCGAGGTCGTCGACGCCCACACCGGCAAGCAAGTGGACTGCCCGGATTGCGAGGAGGCGCTCGTCGTCACCGCGCTGGACCCGCTCACCCTCGAGTACGCCCTCGACGCGGACGAGGAAGCCGCGTTCGTGGGGGACGAACGGCGCGACGAGGCGTAACGCTAACCGAACAGTTCGCCGCGCGCGCCCTCACCGCGGCAACGCTAGGCAGCGGTGGGGAGGTGGCCCTTCCGTTGCCGCCGCCGTAGGTGACGGATCCCGAAGGCGACCGCCCACCCGAGCACGGCGCCGGCCACCAGGCGGAGCAGTACGCCGATCAGTTCGGCCCACTGGAACTCGGGTGCGTGGCCCTCTCCGCTCGCAGCGCGTCCCAGGCCGAGTCCCTGGCCGAGGCCCTGGCCGCCACCACGGGCGCCCAGGACGTCGCCTGGCAGTTCGACGTGCCCGCGTCCCGACAGGCCGCCACCGCCACCGCGCCCGAGGCGCAGCGCATCGGCCCAGGACGAACGCGCCAGCAGGAGCGCGGCTCCCACCACGGCGAGCGCCACCACGACCAGCACGAGCAGCGCCACCACCGTGCGCCTACGCGGACGTCCCTTGACCCGGCTCATGCGCCACCTCCTCGCGACACGCCGGACGCGGGTGCATGGGCGCGGTGCGCCTTCGCGCCCGGGACGAGTCGCTTCAGCGCGTCCAGGATCCAGCGCGCGTGCGTGCCGAGGTGCACGCCGAGCGTCACCATCAAGGCGTCGGTGGTCAGCGCGTGCAGCCGCTCCCAGAAGCGATCGATGGCGATGTCGAGGCCCAGGGCGGGCAGTACCGCGCGCGACTCGGCCACGCCCGTGGCCACCACCAGCACCATCAGCACGTAGATGACCAGGTCGAGCACGTGGTTCACCCGCACCTCACCCTGAAGCCGCCCGAACATGCGCTGGGTGACGGTCACGATCCACGGCCAGTTGAGCGCGAGGTGCACGCCGAGCGGCACCACGAACGCCAGACCCAACCACTCGTGGACGGGGGTACCGGACATCCGCGGCATGTTCGCCACCACGAACAGGGCGAGCAGCAGGACGTCGAGCAGGATCTTCGTGCGTACGCGGTCTGGGGAAGGGGTGCGACGGGTGGCCATGGGCCGACCCTCCGTTCGAAGCGGGCGCCGCTCTCGGCGCCACGACCCAGGGTAGCGCTGCTCGTGTGGAGGAACGGTGAAGGGGCG
>CAZACZ010000049.1:0-21363 GCA_964483695.1 uncultured bacterium | reverse complement strand
GCTTCGCCGATCGGTAGGTCCCTCGCTTCGGCCCCGGCGACCACGGCGGCGGCCAGCGGGTGCTCGCTGCGTCGTTCGAGCGTGGCCGCGATGCGCAGCGCCTCGTCGGGGTCGATCGCTTCGGCATGCACCGCGCGGACCCCGAAGGCCCCCTCCGTGAGCGTGCCGGTCTTGTCGAACGCCACGCGTTCGATGGCGCGGGCGCGTTCGAACGCCTGCCGGTTGCGCACCAGGATGCCGTGGGACGCGCTCATGGCGGTGGCGTTGACGGTGACCAGCGGGATCGCCAGGCCGAGCGCGTGCGGGCAGGCGATTACGAGCACGGTGACGGCACGCGCGATCGCTTGCTGCGTGTCGGCCCCGGCCACCGTCCACGCCAGGAAGGTGATCGCGCCGGCGGCCAGCGCCACGTAGAACAGCCAGCCTGCCGCGCGGTCCGCGAGATCCTGGAAGCGGCTGCGGGCCGCCTGCGCCTCGCGCACCAGCCGCTGGATCTGCGACAACGTGGTGGCGTCGCCGGTGCGCGTCACGCGGACCGTCAAGGCGCCTTCGCCGTTCACGCTGGCGGCGACGACCTCGTCCCCTTCGCGCTTGCTCACCGGCCGCGATTCCCCGGTCAAGAACGCTTCGTTGACGTTGCTGGCGCCGTCCTCGACCTCGCCGTCGGCCGGTACCTGCTCGCCGGGGCGCACGAGGATGCGGTCCCCCACCGCCAGGTCGGCGACCGGCACGTCGCGGAGGTCGCTGCCGTGGAGGCGATGCGCGACGGTCGGAATCAATTTCGTCAGGGCTTCCAGGGCGTTGGAGGCGCCGCGCACGCTGGCCATCTCGAGCCAGTGGCCGAGCAGCATGATGCTCACCAGCGTCGCCAACTCCCAGAAGAACGGCATGCCTTGGACGCCAAGAGCGACCGCCATGCTGTAGCCGTACGCGACGGTGATGGCGAGGCCGATGAGCGTCATCATGCCCGGCGCGCGCGCCGCCAGCTCGCGCCGGGCGTGGGTCAGGAACACCCATCCGCCGTAGAAGTAGATGACGGTGCCGAGCAGCGGCTGCAGCCAACGCACGCCGGCGAACGCTACGGCCTGGTAGCCGAACCACGCCTGGAGCTGATCGCTGAAGTACAGCACCGGCAGCGTGAGGGCCAGCGTGACCCAGAAACGCCGACGGAACGTCGCCGGGTCGTGGCCGGCCGGGTCGTGGCCCTCGTGGCCGGGCCCTTCGTGCTCCCGACCCGCCTGCTCGGCGTGCTCGCCGACGTGCGAGGCGCGCTCCTTCGCGGTGGGGTGTGGGTCGTGGTGATGATGCGTGCCTTGGCGATCGTCCATGGGAGTCCGCTCCTAAGGCCCCACCCCCCCTGGGGTGGAGGCTGGAACGATACCCCCCACGGCACGCTCTCGTCAAGCCGGGCGGGGCCGCCGCGATCGGGGTCGGCTGGGGCCGTCAGGTTAGATCGCGCTTCAGCTTCTCGAACTGCTCGGCGTCGATCTCGCCTTTGGCGTAGCGTTCGCGAGCGATCTCCATGGCGCGGTCGCCGCGTGGCGTCGACGGCGACGCCGGCGGAGCGAACGGCGCGGGCGGTTCGCGACGCGAACCGCGGCCGAAGTCGAAGCTACGAACCAGCCACACGATGAGCAGGATCAGCGCGGCCCAGAAGAGGATCATGCCGACCCAGCCGAACGGTGTCATGTGGTAGTACCCGTGTGCCCAACGATCCATGGAGGTCCTCCGTCCTAGGTGCCACGCTAGCCGCCGACCGTTCGCACGGCGTGCAGCGACGGTGCAGGTACCGTGAACGCGGCGCCCGGCACCGCGGTCTCCCGTCCCCGCACGCACGGCCCCCTGGCGGCCCGGCCCCCCGCGACGATACCGGCGGCAACGAGGCCAGCCTAGGGCGCGACCGGGCCGGCTGGCGTCGTCACCGTGACGTCATGGTGACGTCACTGCTGGGTCAGCCCGGCGCGCGGTTCGACCCACAAGGGGCCACGGGGCGACAGCGTCAGCCCGGTGCGCGGTCGCGGGTCGCCGCCGACCGACACGGCGCGCCCCGCCCCGAACGGAAGCAGCGCGACCTCGAGGATCAAGTGGGCGAGGTGCATGCCAAGGCAGGTGCGTTCCCCGGCACTGAAGGGCACGTAGCCCCAGGCTGGTCTGCGCTGGCGGAAGCGTGTCGGGTCGAAGCGTTCCGGATCGGGCCAGAGCTCGGGATCGCGGTGGGTGAGGTACGGGCTGTAGAACACCAACGAGCTGCGCTCGAAGGTACGGCCGTCGAAGGCGAACGGCTTGGAGGCCACGCGGCTGCCGAGCCACCCGGCGGGGTAGAGGCGCAAGGTCTCCTGCACCACCTCCCGGACCTCCTCGGCCGAGCCGTCGTTGGGCGTTCCCGCCAGGTACCACAGCGCCCAGGCCAGGGTATGCGCGGTGGTGTCGAACGCAGCCGCCAGGGCTACGCGGAGTTCCTCGCCCGCTCCACCGACGCCGGCCAGCCCGTGCGCCAACGTCCCTTCCCTCGGTGCGGCAAGCACCCGTGCGATCCCGGCATCGACGCGGCGGAAGACCCACGGTCGCGGCAGCAGCGGCCACGGCAGGGGCCGGTGCAGCGGCGCGACGAACGCCTCCAGCAGCGCCAGCGGGAAGTCGCCGCCGAAGAACGCCTCGTCGAGCATCCGCGGCACCACGTGCAGCGCCCACGCGAGGGTGTCGAAGCGCGCAGTAGGCAGCTCTCGGGCGACGATCCGCTCGAGCCGCTCGCGGAGCACGGCGACGCTACCCGCATGGAAGTGCGGGTTGAGTTCTTTCCGGCGCGGTCCGTGCTCCGGATGGTCGGTCATCACCACGCCGCCGTTGAGGTACGGGCTGAGCGCGCTGAGGCTTCCCTTGCTGCGGAAGGTGTCGAGGTCGCCCAGGACCAACCGGTTCCACTCCGGGCCGTAGCCCACGACGGCGCGGCGCCACAGACGCAGTTCGAACACGCGCCCCAGCCGTGCGCCTTCGTCCAGCAACGCCAGCGGCTCCCGCCCCCAGCGCCCCAGATGCCCTACCACCGGCTGGCCGGTGGGGGACGGGAGGGCCCGAGCGACCGTGCTCATGCGTACGCCCGCCCTTTCCACACCACCGAGCGCCGCAGCGAGCGCAGGTAGACCGGCAGCGCCAGCAACGGGGTGACGGGCACCAGCAACGCCTCGGCGAACGCGCCGCGGCCCGTCTTGGCGTTCACCAGCAGGCGGCCGAGCATCGCCAGCAGCAGCGGGACGAGCCACCTCGGCTGCCAGGCAACCAGCAGCAGCGGCAGTGTATAGACCAGTACGTGCAGCGCGGCTCCGCCCATCAGCAGCGCGCGCGACCCGCCGTGCGCCGCCGGCATGCTCTTGGCGAAGCCGCGCACGGCCTCGCGGTACCCGCGGTACATCCGCGCGCGCACCATGGTCCCGCCGAGCGCCAGGCCGAGCCGCTTGCCCTCGCTCCGGGCGTGGCGCGCGAACCGCACGTCCTCGACGATCTCGTCGCGCATGGCGGCGTGGCCTCCGAGGTCGTCGTAGGCACTGCGGGTGACGGCGATCGCCTGGCCGTTCGCGGTGGAGGCCGCCGGGAGCGGGAGCCGCAGCAACGGGAACGGTAGGAACGAGAGCAGCACGTCGTCGATCAAGGGAACCAGGACGCGTTCGCCCAGGCTGCCGGTGCGCTGGTGCGGGAAGACCGAGAAGACGTCGGCGCTCTGACGCTGCATCTCGTGGATCGAAGCAGCTACCGCACCGTCCTCCCACGCTACGTCGGCGTCGGTGAACAGCAGCACGTCGCCGCGGGCGGCGGCGGCCAGTTGGTGGCACGCCCAGTTCTTCCCGCTCCACCCGGGGGGTAGCGGCGCGCCCGAGAGGACGCGCACGCGTGCGTCGCTTCCGGCGAGGCGGCGTGCGACGGCGGCGGTGTCGTCCTGCGAGCCGTCGTCCAGCACCAGCACCTCCAGAGCGTCCTGCCGCAGCAGCCCAGGGAGGTGCTCCGCGAGGTTGGCCGCCTCGTCGCGGGCCGGCACCAGGATCGACACCGTCGGGGACGGCGCGGCGAGCGATGTGGCGCGGGACGCTGCCGCTGCGGCGGGAACGCCGGTGGCGTGCGTCCGCTCGGCGGCCGTGCCCAGCACCGGGAACGCGCGCAGGTTGATCGCGATCCCCGTCAAGCGCACCACCAAGAACGCCGTCACCAGCAAGAAGAGTGCCGTCACCGAGGCTCCTTGGCGTGCGCCCTGCGCGGCGCTGCGCGGCTCTCGCCGCGCGTCAGGCGCTCGTCCCAGCTCCTGCGCCCACCCATCGCCAGCGAGAACCCGGCGAGGGGGAGGCGCGGATCGCTCGTGCGCAAGGCGTCGTCGAGGGCGCCAAGGCGCTGGCGCAAGTGCGGTTCGAGCTTGCCCTCGCCGACCGGGCTCAGGTCGAGGTACGCCTCGGGCAGCTCGTGGCCGCGCATCACCACCCGCGTCGCTACCGCCACCAGCGGCGCGTCGCCGCGCTTCGCCAACCAGGCTGCACCGTCGGCTAGCGGTCCCAGCGGGCCCGCGGGGCGCAGCTCGCCCTCGGGGAAGACCACCACAGCGTGCCCGCCCTGGAGCGCGCGCAGCGCCGGGCGAAGCTCGTGCGCGCCGATGGCGCCGGCGCGCCGCAGGTAGCCGAAGCGCGCGAGGTTCGCCTCGCTCACCAGCACCGTGACGTCCCGTCCACGGCGCCACAACAGGGTGGCGGCGACGAACGCGTCGTACCACCCATGGTGGTTCGAGGCCCACACGAAGCCACCTTCCGGGACGTCGCCGCGCAGCCACACGCCGCGCAGGCGTCGATGCACGATGACGCCGAAGCCGGTGCGCAGGAAGGCAGCGACGGGATCCACCGTCCTAGGCTCCCACGCGCCCGGCGCGCCGCGCCACGAGGTAGGCGCGCAGCCGCGGTCCGAGCAGGACGAAGAGCGTCAGTCCTTGCACCACGATCACGTTGGTGAACAAGAAGAACGTCGCCTCCTCCAGCGGGAGCCCGAGCGGAGCGATGCCGGTGGTGTACTGCGACGAGATCCACCAGATCCCCAGTTCCAGCGCCGCGCGATCGGCCAGCCACAGGTACACCGTCGGGACGAGGATGGCCGGCACCACCAAGCGCGCGTGGCGCACCAACTCCGGGCCGCCGGCCGCCCACTGCAGGGCAGCCACCGGAGCCGCCCAGGCGAGAATCAGGCCGAGGTAGAGCCCCGTGTCGCTGCGTAGGAGCGCCACCCCGACGGCGGCCAACGCCAGGAAGAGCCCGCTCCCCAGGACGCGCGCCGGCCACCCCACCGACTCGCTACGGCCCTCGGAGGCGCTTCGCCCGATGCGCCGCGAGAGCGCCAGCAGGATCAGGCCGGAGAGCAGCGTCTGCAGTAGGAAGAACAGGTACTCCTCGAACGGCACGTACCCGATGGTGAACAGCACGCGGCCTGGCGGGTAGCCCCACACGCCGCGGTAGACGAGGTAGTTGTCCCACGGCGTGGTGTAGACCAACGCGAGCAGCGCCAGGACGGCCAGCGACGCCTGGTGCGTGCGTGGGTCCTCGCTGCCGGGGGACACGATGCGGCGCGCGTCGCGCCGCGCCAGGAGCAGCAAGCCCACGATCGGCGGGATCAGGAACACGAAGTGGAACTGAAGGTAGGTCATGTCGGATGGGCGCCTTGCGCCCACCTTATTCCACCGTACCTACGGCACGAAGGACTGTCGGCCAACTCCAGGAGTGCGCGAAGCCGCCCGGACTCCACTGCCTGCACCTCAGTCGATCGGTTTCAGCCCTGCTTCGATCTGCGCGCGCCGCGGCTCCAGGAACGGTGGCAGCGCCACCTGCTCGCCCAGGGTGGTGGGATCCTCGTCGACGGCGAAGCCGGGTCCGTCGGTGGCGATCTCGAACAGCACCCCGCCCGGCTCGCGGAAGTAGAGGCTGCGGAAGTAGTAGCGGTCGACGGGGCCGCTGTTGGGGATGCCGAAGTGCGCCAGGCGCTCCTCCCACGCCTGGTACTGCTCGCCGTTCGGCGTCCGGAACGCGACGTGGTGCACCCCGCCCGCGCCGCCACGGGCGGGCGGCATGTCGGGGCGCACGGCCACGTGCAGCTCGGCATGCGGGCCGTCGGCTGCGGACGGGTCGGTCATCTGGTAGACGAAGACGCTGTGGCGCGCGCTCTCCGGGTCGGGGTAGGTGCGCGTCTGGCGCATGTTGGCGACGCGCTGCAACACCAGGTCGGTGGCCGCCAGGTCGGGCACGGTCATGGTGATCGGCCCGAGGCCGCGCACCTGATGCTCGGCCGGTACGCTGCTGCGTTCCCACGGGACGGGCGGGTCGCCGCTGCCGCCGTCGTCCACCAACGTGAGCCGTTGACCTTCTGGGTCCTCGAAGTCGAGCACCAGTCGGCCGTCACGCTCCACGACGTCGCCGTGCGGCACGGCGCGTTCCTCGAAGCGCGCGCGCCAGTAGCGCAGGCTGGCGTCGCCGGCGACGCGCAGGCCGGTGCGGGTCACGCTGCGCCCACCACGCCGCTCGCGCGGCACCGGCCAATCGAAGAAGGTGACGTCGTGGCCGGGGGTGCCGACCTTGTCGGAGTAGAAGAGGTGGTACGCGCTCACGTCGTCTTGGTTCACGCTGCGCTTCACCAGGCGCATGCCGAGGTCCTCGGTGTAGAAGCGCTTGTTGCCGCGGATGTCGGCCGAGACGGCGGTGAGGTGATGGAACCCACTGAGGTGGAGGGACACGGGTAGCTCCTTGGGAACGGGGGCGCCGACGCCCAGGGGCGCGGCAGGGGGTCGCTAGCGGCGCTTAGGCCGCCGCTCGAGCGACCTTGGCCCACACCCGGGCCATGGCGCGAAGGTCGTCGTCGTCGAGCAGGTCGAGGACGTGCGTCCGGACGTGCCGCACGTGCCTGGCGTGGACGCGCCGCAGGTCACGTTCGCCGCTAGGGGTGAGCACGGCGTCGAACCCGCGGCCGTCCTCGGGGCAGCGGCGCCGCGCGACGTACCCCTGGCGTTCGAGGCGGTCGACCAACCGCGTCAGCCCCCCGCCGGAGAAGCGCAGCGTGCGCGCCAGATCGGACATGCGCACGCCGCCATCGCCCGCCTCCTGGAGCGTGAGCAGCAGCTCGTACGCCGGCATGCTCAGGTCGTCCTTGGCAAGCTCGGCGTCGAGCGCCTTCCACACCGCCGCGTGGGTGTGCAGGAAGCCTCGCCATGCTTCTCGTTCGAGGGGGGAGAGGTTGGGCACGAACTTCTCCGATCTGCCTGCCTGCGTCCAGCGCTTGCGCGGCCGGTCCCGGCCCGGTGCTGCGGCCGTCCCGGCGCCGGTTCGCGGACCGCATGGGCCATCGTAGAACTACTTGCGTTGCGAAGCAAGTAGGTGCTGGTTCGGAGGCAGCGGAACCTGCAGGTTCACCCGTTCCCGGTGCGGGGCCGGTGGGCGAAGGTGCACGCCAGGCGCCAGGGCACGCGCCACCCGTCCTCCGTCGCCCGCGCGAACGGACCGTCGGGGCCAGCCCAGCGCGCCCGCGCCGCGTCCAGACCACGTTGCCAGACGTCGTCGGGAACGGAGCGGTAGCGGCCGCGGTAGGTTTCGAGCAGCGCTACGGCGATCGTGCCGTCGGGGAAGACGACCTCGCCCGCCAGGACCTCGAGGCGCGCCACCGCGAAGTGCCGCCCCGCCAAGCGCGCGACGCGGCCGTCGTGCGCCCGGTCGCCTTCGCCTGCACCCCACAACGGTTCGAGCCCCGCCACGCCACGGGTGGCGGCCGCCACCTCGCGCCAGAACGGCTGGAGGTCGCCGAAGGCGTTCGCCACGCTCACGAACCGGCCGTCGGGGCGCAGCACGCGGCAGGCTTCGAGCACCACGCGCTCCGGGTCGGCGACGTGGCCGAGCATGTACCGCGCCGTCACGAGGTCGAAGGACGCGTCCGCGAACGGCAACGACGAAGCGTCGGCGACACCGAAGCGCGCGGCCGGGTAGTCGCGTCGCGCCTCGTCGATGCGTGCGCCGTCGACGTCGATGCCCACGAGCTCGCCGCGATGTCCGCCGGCGCGCAGCCGGCCGAGGAAGGCGCCGTCGCCGCAGCCGACGTCCAGCACGTCGTCCGAGGGCCGTAGCGCGAGCGCCTCGCGGAACCGCTGCTCGGCCGACGCGCCCTCCCCGAAGGTCTCGAGGAGGGTGCGGCGCGCGCGCAACGCGGCCGCCTCCGTCCATTCGCCGGAGCGTGGTGGCATCGCCCCATGCTACGGGTCGACCGTGCCGCTGCTGCGCGGACGTATGCTCCGCCCGTGGAGGTCCGTGGGTGCTAGACCCGTCGTCGCTCTGGATCTACGTGCTGGCGTCGTTGGCGTTGCTGGCGGTGCCAGGACCGTCGGTGCTGTACGTGGTGGCGCTGTCGCTGCGGCAAGGGCGCGCCGCCGGCCTGGCCTCCGTGGCCGGTGTCGGCGCGGGGGCGTACCTGCACTTCGTGGCGGCCGCGCTGGGCTTGGCAGCGGTGGTGGCGGCGTCGGCGGTGGCGTTCGCGTTGGTGAAGTGGGCGGGGGCGGCGTACCTCGTGTACTTAGGGCTTCGCACGTTGGCGGCGCGGGACGGTAAGGGTGCGCCGCGCGCGACGCCGGCGCCGCGTTCGCTGCGGCGCGTAGCCGCGCAAGGCGTCGTCGTCACGCTCCTCAACCCGAAGCTGGCGCTCTTCGTGCTGGCCTTCGTGCCGCAGTTCGTCGACCCGGCGCGGGGGCCGGTGGCGGCTCAGGTGCTGGTGCTCGGCGCGATCTTCTGCGGCATGGCGGCGGTGACGGACTCGATGTACGCGCTCGGCGCCGGCTGGCTCGGGGGTCTGATGCGCCGCAGCGTCGCCGCGGCGCGGGTCCAGCGTTGGATCACCGGCGGCATCTACCTGGGACTGGGCGTGCTGGCGGCCACCAGCGGCGCGCACGGGACCACGGGCGGGGCAGCGGGGACGAACTGAAGCGCGTCGTGGTGCCCGCCGGCGTCCGGTGCAGGGCGCCTGCCGCCGGATCGTCGCGGGGGCGCGGCGCGTAAGAGCGTCGCGCTGGCCGGCGCCCCCCGTCGGCCTCCTGGGTACCCTGGGCCCAGAGGGGGCACCCGTGAAGTTCATCCACACAGCCGACTGGCACCTGGGCAAGCGCCTGAACGGTTCCCTGCTCGACACCGAGCAGCGCGAGGCGCTCGAGGCGCTGGTGCGTGTGGTCGACGACGAACGACCCGACGCCGTGGCGCTGGCCGGCGACGTCTTCGACGTGCCGGTGCCGCCGTTGACGGCGCTGGAAGCGTGGGCGTGGTTCGTGCACGCCATCGTCGCCGAGCGCGGCGTGCCGCTGGTGGTGATCCCGGGCAACCACGATCACCCGGAGCGCCTCGCGCTCAACGCGCAGGTCGCGCGCCGGGCGGGACTGCACATCCTCCACCGGCTCGAACGATCGCACGAGCCCGTACGGGTGGCCGGCGTCGACCTGTTCGGGGTGCCGTTTCACAAGCCGGCGCACGTGCGTGCGGCGTTCGGGGAGGTGCACGAAGGCAGCGCTGCGCCGGACCCGGCCGCCAGCTACGACGCCGCCATGGCCAGGTTGCTCGAACCGGTGCGCGCCGCCCGCGAGCCGGGCACGCCCGCCGTGCTCGTGGCCCACGCCTTCGTCGACGGCGCCGGCGACGAGCCCGAGGCGGAGGACGCCATCGTGGTCGGTGGCGCCGGCGTCGTGCGGGTGGCGACGCTGGCCGGTTTCGACTACGTTGCCCTCGGGCACATCCACCGAGCGCGCACGCTCGGTGGCGAGGACGGCCGGGCCGTGCGGTACAGCGGGAGCCTCTACCCCTACGCCTTCGACGAGGCGGGGCAGACGAAGGGCGTGGACGTCGTCGAGATCGACGGTGACGGCGTGCGCGTACGCTCGGCGCCGCTCGCGGTGGCCAGGCAGGTGCGCGTCCTGGAAGGCCGCTCCTTCGCTCAGGTGCTGGCCGAGGCGCCGTCCGTTCCCGCGGAGCGTCGTGACGATCACGTCCTGGTGCGCGTGACCGACGAAGGTCCGATCGATCACGCGGTAGCGCGCCTTCGGGAGGTCTACCCCAACGCGCTGCTGCAGCAACCCGCCACATGGGTCGGGACGCAGCACGCGGCGTTCGACCAGGAAGCGACGACCATCGGGGTGGAGGAAGCGTTCCGCGCCTTCTACCGGCACGTCTACCAAGCCGAGCTGGATCCCCTCGAAGAGACGGTGCTGCGCGAGGTGCTGGAAGAGGACGAGCCGGAGGCTGCAGCATGAGGCCGATCCGGCTCTCGATGGAAGCGTTCGGGCCGTACCTCGACCGGCAAGACGTCGACTTCGAGGCGTTCCGCCACTATGGTCTCTTCCTCATCCACGGGCCCACCGGGAGCGGCAAGAGCACCATCCTCGACGCCATCGTCTACGCGCTGTTCGACGACGCCAAGGTCGAGCGCGGCGGGAGCGACTTCGTCTCGACCCTCGACCCGGGCAGCGTCACGCGCGTGACGTTCGAGTTCGAGCATCGCGGCGCGCGCTACCGCGTCACGCGCAGCCCGGCCCAGACGCGCGCCAAGTTGCGCGGCGAAGGCGTCACCCAGGTGCCGGCGGACGCCACGCTGGAGGACCTCACCCACGGCGAGGTGCTCGCCACGAAGGCGCGCGACGTCACCCGAGCGATCGAGGCGTTGCTGCACACGAGCAGCGAGCAGTTCCGGCAGACGGTGTTGCTGCCGCAGGGCGAGTTCCGCAAGGTGGTCACCGATCACGCCGCGCGCCGCGAGGTCCTCTCGCGCGTGTTCCGCACCGAGCGGTTCCAGCGCCTCACGGAGCGCATCAAGGAGAAAGCCAAGGAGCTCGAGGCGGTCGGCGCCCGATACCAGGAGCGCCGGCGCGAGCTGCTGGCGCAAGCCGAGGTCGGGGACCGCGAGGCGCTGGAGCAGCGCGTGCTGGACGCCGTCGCGGCGCGCTCGGCCGCCGAAGCGGTGCGTGCCGAGCGCGACCGCGAGCGACGAGGCGCCACGGCCGCCCGCGACGAAGGCAAGCGCCTGCAGGAAGGCCTGGACGCCCTGGCGGGGTTGCGCCGGCGCCACGCCGAGCTCGAAGCGCAGCTCGCCGACGTCGAACGGCAGCGCCGACGGCTCGTCGCCGCCGAGCGCGCCGAGCGCGTGCACGACAAGCGCGTGGAGCACGAGCGGACTCGCAGCGACCTCGAACGTGCCCGCGACCGTGTCGAGGAGGGCGAGGAGGCGCTCGGGGTCGCCGCGACGGCGCTCGCAGCGGCGAGCGCGCGGCTGGGCGCGGAGGAGGGTCGGCAAGGCGATCGCGACGCCGCGGCAGCCGAACTCGGTCGCCTCGAGGCGCTCCGTCCGGTGCTCGAAGAGCTTCGGGCGGCGGCCGCCACGCTCGAGACGGCCAGCGACAAGGTCGACGAGCGTCGGCGGACGCGCGCGCGCGCGGCCGAGGAGCTGGAGCAGCGCACGGCCGAGCAAGGCGCGCTCCGCCGCGAACGCGCGGAGCTGCAGCGGGTGCGAGACGGCGAAGCCGACGCCGTCCGTCTCCGCGACGCGCTCGCCGCGCGCACGGGCGCCATCGAGTCGGCGGTGCGGCAGGACGAAGGGATCGCCGCGCTCCGCTCGGAACTCGCTGCGCTCGACGTGGACGCGCACGCCACCGAACGCTGGCTCGCGACGCTCCATGGCCACGCCGCCGGGGTCCTCGCCGCCGGCCTGCGCGCGGGGGAAGCGTGCCCGGTATGCGGCAGCACGCAGCATCCGGCGGTGCAGCCGAGCACCACCGACCTCGACGCGGTCCGCGCGTTCCTCGACGGGTACCGGCGAGCGAGCGGCGAGGCCGCTGCCTTGCGCGCCCGCATCGACGAGGCCGAGGGGCGCCGGCGCGAGCTCGCCGCAGCGCACGGTTGGGCCGCCGACGAGACACCCGACGCGAACGACGTCCGGCGGGCGTTGGCCGAAGCGGACGAGCAGCTTGCCGGCATCGCCGAAGCGAAGCGGCGCATCGGCGCCATCGACGAAGCGCTGCGCGAGCTCGACGCGTGGATCGGCGACGCTTCCGCGGGGCTCACCCGCCTCGACGCGGAGCTCGCGGAGGCGCTGACCGAACGAGCGACCTCGGAAGCGCGCCTGGTCACCCTGGCCGAGCGCGTCGACCCGGACCTGCGCCAGCCCGGCGCCTTCGATGCACGGCTGGAGCGAGCGCGCGAACGCTCGCGCACCCTGGAAGGGGCCCGCGAGGCGGCCCAACGCTCCGCAGCGGAGGCCGGCTCCGTCCACGAGGCCGTGAAGGCGCGGTTGCAGGCGCTGCGCGAGGCCGCCGTGAGCGCGGCGGAGCAAGCCGACCGAGCGCGCCGCGAGTACCTCGAGCGCCTCGCCATGCAGGCCTTCGCGGACGAGGCGGCCTTGCTCGCGGCCGAGATGCCGGCCGACGACCGCGAACGTCTCGCGGCGCACGTCGCCGCGTTCGACGAAGAGCGCACCAGCCTGGCCGGGACGCTCGAGGCCAAGGAGCGTGAGCTGGCCGGCGCCACGCCGCCCGACGTCGACGCGCTCGAGGACGCCGTGCTGACGGCGGAAGCCGCCTGGCACCAGGCCGACGACGAGCTCACCAGCGCGCGTTCGCGAGCGGACCAGCTGGCGAACGTGTCGCGCGCGCTGCACGAGGTCGAGGCGCGCTACGCCCAGCTCGAGGCGCGCCTCAACGCCGCGAAGAAGCTGCGCGACCTCGCCGCCGGCCGCGTAACCGGCCGCGCCCGCGTCGACCTCGAGACGTTCGTCTTGCAGCGCATCGTCGCCGGCGTGCTGCAGATCGCCAACCGCCACCTGGCGCGCACCACCGACGGCCGTTACGCACTCCACCTGGTGCAGAGCGACGACGTCGCCAGCAGCCGCGGGCTCGAGCTGGACGTGTCGGACAACTTCTCCGGCGGCGAGCGCCGGCCGGTGCACACGCTCTCTGGCGGTGAGGGGTTCCTCGCCAGCCTGGCGCTGGCGCTCGGCCTGAGCGAGAGCGCTCAGCGTTCCAGCGGCGCGTCCGAGCTCGGAGCGCTGTTCATCGACGAGGGCTTCGGCAGCCTCGACGCCGGCGCCCTCGACACCGTCGTCGAGGTGCTTCGGTCGCTGCCGACCGGCGGGCGCCTCGTGGGTGTGATCACGCACGTGGACGAGATGAAGCGGCGCATCCCGGCGCAGTTGTTGGTGGAGAAGCAGGCGGTGGGGAGCCGCGTGGTGACGCGGATCGACGTATGAGCGAAGCCGGCCGGCGCACGTCACCCCAGAGCGCGCACGCCGGTCCGGTCACGCTCGCCGTGGTGGGGGCGGGCAACCGCGGCGCCGACGTCTACGCCGAAGCGTGCCTTCGCTACCCGGCCGAGGGTCGGGTGGTGGCGGTGGCCGAACCCGATCGCGCCAGGCGCGAACGCCTGGCGCGGCGGCACGGTATCGACGCCGACCGATGCTTCGCGCGCTGGGAGGACCTCTTCGCCCGGGGCCGCGTGGCCGACGCGGTCGTGGTCGCGACTCCCGACGCGCACCATGTCGCTCCCGCCAGGGCGGCGCTGGCGCTGGGGTACCACGTGCTGCTCGAGAAGCCGATCGCGCCGACGCTGGAGGGCGTGCGCGAGCTGGAGCGCGCCGCCGAGACCGCGCCCGGTCGGGTGACGGTGGCGCACGTGCTGCGCTACGACCCGTTCTTCGCCACCCTCAAGGGGCTCGTCGCCGGAGGGCGCATCGGCGACCTGGTGCAGATCGTCCACACCGAGAACGTCGGGCACTGGCACTTCGCCCACTCCTACGTGCGCGGGAACTGGCGTAGGGAAGCGGACGCCAGCCCCATGCTGCTGGCCAAGGCGTGCCACGACCTCGACCTGCTGCGGTGGCTGGTCGAGGCTCCTTGCCGCAGGGTGGCGTCCTTCGGCGGACGACTCCACTTCCGCGCCGAACGGGCGCCCGTCGGCTCCACCGCGCGCTGCCTCGATGGCTGCGCGGTCGAACGCAGCTGCCCCTACTCCGCCAAACGCATCTACCTCGAGCGCTTCGCGGGACGCGCGGTCTGGCCGAACACCGTGGTCGTGCCCGACGCGACCCCGGAACGGGTCGAGCGGGCACTGCGCGACGGGCCGTACGGTCGCTGCGTCTACCGCTGCGACAACGACGTCGCCGACCACCAGACGGTGGCGCTGTCGTTCGAGGGCGGGGTGGACGCGGCGTTGGTGGTGAGCGCGTTCACCGAAGCGAACACCCGCCGCGTGCACGTCATGGGCACCCACGGCGAGATCCTGGGAGCGATGGACGGCGGAACCTTGGACCTCCACGACTTCGCGGCTGGCACGCGCGAAGCGGTGCAGGTGCCGGCGGTGGTGGGCCACCGGCACGCCGACGAGGCGCTGCTGCGCGACTTCCTCGCTCGCGTGCGGACGGCGGCCGGGCCGTCGCGCACCGACCTGAGCGCCGCCATCGACAGCCACCTGATGGCGTTCGCGGCCGAGCGTGCGCGGCGCGAGGGGGTCGGGGTCGCGCTCTAGCGTTGCCGCGCGCGGCGACCGCGCCTATCCCAGCGCCACCTCGAACGGTGCCGCCGTCTGCGCCACCACCTGCTCCAGCGACGCCCCCGGCATCAGTTCGGTGAGCGTCAGCCGTCCACCCCGGAAGCGGAACACCGCCAGTTCGGTGATGATGGTGTCCACCACGCCACGCGCCGTGAGCGGCAAGCTGCACGTCGGCACGATCTTCGGTTCGCCGTCGGGACTCACGTGGTTCATGGTGACGATCAGTCGCTTCGCGCCGGTGGCCAGGTCCATAGCGCCGCCCACGCCCAAGAGCGGCCGGCCAGGGACCGCCCAGTTGGCGAGGTCGGCGTGCGCGTCGACCTGCAGCCCACCCATGATGGCCACGTCGATGTGCCGGCCGCGGATCATGGCGAAGGAGTCCGCGCTGTCGAAGTAGCTCGCGCCGGGAAGCGCCGTGACGGGGACCTTGCCGGCGTTCACGGGGTAGTCCATGGCGCCGCCGCGGGTGGGGCTCGGTCCGACCCCGAGCATCCCGTTCTCGGTGTGCAGGATGACGCCGTGCGCGGGCGTCAGATGGTCGGCTACCAGCGTGGGGATGCCGATGCCCAGGTTGACGACGTCGCCAGGCCGCAACTCCGCCAGCGCGCGCTTGGCGATGGCGTCACGCGCGCCGTCCCGCCCACGCTCGGACACGGAGGCGCTGGAGCCGAGGTGTTCCTCGACGACCGGAGCCGGCACCAGGTAGTCGACGTAGGCGCACGGCGTGTGCACGTGCTCGGGAGGGATCTCGCCCACCGGCACGATGCGTTCCACTTCGGCGACGACCAGTGCGGCCGCCATGGCCATGGCACGGTTGAAGTTCTGCTCGGTCATCCGGTACGTCAAGTTCCCGGCGGTGTCGGCGATCCACGCGCGCACGAAGGCGACGTCGCCGCGGAGCGCTGGGACGAAGACGTGCGGCACACCGCCGATCACGCGCGTCTCGTGCCCGCGGGTGATGTCGGTGCCGGCGCCGGTCGGGGTGAAGAAGCCGCCGATGCCGGCGCCGCCGGCGCGGAGCGCTTCGGCCAGCGTGCCTTGCGGCAGCAGTTGGACGTCGATGGCGCCCGATCGAGCGGCCGCCACGGCCTCCGGGTTGCTGGTGAAGAAGCTGCCAACCGCCTTGGCGATCTGTCCGGTGCGCAGCAAGCGTCCGCCGCCGAGGCCGGCTTCGCCTACGTTGTTCGCCACGTAGGTGAGGCCCTTGGTGCTGGTGCGTGCCAGCGCATGGGTGAGGTGGACCGGGTTGCCGGTCATGCCGAAGCCCCCCACCAGCAGCGTGTCGCCGTCCTTGACCAGGGCGGCGGCCTCGTCGGCGGTGATGACGGGGACGCGTTTCACTGGGCGGTCGCTGCCCTATCGCCACCGGAACCAGACGGCAGCAGCTCGATCACCGTCGCCTCGCCTTGGCCGACCCCGACGCACAGCGTCGCCAGACCGTACCGGATGGGCTGGCCCGCCTGCGCTCGGCGCCGCATCTCGTGCACCAAGGTAGTCAGGATGCGGGCGCCGGAGCAGCCCAGCGGATGGCCGAGCGCGATGGCCCCGCCGTTGACGTTGGTTCGCTCCTCGGACAGCCCCAACTCGCGCATCACGCCGATGGCTTGCACCGCGAACGCCTCGTTGAGCTCCACCACGTCGAGGTCCTGCACGCCGATGCCGGCACGCGCCAGCGCCTTGCGCGACGCCTCGACCGGCCCCAGACCCATGACGCGCGGGTCGATGCCGCTGGCGGCGGACGCCACCCAGCGCGCCAACGGCGTGAGACCGAGCGCCTCGGCGCGGTCGCGGCGCATCAGTACCAGCGCGGCGGCGCCGTCGTTCAGACCACTGGCGTTGCCGGCGGTGACGGTGCCGCCCTTGCGGAACGCCGGCTGCAACTTCGCCAAGGCCGCGAGGTCGGTGTCGAGCACGAAGCGGCCGTCCTCCAGGCGGTAGCGGGGATGCTCGTCGTGGCGCACCAGCAGCGGCTCCGCGCGGCGGCGCGGGATGGGCACCGGCACCACCTCGGCGGCGAAGCGACCGGCGTTCAGTGCGTCCACGGCCCGCGCGTGGCTCTGCAGCGCGAAGCGGTCCTGCTCCTCGCGGGTGATCTCGCCGCCGCGGATCTCGCCGGCCACGCTCCTGGCGTAGACGTTCTCGGCCGTCTCGCCCATCGCCTCGAGCGGGAACAGCTGCTCGAGGCGCGGGTTCGGGAAGCGCCATCCGAGCGTGGTGTCCCAGGCCGTGACGTTGCCAGACGGACCGTACGCGGCGCCGTTCTTCGCCAAGGCGTAGGGGGCGCGCGTCATGCTCTCGACGCCGCCGGCCACGAACGCCTCCCCCTCGCCCGCGAGGATGGCGCGCGCAGCGAGGTTCACCGCGGCCAGGCCGCTGGCGCACAAGCGGTTGACGGTCACGGCGGGAACGGTGTCGGGAAGACCCGCCAACAGCGTCGCCATGCGCGCCACGTTGCGGTTGTCCTCGCCGGCCTGATTGGCGCAGCCGAGGTAGACCTCCTCGACGGTCGCCGGGTCGACGCCCGCGCGCGCCACCGCTTCCTCGACTGCGAGGGCGGCGAGGTCGTCGGGCCGAACCTCGGCGAGCGCGCCGCGGATGCGCCCGATGGGAGTGCGGACGGCGCTGACGATGACGACCTCGCTGCGCGAGCCTGCGTTCATGTGGGTCCTCGACTCTCGTGGGCGGTTCGGTTCACCACGGCGCCTTCGTGGTGGTCGTCGCGCGCCCGACGACCCGTGCACCGGGCCGATGGCCGAGCGCGCTCGAGACGGTCTGGGCGGATGCGAGCAGGAGAGGGATGATGCGCTCCTCGAGCTCGTCGCGCGGCACGCGCGAAGCGAAGGTGGAGACGTTGATGGCCGCGACGACGGTGCCGCTGGCGTCGCGTACCGGCGCCGCGATGGAGCGGAGCGTGAGGTCGAGTTCGCGGTCGCTGATGGCGTACCCCTGTCGTCGGATGGTGTCCAAGGACGCGCGCAGCTCCATCGGGTCGACGACCGTCAGGTGGGTGTAACGCCGGAAGTCGGTCGCGTCCAAGACGGCATCGAGTCGAGCGTCGTCGAGGTAGGCCAGGAGCACCTTGCCCAGCGACGTGCAGTAGGCCGGCAGGCGCGAGCCGACGAACAGGTTGCTGCTCATCACCCGGTGAATGGACGCCCGCGCTACGTACACCACGTCGGTCTCGTCGAGGATGGCCATGCTGGCCGACTCGCGCGTACCCTTCGCCAGCTCCTCGAGATGCGGCAGCGCCACGTCCGGCCAGACCATACCGGCAAGGCACGCCTGACCGAGCGCCAAGACCTTCACGCCGAGCCGATAACGCTTCGACGCAGGGTCCTGGTCCAGGAAGCCGAGCTGCTCGAGGGTGGACACCAGCCGGAACGCCGATCCCTTCGGCACGCCGAGTTCGGCCGCGATGGCGGTGAGGGGCAGGCTCGGAGACTCGGGCGTGAAGCACTGGAGTACCTGGATGCCCCGCGACAAGGACTTCAACATCCCGAACCCTCCCGACGGGGTCCACCGGTGCGCTCCCGCCGTACCCCGGGGTCGTTTCGTATCAAGAAACGACGTTTCGCATACTGTACCCTACGCACGGCATAGCAAGCACCTGCCGATCCTGTCAACCTGCCGTGCTGGCCGCGGCCTCCGCCCCTGGGTGCGCGCTCCGACGGGTGGTAGCGTGGGTCACGACCCGCGGGAGGCACCGACACGGGAGAGGAGGACGGGCCGATCCGATGCAAGCGCTACGCTTCGCGCATCTAGCCGACCTCCATCTCGACACGCCGTTCCACGGTCTGGCGGCGGTGCGCCCCGACTTGGCCGAGGAGCTGCGCGACGCCTCGCTGGCGGCCTGGGACGACGCCGTGGCGCAGTGCGTCGCCGAGCACGTCCACTTCGTCCTGGTGGCGGGCGACGTCTACGACGACGAGGTGGCCGGGGTGCGGGCGCAGCTGCGCTTCGTGCGCGGCATCGAGCGGCTCGCCCGCGAAGGCATCCCGACGTTCGTGGTGCACGGCAACCACGACCCAGCGGGAGGGCGCTGGCCGGCCGTGGCCGACTGGCCCGCCGGCGTCACGGTGTTCGGGCACGACGCCGTCGCCACCGTGCCAGTGCAGCGCGACGGCCACACCATCGCGCTGGTCCACGGCGTCTCCTACCCTCAGCGCCACGTCCACGCCAACCTCGCCCTCGAATTCGCGCGTGCGCCCACCGACGCCTTCCAAGTCGGTCTGCTGCACGCCAACGTCGGCGATCAACCCGGGCACGGGCGCTACGCACCCTGTACGCTGGCCGACTTGCAGCGCGCCCGCCTCGACTACTGGGCGCTCGGGCACGTCCACGATCGGCGCGTGCTGCATGCTGCCAACCCGGTGGTCGCCTACCCCGGGAACCTGCAGGCACGCGACCCCACCGAGACGGGCGCGAAGGGGTTCCTGCTGGTCGACGTGACGCCTGGCGCCGCCCCGCGCGTGGAGTTCCGCCCCGCCGACCGCTGGCGGTTCGCCGAGATCACCCTCGAGTTGAGGGGCGACGCGGCCCCCGAGCCGGCGTCGCTGTCCGAGCTGCATGACCTGCTGCACCAACGCGCCCTGGCCGCGCTCGACGACGCCGACGGGCGCGGCGTCATCCTCCGAGGCCGGGTGCATGGCGCCTCGGTGGTGCACGACGCGCTGCGCCGACCGGGCGCGGAGGAGGGTCTGCTCGCCGCGATGCGCGACGCGGCCCCCGAGCGGGTGTGGTGGGAGCGGCTGCGCCTCGCGACGAGGCCGCCGTTCGACCGCGAGGCGCGCGCCCGCGCCGGCGACTTCCTGGCCGATCTGCTGCAACGGTCGGTCGCGGCTCGCTCCGAGGCGCCCGCGACCGTCGACGCACGGGTCGACGCCCTGCGGCGGCATCCGCGGTTGCTGGGGGTGGCCGGGGAGCTCGATTGGGAGGCCATCGTCGCCTCGGCCGGGGAGATCTGGGACGAGGCCGAGCGCCTCGCGTTTGACCGCCTGGACGCGCTGGAGGCGGAGTGACGACCGCGGCCCGAGGCGCGCGGTCCAGGGCCGAAGGGGCCGCACGGTGAGGATCGCACGCATCCAGGTGGGCGCCTTCCTGGGGTTGCGCGACCGCGACTATGCCATCGACAGCCCGCCGACGGGCGGGCTGGTGCTGATCGAGGGGCCGAACGAAGCCGGCAAGACCAGCTTGTTGCGCTTCGTGCGGCAGATGCTCTTCGGGGGCGCCGAGGAGATCCGGGGTGCCCTGGTGGTGGAGCACGATGGCCGGCGCTACCGGCTCGAGCGCCACGGCAAGGGCAAGCGCTTCGATCTGATCGACCTGACCACGGGCGGCCCCGCCGAGGCGCGCCTCGACGACGTGCTCGGCCATCTCGACGCCAAGGTCTACCAGAGCGTGTTCGCCTTCGGCCTGGACGAACTGCAGGCGCTCGAGACGCTGACCGGAGACGACGTGCAAGAGCGCATCTACTCCGCCAGCGTGGCGGGCGCCGGACGCAACGCACGCGCCGTGCTGCGTGCCCTACAGGCCGAAGCGGACGAGCTGCTGCTGCCGCGCGCCGGTTCCACGCTCGTCGCACGCTTGGCCGGCGACCTCAAGGAGGCGCGGCGGGCGGTCGAGGCGGCCAGGGCCCAGGCGGCGGCGTACGACCAGCTGCGCGCCGAGGAGGCCGCCCTCGATCGGCGCGTCCAGGCGGCCCAGGAGCGCCTCGCCGAGTTGCGCGCCGAGCGGGCGCGGATGGAGCGACTCGTCGCGCTGTGGCCCGCCTGGAGCGAGCGGCTCGGGCTGCGCGAGCGGCTCGCTGCCGCCGGCGACGCGGCCAGCCGCGATGGCGCCTGGCTGGCCGCTGGGGACACCGTCTCCGGGCTGGCCACCGAGCTGGCCGTGCAGCAGCAGCGCGCTTCGGACGCGCAGGACCTGCTCGCCGCTATCCAGCATGCCGCAGCCGACGCCGACGCGGCACGCGCGCGTCTCGGAGAGGGGTGGGACGAGGCGCGCGTGGTGGCGTACGAGAGCGCCTCGGCATGGCGCGCGGCCGCCGCCACCGCCCGGCAGCAGGCTGCCGACACCGACCGGGCGCTCCGCGACGCCGACGTGCGCCTGGCCGCCGCCGAGCGCCTGGTCGCGAACGCCCGCGATCGCCTGGCGGAGGCGCCTGCCCCGGACGCCGACCCACGGGAGCTCGCGGTCCTCGCCGAGGCCGCACGGCAGGGCGTGGAGCGCGTGGCGGCGTGCGAGGGGGCGTGGGACGAGCGCGACTCCGTCGAGCGCTCCATCCACACGCTCGTCGCGGCGATCGCCGATGCCGACACGCTGGCGCGGCGTGGCGCGGCGCGGCGTTGGGTGGGATGGGGCTTGGCCGTCGCCGCGGCGTTGGCGGGCGCGGTGTGGTTGCGAGACGCGCCACGGGCGTGGCCGGCTGGACTGGCAGGACTTGCCCTGACGCTGGCGTGGCTGCTGTGGCCAGGGCTGTCGCGGGTGGTCCGCGTCGACCATGGTGCGGCGCACCGGGCCGCGGCGCAACAGGCAGTGGCGCAACAGGCAGTGGCGCATCAGGCCGCGTCGCCGGCGGCCGAGGCGTTGCCCGCCCGCCTGCAGCTCGAGCGCGACCTAGGTGGAGCGCGGCAACGGCGCGCCGAGCTCGACGAGCAGATCGCCGCCCTGGTGGACGATGCGACCGGAGGGCGCGCCGCGCTGCGCGCCGCCGCCGCGCGCGCCCACGCCGAGCTCGAACGCGTCGAGCGCGAGCTCGGCGCCGCGCATGCGCGAGCGGCGGCGCACGAACGGGCCCGCG
>CAZACZ010000048.1:21454-22108 GCA_964483695.1 uncultured bacterium | reverse complement strand
CCCTCGGCGGCACGCGCGACCTAGGCGGCTCGCGTGGTCACGCCCAAGGCGGCGCCGCTCGCGCCGCCGACGGCGCGCAACACGGCCCTGCCGAGCGCAAGGGCGCTGCCCGAGCCGGCGTAGGTTCCCGGGCGTCGGCCGGGTCGTCGACGTCGGCCGCCGCCGCGGCGGGCCGGTCGGCCGGCGTGGAGCTCCCGGAGGTCGGCGCCATCCCCATCCAGATCCCCCCGATCGACCTACTCGACGAGCCGGAACCGGCGCCGCTCGACCGCACCGAGCTGGCCCGCGAGCACCGCGATCGCGTGCGGCAGATCGACGAGACGCTCGCCAACTTCAAGCTCGGAGGCAGGGTGGTGGCGGCGGTGCGCGGCCCGACCGTGACGCGCTTCGAGGTCGAGCCGGCGCCCGGCGAGAAGATCAGCCGGTTCTCGAACCTCTCCGACGACCTGGCGCTGGCCATGGCCGCGGCGTCGGTTCGCATCGAAGCGCCGATCCCGGGCAAGAGCGTCATCGGCCTCGAGGTGCCGAACGCCAACCGCGAGCTGGTGCGCTTCCGCGAAGCCGCCGAGTCCGGCAGCTTCCGCCGCGCCAAGGCGCGCCTGCCGATCATCCTCGGCAAGTCGATCGACGGCGAGATGGTGGTCGGCGACCTCG
>CAZACZ010000048.1:0-21444 GCA_964483695.1 uncultured bacterium | reverse complement strand
CTCGCAAGGATGCCGCACCTGCTGATCGCCGGCTCGACCGGCTCCGGCAAGTCGGTGGCGGTGAACACCCTGGTCGGATCGCTGCTGTACCGGTTCCTGCCGACCGAGCTGCGCTTCCTGATGGTCGACCCGAAGATGGTCGAGCTGACGCCGTTCGACGGCGTTCCGCACCTGCTACGGCCGGTGGTCACCAACCCCTCCGACGCCGCCGGCGTGCTGCTCGGCGCCGTGGCGCACATGGAGCGGCGCTACAAGATGATGTCCAAGCTCGGGGCCAAGAACCTCGATCAGTACAACGAGAAGGCGAAGAACCTGGATCTTCCGCCGCTGCCGTTCATCGCCATCGTGATCGACGAGCTGGCCGACCTGATGATCACCAGCCCGAAGGAAGTGGAGTCGGCGATCATGCGGCTCGCGCAGATGGCGCGCGCCACCGGCATGCACCTGATCCTGGCGACGCAGCGTCCCTCGGTCGACATCCTCACCAGCCTGATCAAGGTGAACGTACCGGCGCGGATGGCGTTCGCCGTCTCCAGCAGCCACGATTCGCGGACCATCCTCGACGCCATGGGGGCAGAACGCCTCATCGGCATGGGCGACATGCTCTTCTACCAGCCGGGGCTGGTGAAAGCCGTGCGCCTGCAGGGTCCGTTCGTGAGCGAGAACGAGATCGCGCGCGTGAGCGCCTTCCTGAGGCGGCAGTACTTCGACGACGACTTCGTGGAGGCCTACGGCAGCGACTTCGATCCGCCC
Source organism: uncultured bacterium (assembly GCA_964483695.1). Classification (GTDB taxonomy): domain Bacteria; phylum Deinococcota; class Deinococci; order Deinococcales; family Trueperaceae; genus CAZACZ01. Next base: position 20,691 of record CAZACZ010000048.1, on the reverse strand, counting down.
TCGGCGAACGAGTCCGAGGCCAGCGGCCTGATCGACTGGAACGACGACAAGTTGCGCGTCGCCGCCGAGCTCGTGATCAACGAACGGCAGGCGAGCGTGTCGCGCCTGCAACGGCGCCTGCAGGTGGGCCACGCGCGCGCGGGCAAGCTGATGGACTCGCTGGAAGCGCTCGGGGTCGTGGGCGCCCACCAGGGCAGCAAACCGCGCGAGGTGCTGGTCGACCTCGACGAGCTCCCGAACATCTTCGGACGATGAGCACGGGCCGGCCGCGCAGCGGCGATGCCGGCCGCGGCCGCCACGCGGGCGGCGCTGTCGGCGCGCGGGTGAACGATCGCGGCGCCGCACGGTTGCTGGCCGGCCACCCCTGGGTCTACCGCTCCGACGTGCTCGACCTGCCCGTCGAGGCGGGGTTCGCGCCGGTGCGGGACCGGCGCGGGGTCGTGCTCGGCTGGGCGGCGGCGCATCCGCGTTCGACCATCGCGTTGCGGCTGGTGTCCCGCCGCGACGCTCCCGTCGACACGCCCGAGCTGGTGGCCGCGCTCGACGCCGCGCTCGACCTGCGGCAGGCGCTGTGGCACGACCCGGACGCGGAGATGACGGGCGTCACCGGGTATCGCCTGGTGCACGCCGAGGCCGACGGTCTGCCCGGCCTGATCGTCGACCGCCTCGGCCCCGTGCTGGTGGTGCAGAACGGCTGCGCGGCCGTGGAGCCGCACGTGCCCGCGTTGGTGACGCGGTTGGTGGACCGCCTGGCGCCGGCGGGGGTGCTCGGCCGGTTCGACGCCAAGGCACGCGCGCTCGAAGGGCTGGAGCAGGACGTGACGGTGCTTCATGGCGACGTTCCGGACGAGGTCGAGGTGTCGGACGGCACGCTGGTCTGGCGGGTGGCGCCGCGCGAGGGGCAGAAGACCGGCGCGTTCCTCGACCAGCGCGTGAACCACCGCCGCTTCGCGCGCTTCGCCCGGCTGGCGCCGGCGCTTCGAGCCGGGACAGGTGGCGGCCTCGGCCTCGACGCCTTCGCCTACCACGGCGGCTTCGGGCTGCACCTGCTGGCGGCCGGCTTCCACGACGTCGAGTTGGTGGACGCCTCGGCGACGGCACTGGAGGCGGCCGGCGCGGCGGCGGCGCGCAACGGCCTGCCGGCGCCGCGCCGCACGCGCGCCGACGCCTTCGAGCGGCTGCGCGTGCTCGATCGCGAGGGCGCGCGCTTCGACGCCATCAGCGTCGACCCGCCGGCGCTGGCCAAGCGCGCCCGCGACCTGCCGCGCGCCACCGCCGGCTACAAGGAGCTGAACCTGCGCGCCATGCGGCTGCTGGCGCCGGGCGGGGTGCTGGCGACCTCGTCGTGCAGCGCCCACCTCTCCGAGTTCGCGTTCCTCGACGTGCTCACCGAGGCGGCGGCAGACGCCGGCCGCGCGTGCCGCGTGCTCGGCCGCTTCGGTCCCTCGCCCGACCACCCCGAGCGCCTCGGGTTCCCCGAGAGCCGCTACCTCAAGTGCGTGATGCTCCAGGCCGTCGTCTAGACCGCGCGCAGCTTGACCTGCGGCAGCAGCACCTCGACGTCCTCCACGCGGCATAGCGCCGTCCCCGGCGTCATGGCGGTGGCCGTACCGCAGGCCACGCCCAGGCGTAGCGCCGCTTCGTGGCCGCGGCCCTCGACCAGGGCCACCAGCGCCCCGGCCAGCAGCGCGTCGCCGGCGCCCACGGCGGAGGCGACCGCCACCCGCGGCGCCTGCGCGTGCCAGGCTTCGTCGCCGACGACCATCACGGCGCCGAGGGCACCGAGGCTGGCCAGCACCATCCGTACCCCTTGCCGCGCCACCGCGCGCGCGGCGGCGACGGCGTCGTCGACCGTCGCCACGTCGCTGCCCGTCAGGCGCTCGAGCTCGTAGCGGTTCGGCTTGACGAGGTACACGCCGGCCTGCACCGCGTGCGCCAGTTCGGCGCCGTCGGCGTCGACCGCGACGCGCACGCCGGCGCCGGCAGCTCGCTCGATGACGTCGGTGAGGAAGGTGGCCGGCATCTCCGGCAGCAACGAGCCGGACAGCGTCAGCACGTCGGGGGCGCGCAGATCGAAGAGGCTCTGCAGCAGCGTGGCGATGTGCTCCCGATCGACCTGCTCGCCGCGCGCCGACACCCGCAACTGGTGGCCCCGGGCGTCCTGCACGATGGCGTTGGTGCGGGTGGCGGCCGGCACGTGGGTGAACCAGGTGCGTACGCGCTCCTGTTCGAGCAGCTCCTCGAGCTCGTCGCCTGCGCGCCCCCCGACGAAGCCCATGGCCACGGTGGCGTGCCCCAGCCGTGCGGCCACACGGCTGACGTTGATGCCCTTGCCGCCGGGCGCGCGCAGCACGGTCGATGCTCGGACGGTGTCGTCGAAGGCGAACTCCTCGACGTGGTACGTCAGGTCGAGCGCGGGGTTGGGCGTGAGCGTGTGGATCACGGCGTCATCACCCGCACCTCGGCCTGGCGTCCCACCGCCTCCTCCCGTATGCCCGGCGCGCGCAGGGCGTACGCCATCGACGGCGTGTCGTAGGCGAACCCGAAGCGCCCGTGCCGGTCGACTACGATCAAGCCGCCCGAGCCACCCATCCGCTCGACGTCGGTGAGCGCGTCCTGAAGCGCCCGTGCCAGCGGCTCGCCCCGCTCGATCGCCAGCGCGACCGTCCGAGCGGTCACGGCGCGCACGAACGCCTCGCCCTTGCCGGTGCACGACAACGCAGCGTAGCGGCTGGCGTAGGTGCCGGCTCCCGGGATCGGGGTGTCGCCCACCCGACCCGACCACTGCCCCACGACGCCGCCGGTGCTGGTGGCGGCGGCCAGGAAGCCGCCGTCGTCGAGCGCCACCGCGCCGACCGTCCCCGAGCCGGAGGGCGAAGGATCGAGCGTGGCTCGCGCGCGCTCGCGCCAGCGCGCGAGCTGGGCGCGGCTGCGCTCGGTGACGAGCGCGGCGTTGGGAACGGGGTCGCGTTCCAACGCCTCGGCCCCCGCGCCCACCAGCAGCACGTGCGGGCTCTCGCGCCGCACGCGCTCGGCCAAGCGCACCGGATGCACGCTGGTCCCGACGCACGCGACGGCGCCGACGCTGCCGTCGGAGCCCATCACGCAGGCGTCCAGTTCGACGCGGCCGTCGTTCGTGAGGGCGCCGCCGACGCCGGCGTTGAACGCCTCGGCGTTCCCCTCCATCTCCTCGACCGCGGCGAGCACCGCCGTGAGCGCGCCGCCACCGCCCTCGAGCACCGCGTACCCGGCGTCGGCCGCGCGCCGCAAGCCGCGCACGTACGCCGCTTCGTCCTCCGCTTGGATGGACCCCGCCCCGCCGTGCAGCACCAAGATCGCCATGGCTCACGATACCGCTGCGGCGCGGATCCCCAAGGGCGCGGCGCCGCGGCGTCCTTCGGTAGACTGGCGCGATGCGGCTGGTGCTCTTCTACCTGATCCTGGTGGTGGCGCAGGGGTTCCTCGCCGCCTTGCTTGCGCCGGTGCCGCCGCCGGACCTGTTCCTGCTGGCGGTCCTGACGCTGCTGTGGCGCATCCAGCCGTGGCAACTGGTGCTGGTGGCGTACGGCGTCGGCATGGTGCAGGACCTGATGGGCCACGGCATCTTGGGCATGCACGCGTTCGCGCTCTCCGGCGCGGCGCTGGTGGCGTCGTTCCTTCGGGCGCAACTGACCAACTCCGGCATCCTGGAGCGCATGCTGGTGGTGTTCGTCGCCACGGCCGGCAAGTGGGCGGTGATGACCGGCCTGCTCGCGTGGCTGGCCGACGCGCCGTTCGCGATCGGCCGCGTCGCCGCGGTGGCGGTGGTGGAGGGCGCGCTCACGGTGGCGGCCGGCCTGCTGGTGCTGCCGTGGTCGGCGGCGCTGCTGGAGCGCAGCCGCGTGCTGCAGAAGGAGCTGCTCTGATGGCTGCCCGCATGAAGGTGGTGCTGGCCATGATGTTCACGGTGCTCGCGCTCTACACCGTGCGTCTGATGTACCTCCAGCTGGTCATGGGTCAGGAGTACGTCGTTCGCTCCGAGCAGAACGCCACCCAGGAACAGCGCATCCAGCCGTTGCGTGGCCGCATCCTGGCGCGTGACGGCACCGTGCTGGCGGACGACCGGGTGGCCTACGACCTGCTGTACCGCGGGGGCGAGATCTACGACTGGGACCGCCTGCGCGCGCTGCTCGGCCTCACCGGCGAACCGCGCCCGCCCGACCGCACCAAGCCAGAGGAGGTGCAGCACGGCGCCGTGCTGGCCTGGAACATCCCCGACGAGCTGGTGCCCGCCATCGAGGAGCGCGTTGCCCTCAACCCCAACCTGGTGCTGCGCGAGCGCATCGAGCGCACCTACCCCACCAACCTCGCGGCGCAGACCGTCGGCTACACCTCGCAGGCCGACCCGACGCGCAACCCCGGGTACTCGGCCAACGACTTGGTGGGCGTGATGGGCATCGAGGCGGCGTACGAGCAGGTGCTGTTCGGCGCGGTGGGCCAGCGCAAGGTGGAGGTCGACAACCGCGGCGCCGAGGTGGCGGCGGTGGTGCAGTGGTCGGCGACGCCGGGTCAGGACGTGGTGCTGACGCTCGACCCGCAGGTCCAGCGCCTGGCCGAGGACGTGCTGGCCGACTCTCTGACGTACGTCAACCAGGACCGCGCCAGGGTCGGCCTGCCGCTCGAGAGCCAGGTGCGCGGCGCGCTGGTGGCGCTCGACCCCCGCACCGGCGAGATCCTCGCCATGGCCAGCCACCCGACCTTCGACCAGAACGTCTTCACCCACCGCCCGTCGGACCCGGAGCAGGTCACTGCCATCCTCACCGACGGCACCAACATGCCGCTCGCCAACCGTGCGGTGGAGGCGTACGCGCCGGCGTCGACGTTCAAGGTCGTGACGTCGTCGGCGCTCCTCGAGAACGGCTACGTCACGCCCCGCACCGCGTACTCCTGCTCGGCGCGCTTCCGCTACGGCGGCATCACCTGGGAGAACTGGGCCACCTACGACAAGGGCAGCTACACCGTGCGCGAGGCGATCGCCGACAGCTGCAACACCTACTTCTGGAACGCCGCCGTCAACACGCCCGACTTCTCCGTGGGCTGGGCGCCGTTCATCGAAGACCTGGTCGAGCGCGCGCGCGAGTTCGGCTTCGGGCGACCGGTCGGGATCGGCTTGCTGGAGGAGAAGGCCGGGCGCGTGCCGGACCGCGATTGGGTGCGCGCGCAGCCGCAGTACGGGCACGGCTGGCTCCCCGGCTTCACCCTCAACACCGTCATCGGTCAGGGAGACGTGCTCGCCACGCCGGTGCAGATCGCGCAGTTCATCTCGACGCTGGCGTTGAACGGCACGATGGTGCAGCCGCACCTCGTCAAGCGCATCGGCGACCAGGAGGTGGAGCCGGTCGTGACGCAGGTCGACGGGCGCTTCTGGTCGACGCTGACCGAGGGGATGCGGGCGATGTTCACCGACTTCCCGTCGCGCACCATCATGGGGCCGGGCGTCTTCCCGATGAGCGTGGCGGGCAAGTCGGGCACCGCCCAGACGCCGCGCGGCGGCGACTACACCCACGCTTGGTTCATGGGCTTCAGCCCGGTGGAAGAACCGCGCATCGCGGTCGTGGTATTCATCGAGTACGGCGGCTCCAGTTCACGCGTGTCCGTGCCGGTGGCGCGGGACTTCCTCGCGGGCTACTGGAGCCAGCAAGGTGTGGAGGTGGCCGCCAACCCATGAAGGCGCGAGGGACCCGCGGGGGCATCCTGCTGAGCTTGGAGGTCGGCGACGACGTCGTCGGCGTCTCCGAGGCGCTCGATGCGCACCGCGAACTGCTGCAGGAGAAGGTCGCGTTGGAGATCGGCGAGCGCACCCCGTTCGAGGTCGTGCAGCGCGTGGCCGAGAAGGTCCTGGCTGCCGGCGGCACGCTCACGGACGTGCGCCCGCCGACCAACGTGTTGCAGGCCCGAGGGGAGACGGTGATCGTGGCGCGCACGGTGCGGTCCGGCGGTCGCGTCGAGTCGACGGGTTCGGTGGTCGTGCTCGGGGACGTCAACGCTGGCGCGGAGATCCTCGCCAACGACGACATCATCGTCGTCGGAACGTTGCGCGGCCTGGCGCATGCCGGGGCCGGCGGCAACGACAAAGCCGTGATCTGGGCCGAGCGCATCCGTAGCCCGCAACTGCGCATCGGCAGCGCGTTGGCGCAGGCCGGTGCCGACGACGCAGAAGACGACGACGGCGGAGGCCCCGAGGTCGCGTACCTCAAGGACGACGCCATCGTCATCCGACCGTGGCACACCAACTGAGGCGGGTCGCGGGAGCGGCCCCGGCAGGCGGCGGCCCGGCGCGCGGCGAGGGAGGAGCGACGACGTGCGTGACGTGGTGATCACCACGGCCATCCGGACCCCGGTGGGCCGCGCCCACAAGGGCAAGCTGAAGGACACGCGGCCCGACGACCTGGCCGGGTTCGTCCTCCGTCAGGCGCTCGATCGCACCCCCGGCCTCGACCCGGCGCGCGTAGACGACGTGCTGATCGGCAACGCCCACCCGGAAGGGGAGGCGGGCTACAACCTTGCGCGCATCGCGAGCCAGATCGCCGGGCTGCCCGACCACGTGGCCGGCGCGACCATCAACCGCTTCTGCGCCTCCGGCCTGCAGGTGATCGTGCAGGGCGTGCACGCCGTGGCCACCGGCATGGCCGACGTGGTGCTGGCGGGCGGCAGCGACTGCAGCAGCCGCGTTCCGATGGGCGGGCACCGGCTCGCGGTCAACCGCGAGTTGGTGCGCAGCAAGCCGGGTGCGTACCACACCATGGGCCAGACCGCCGAAGCGGTCGCGCGCCGCTACGGCATCACGCGCGAGGAGCAGGACCGCTTCGCCCTCGCCAGCCACCACAAGGCGCTGGCGGCGCGCGCCGCCGGCCGCTTCGCGCCGCAGGTGGTGCCGGTCCCGACCCGCGTGGAGGACGAAGCAGGCGGCTGGCACGAGGTGATGCTCTCGGAGGACGAAGGACCGAGACCGGGCACCAGCCTAGAGCGCCTCGCGACGCTCCCGACGGTGTTCGCCGACGACGAGGCGGCCACCGTGACGGCGGGGAACTCCAGCCCGCTCAACGACGGCGCCGCGATGACGGTGGTGATGACGGCGGAGGAGGCTCGCGCCATCGGCGCGGAGCCGCTCGCACGGTTCGTGCAGGCCGCCGTGGTGGGCGTCCCGCCCGAGATCATGGGCGTGGGGCCGGTGCCCGCGATCCGCAAGCTGCTCGCCAAGACCGGCATGACCCTCGCCGACGTCGACCTGATCGAGATCAACGAGGCGTTCGCCAGCCAGGCGTTCTACAGCCAGCGCGAGCTTGGCATCCCCGACGAGAAGCTCAACGTGAACGGCGGCGCCATCGCCATCGGCCACCCGCTCGGCGCCACCGGGGCGCGCATCGCCGCCGACCTCTTCGCCGAGATGCGGCGCCGCGACGTCGAGTACGGCATCATCGCCATGTGCGTCGGGGGCGGTCAGGGGATGGCCGGGTTGTTCCAACGCGTGCGCTGACGTCGCCGCGGCGCGTCAGCCTTACCCGACGACCCAGTGGCCGTCCGGCCCGCCGTCCCAGCGCGCGCGGCGCGCGTCGGCCACGGGCGGGAGAGCCTCCAGCGCCGTCACCACCTGCTCCAGCGGGACGCGGTAGGCGAAGCGCGTCTTGAGGTACCACGGTTCGAGGCCGATGCGCAGCGCCTCGCCCGCTGCGCTCCGGCCGCCCGGACGCGTTCGGCCGGGCCCCTCGTGCTCCTCGCCGCAGGGCAGCAAGCCGAGGCGGGCGGCGTAGGTCAGCGCCCGGTTCACGGCCAGGTCGAACAGCGCTTCACGCGCCACGGGCGCCTCGGTTCCGCCGCGCCGTCAGGCCGCGGACCCGTTGCGTCCGCGCACCTCGTAGCCGGCAGCGGCCAGCACGCGCTTGCCGCGCTCCAGGGAGTCCTCGTCCTCGAACGCGAGGCGGATCGCGCCGCCCGACTCGCGCACCGCCAGCACTTCGAGGTCCTTGATGTTCACCGCCGCCGCCCCCAGCGCCTGGGTGATGCGGGCGAACTCGCCGGGTCGGTCGGGCACGGCGATGACCACCTCGTGCCGGGCCGGCAGCAGGTTGCGGCGCACGATGGGGATCGAGTCGCGCACGCGCTTGGCCTCCGCGGCGCGCTCCTCGAGCGCCTCCGGGTCGTCGAGCATGCGCTCGAGCCCGGCCAGCTCCTCGCGGAACGCCTGCAGCGCCTCCCGCACCGCCGTGCGGTTGCCGCTGACCATGTCCCGGCTCATGCGCGGGTCGCCGCTCGCGACGCGCGTCAAGTCGCGCAGGCCGCCGGCCGCCAGCAGCATCTTCAAGGCGCGCTCCTCGCCGCGGTCCACCAACGACGTCAGCGCGACCGCGGCCAGGTACGGCAGGTGGCTCACCACCGCCACCAGCCGGTCGTGCTGTTCCGGCGTGGTCTCGATCGGACGGGCGCCCAGCGCTTCCACGAACGTCCGCACCCGCGCCAACGCCCTGGCGTTGGTGGGGTGGTCGGCGTCGTCGTCGGGCGTGAGGACCCAGACGGCGTTCTCGAGCAGCGCCGCGTCGGCGTGCAGCACGCCAGCCCGTTCGCTGCCCGCCATGGGGTGGCCGCCCACGAAGCGCCCGGCCGAGAGCGCGCGCAGGCCGCGCACCACGGGCTCCTTGACGCTGCCGACGTCGGTCATCAGGGCGTCGGGGCCGAGGTGGGGCAAGATCGCTTCGCCCGACGGCACCAGGCTACGCGCGGGCGTGGCCAGCACCACCAGGTCGGCTTCGCGGAGCCAGGGGCCCGGAGCCAGGTGCGCCTCGTCGATGACCCCGAGCCCGCGGGCCGCGTCCAGCACGGTCGGGTCGCGGTCGAGCCCGACGACCCGTTCTGCTAGGAAGCGCTGGCGCGTGCCGAGCGCCACCGAGCCGCCGATCAGGCCGACCCCCGCCACCACCACGGTCGAGAAGAGCGGGGCAGGGCGCATCTCAGAAGCGCTTGCCGAGCGCTTCGACGACGGCCTTGAGGCGTGCCATGAGGGCACCGAACTCGGCGTCGTCGAGTTGCTGGGCAGCGTCGGACTTGGCTTCCTCGGGCTTCGGGTGGACCTCGACGATCAGGCCGTCGGCGCCCGCCGCGGCGCTCGCCAACGCCAGGGCGCCCACCAGCGGACGCCTGCCGGCAGCGTGGCTCGGGTCCACCCAGACGGGCAGATGGCTGAGCTCCTTGAGGACCGGCACCGCGCTCACGTCGAGCGTGAAGCGCGTGGAGGTCTCGAAGGTGCGGATGCCACGCTCGCACAGCACCACGTTCGGGTTGCCCTGGCTGAGGATGTACTCGGCGGCCTGCAAGAACTCGCTGATCGACGTCGACATGCCGCGCTTGAACAGCACCGGCTTGCCTGCCTTGCCGACCTCGGCCAGGAGCGCGAAGTTCTGGGTGTTGCGGGCGCCGATCTGCAGCATGTCGGCGCTGGCGGCGACGGTCTCGACCAGTTCGGGGGCGGTCACCTCGGTGACGATCGGCAGCCCGGTGGCGGCGCGCGCCTCCTCGAGCAGGCGCAACCCCTCGGCGCCCAACCCCTGGAAGGCGTAGGGGCTGGTGCGCGGCTTGTATGCGCCGCCTCGCAGTAGCTGCGCGCCGTGCCGTCTGGCGATGCCGGCGGCTTCGGTGAGCTGCTCGCGGCTCTCGACGCCGCACGGACCGGCGGCCACCACGAAGCGGCCGTTACCCGTCTTGACACCGCCGATCATCACGTACGAGTCGTCGTGGCGGAACTCGCGCGAGGCGAGCTTGAACGGCTTGGTGATGCGCACCACGGTGTCGACACCGGGGAGCGCGCGCAGGTGCTCGCGCACCTCTTCGGTCGGTGCCGGACCGATGGCGCCGATGAGGGTGCGCGACTCGCCTTCGCTAAGGTGCGGGGTGAACCCGAGGCTCTGGATCTCTTCGAGCACCCGCGTGAGCTGCGCACGCGGGGCGTCCTTCGACATCACGACGACCATGGTGGGATCTCCTAGCGGCGCGCGTGAGCGTCGGCGGAGGCCCCGAGTCGACGGGCTGGGGGGTCAGGCGGCGCGCACGCGAGAGGGTGCTTCGCCCAAAGGGGCGGCGAAGCCGGCGGTGAGGGGAAGCACGAAGGGAGCGACCGGATGCATGGCGATGTAGCCATAGCCGTCGTCCACGGCACCACCTCCCGTCTGGAAGCGCGTCATGGCGGAGAGTCTACCAGAAGGTGGGCGGCTGTCAAGAACGCGCGCGTGGCGCGACTCGCAGCCCCTCGCGCGCTGCGGCGACGAGCAGGTCGAACGGCGCGCGCTGCGCCGGGTGGGTGCTCCAGCACATCTCGGGGTGCCACTGCACGCCCAGCACGAACCCACTGCCGTCGCCCTCGACCGCCTCGATCACGCCGTCGCCCGCCCGCGCCGTCACGCGCAGGTGCGCGCCGAGCCGGTCGATGGCCTGGTGATGGTAGCTGTTCGCGCGGATCTCGTGGGTGCCGAACGCCTCGGCCAGGCGGCTGCCGGGCTCGAGCCGCACCGGATGGAACGGTACGCCGCGCAGGTCGCGTTGGTCGTGCTGCCAGGTGCCGGCCACCGCCGGTAGGTGCTGCACCAGCGATCCGCCCTCGGCGACGTTGATCACTTGGTGCCCCCTGCACACCCCCAACACCGCTTTGCCCGCGGTGCGGAACGCGTGGTACAGGGCGATCTCGAACGCGTCACGACGCTCGTCGACCACCCCGAGGTCCGGCTCCGGGGCGCCCCCGAACCGCACCGGGTCGACGTCGGCCCCGCCCGTCAGGACCAGCGCATCGGCGTCGGCGGCGTAGGCCGGCGCCAGCGACGGGTCGAGCACCGCGGCCATGAACGGCAGGCCGCCGGCCGCCGCCACCGCTTCGGAGTAGTTGCGGCCGGTGAGCGCGTCCTCACGCCACAGACCGGTCGTGCGGTGGCTGGTCGCGGTCGTGAGGAGCACGCGCGGACGGGGGGAGGGGCGGGAGTCGGACACGCGCCCAGCCTACCGTCTCGCGGCGACTTGGTACGCTCGCGTTCGGACGTCGCCCCGTTCCCGCCGGACGGGAGGGCGGCGCAGGAGGCAGCATGCCGGGGATCGCGATACTGGGCGCCCAGTGGGGCGACGAGGGCAAGGGCAAGGTGGTGGACGCGCTCGCCGATCAGGCCGATCTGGTGGTGCGCTACTCCGGCGGCGCCAACGCCGGGCACACGGTGGTGGTCGGCGCGGACGTGTTCAAGCTGCATCACCTGCCGGTCGGCACGCTGCACGACCGCCCTGCCTCGGTGCTCGGCGGCGGCATGGTGATCGACCCGTGGACGTTCTTGAGCGAACTCGACGCCATGCGCGCGCGCCGCGACCCGGGACCGGTGCACGTGTCGCACGAGGCGCATCTGGTGCTGCCGCACCATCGCAAGAACGACGAGGGCGGCGGCTTCGTCGGCACCACCGGTCGCGGCATCGGGCCGGCGTACTCCGACAAGGCACGCCGCATCGGCGTCCGTGCCGGCGACCTGCTCGACGAGGCGGTGCTGCGCGAGCGGCTCGCGCGGCTCATCGAGGCCAAGCCGAACTCCACGGCTCGGGTCGGCTGGGTCGACGTCGACGCTGCCATGGACGAGATGGCGCCGGTGCGCGAGCGCATGGCGCCGATGGTGCGCGACACCGGCGCGTTGGTGCGCGCGGCGCTGCAGGCGGGCCAGCGCGTGCTGTTCGAAGGCGGCCAGGGCACCATGCTCGATCTCGCCTACGGCACCTACCCGTACGTCACCAGCAGCCACCCGACGGTGGGTGGCATCCTGGTCGGGGCGGGCGTCAGCCACCGGGCGCTGGACGGGGTGTACGGCGTGGTGAAGGCGTTCGCCACGCGGGTCGGACATGGCCCGTTCGTGACCGAGATCCACGACGAGGCACTGGCGTTGCGCCTACGCGGCAGCGGCGCCAACCAGTGGGACGAGTACGGCACCACCACCGGTCGGCCGCGGCGCGTGGGGTGGCTCGACCTGGTGCAACTGCGGTACGCCTGCGACATCAACGGGGTGGACGGGCTGGTCGTCACCAAGCTCGACGTGCTGTCCGGCCTGGACACGCTCCAGGTCTGCGTCGAGTACCGCGACGGGGCCGCCGTCTACCGCGAGATGCCGGGCTGGGGCGAGCTTCGCGGCAAAGGCAGCAGGGCCGCCCTGCCGCGCGAGGTGCTGGCGTACCTAGAGCTCGTCGAGTCGTTCACCGGCGCTCCGGTGACGATGTTCTCGACCAGCCCCGACCGGGAAGACACCTATGGCGAGGTGCGCTGGTAGCGCCGCGCGCGAGCCGGGCGCTTCGCAGGGCGTGAGCGTCGTGTACGCCCACGCGAGCGGGACGCCCCGGCGCCGCGCGGGCGCGCTTGCGTCGGGGGCGGGGGCTCGGTGAACGCGTTGCTCTTCCCGCGCACGCCGGCGGCCGTCATCGGCATGGTCGCCGCGGTGCTCAACGCCGCGTTGCGCGTCGCGGTGGTGCCGCTCTTCGTGACGCCGCTGTTCGATCGGGTGCTGTCCGCCGGCGAGCTCGCGGCGTTGCCCGGCGTGCTCGGCGCCGCCGGCGTGGTCGTGGTGGCGGGCGCACTGGCCTTGTGGGTGCAGGACGCCGCGTTGGGGCGCGCCGCGGCCCGGGTGAGCGCGACGTGGCGCGAGCGCGCCTACGCCGCGTTGCTCGAGCGCACGCCGGGACGGCTGCCAGGCAGCAGCGGCGGCCTGGCCAGCCGCATCGTCGCCGACTTGCGGGAGATCGAGGTCTTCTACCAGTACGGCCTCGGCTCGCTAGTGGCGGAGTCGTGCACGCTGCTCGGGGTGGGCGCGGTGTTGTTCGCCGCCAACGCCAGCGCCACCGCCTACCTGGTGGCCATGGCGCTGCCGCTGCTGGTGGTGTTGGACCGGATCGGGCGGGCTATCGGCGGCGTCAGCGGCACCGCGCAGGCGCGCACCGAGGACATCGGCGGCCACCTGCAAGAGGGCCTGCGCCACCACGACGTGGTGCGCGCCTTCCGCGCCGAACCGTTCATGTTGCGGCGCTTCGGGCGCGCCAACCGCGACGTGGTGCGCGCCGTGACGCAGCGCAACCTCCTGGCCAGCGTGCCGGTGCCGCTCTCGCAGGTGCTGCTGTTCGCGGCGCTGGGGGTGCTCGTGACGGTGCTGGCGCGGGCTGCTGCAGAGGGCCGCATGACGGTCGGGGCGGTCGTGGGCTACGTCACGCTGGTGGCGATGCTGGCGACCCCCAGCCAGCTACTGCCGCGCGCCTTCGCGCTGCTGCGGCAGGCTGGGGCGGCCGGTGCACGGCTGCAGGCGCTGGTGGCGCACGACGAGGCGCCGGCGGTGGGCGCGGGTGGGGCGCCGACCGAGCCTGGGCCGCGGCCGAGCAGCGACGCCACTCGCGCGCCACCCGCTGCGGGCCCCGGGGCCCCGAGCGCACCGCCCAGCCGACCCGGCCGGGCGGGCGGCTTGACGCTCGACCAGGTCGGCTTCGCCTACGACGACCAAGGCGCGGTGGTGGTGAACGCCACCGCGGCGCTTCCCGAACGCGGCCTGGTGGCGGTGACGGGGGAGAGCGGGGCGGGGAAGAGCACCCTGCTACGCCTGGTGCTGCGCTTCCTGGAGCCGACGCACGGGTCGGTGCGGTTGGCCGACCGGCCGTTGGACGCCTGGTCGGAAGAGGAGCTGCGGGCCCGGGTGGCGTACGTGCCGCAAGACGCTGCGATGCTGAGCGGCAGCGTGCGCGACAACCTGACCTTGGGCCGCGACTTCGCCGACGAGGCGCTCTGGGCGGCGCTGGCGCGTGCCGACTTGGACGCCGCGGTCGCTTCCCTGCCGGGCGGCCTGGAGTACGCCTTGCGCGAGGACGGTGCCGGACTGTCGGGTGGGCAGCGTCAGCGGATGGCGCTGGCCAGGGCCCTCTTGAGCGCGCCGGCGGTGCTGCTGCTCGACGAGCCGAGCGCCAACCTCGACGAGGCCAGCGAGGCGGTGCTGGTGCGGACGTTGCAGCGTGAGGCACAGGAGCGCCTGGTGGTGGTGGTGGCGCATCGGCCCGCGCTGGTCGCCGCCGCCGAGCGCGTCTTGCGGCTGGAGGCCGGCGTGTTGCGAGACGAGCCCCCGGCATCGTGACCGGCGTCGTAGTCCTGTGGGTGGTGGGCGCGCTGGTGCTGGCGGCGGTGGCGCTCGCGGTGGCCGTCGCCTGGCGCGTGGCGCACCGCTTCCTGGTGCCGCGCGCCTACGGGTTGATGCCGGAGTTCACGGTGCTCGACGTGCGGCCGGTGCCGCCGGTCGGCTCGGGCGACCCGCCAGGCGACCCGCCCGGCGATCACCCGCCAGGCCACCCGCCCGGCGAACACCCGCCCGGCGAACACCCGCCCGGCGGGTCGCCGCGCGACGAGTCGCCGCGCGACCCACCAGGTCACCCTCCCGGCGACGCCGCGGCGACGGACCTCGAGGTGGTGCTTCCCGCCCCGCCGCCCGACCCGCCGCAGCACGCGGACACCCGCCTGCGGGGCGCCTTCGGCCTCGTCTGGGAGGGAGGGCACGGCGTCCTGGGCGACGTGCTGGCCGACGCCGGCGGGCGCGTGGTGCGGTCGCTGACGATGGTGGCCGGCGTGGCGCCGCGGCCCGGCGTGCCCGCGCGCATGGACGCGTTCTACTATCGTCGCGACCCGGCGCGCGACCACGGCATCGCCTTCCAGGACCTCCGCCTCGACGGCCCGGCGGGGAAACTCGCGGCGTGGTACGTGCCCCCGGACCCGGGCGAACGCGCCGTTGCTGGCACGGCGGTGCTGGCGCTGCACGGGCGGCGGCGCGGCGAGCGGAGCGAGACGCTGCGGGCCTTGCCGGCGTTCCACGAGGTGGGGGCGCCCGTACTCGCGTTGTCGTACCGCAACCACGACGCCAGCGATGCGAGCCCGGACGGCTTCTACCACTACGGCACCAGCGAGTGGCAGGACGCGATCGTCGGCGCCCGGGCGCTGGCCGAGCGTGGCGCGAAGCGCATCGTCGTCTTCGGGATCTCGATGGGCGGAGCGGTGGCGCTGGAGGCGGCCAAGTGCTGGCCGTCGGACCTTCCGCCCCTGGTGGGGCTGATCCTGGATTCGCCGCTCGTCGACCCGGAAGCGGCCGTGCGTACGGCGGCGCGGCGCGCCAGGCTCCCGTTCCCGGCGGCCTTCGCACGTGCGGTGATGCTGGTGGCGAGGTGGCGCGCCGGCATCGACCTCGCCGCCTTGCGGCAGGTCGACGGCGTGGCCCGCTGGCACGCGCCCGTGCTGCTCATCGCCGGGACGCACGACACGACGGTCCCCATCGAGACCATCGACGCCTTCGCCGCCGCGCTCCACGCACCGCTCGCCTACCGGCGGTTGGACGGGGTCCAGCATGTCGAGGCGTGGAACCACGACCCCGTGCGCTACGGCGCATGGCTGCGGGCGTTCGTGCAAGACGTCAGCGATGGCACCGGCGGCCAGACGGCCACCTCGGTCGGCGCGTCGGTGGGCGACGCTGCGGGCGCAGGCGACGCCCTGGCCAGCGACGACACCGCGGACGCGGGCGACACGATCCGCTGGGCGCCCGACTAGCTGGGGCCCAGCATGGCGCCGGGGCCGGGGAGGCTCAGCGCCGTTCGATCGGCACGAACTTCTTGCCGGTCGGGCCGTCGTAGACCAGGCGCGGCCGCATCAGACGGTTGTCGGCGTACTGCTCGAAGAGGTGCGCCATCCAGCCCGAGATGCGCGCGACGGCGAAGATGGGGGTGTACATGTCGGCGGGGAAGCCGAGCATGCGATAGACCGAAGCGCTGAAGAAGTCGACGTTGGGCTTGACCATCTTGCCGCGCTTGGCCATCTCGCGGTCCATCACCCGTTCCATCTCCAGGCTCATCTCGAACCACTTGCTGTCCCCGGACTCCTCGGCCAGGTGCTGGGCGACGTCCTTCAGCACCTGTGCGCGCGGGTCGAGCACCTTGTAGACGCGGTGACCGAAGCCCATCACGCGGCCGTTCGGCTTCGCCAGCACGTCCAGTACGTACGGCTCTACGGCATCGACGCCGCCGATCTGCTCCAGCGCCCGCATCACGGCGGTGTTCGCGCCGCCGTGCAACGGGCCCTTGAGCGCTCCCACCGCTGCCGTGATGGCGCTGTAGACGTCGGTGAGCGTCGACGCGGTGGCTCGCGCCACGAAGGTGCTGGCGTTGGAGCCGTGTTCGGCGTGCAGCACCAGGGCCACGTCCATCACGCGGGTGGCGGCCTCGGTGGGCACTTCGCCGGTGAGCATGTACAGGAAGTTGCCGGCCACGCTCAGCTCGGGGTGCGGCTCGACCGGATCGAGCCCCTTGCGGACGCGTTCGATCGCGGCGGTGACGGTGGGGAACTGCGCCAGCAGGCGGCTGCCGATGCGGTGCACGTTCGCCGCGTCGACGCCGTCGGGGTCGGCGTCGAACGTGCCGAGCAGCGAGATGGCGGTGCGCAAGGTCTGCATCGGCGCGGCATCCTTCGGCAGCGAGCGAAGCAGGTCGTAGACCTCGGCAGGCACGGAGAAGTTCGTGGCCAGTTCGGCACGGAAGGCCTCGAGGTTCGCCCCGTTCGGGAGCTCGCCGTTCCACAGCAGGTAGACGACCTCTTCGTAGCTGGCCCGGTCGGCCAGTTCGCCGATGTCGTACCCGCGGTACACCAACTCGCCCTTGGCTCCGTCGATGTGGCACACGGCGCTGGTGTCGATGTAGACGCCGTCCAGGCCTCGTTGGATGGTCTGCTCCATGATCCCTCCGCGTCGTTCGCCGCCTCCAGTGGCGGCACCGAGCCGGAGCCCGTGGATCGGGACGGCTCGTTCGGTTCCTCACGCGTCGCTCGGTCGGGTAGGGGCAAGGCCATCGAGGCGATGCGTTCCGAGCGGTGGGCCGGCCACGCAGCCGGCCCGCGGTCGATGCTGTCGGTACCGCGGTGGCTGGTTCCGCGCCGCGGTGGTCGCGCCGGTCCTAGGGTGCACGCTGGGACCGTCTTGTCGTCCAGTCTACCGAATGGCCCACGTGCTCCACGTCCCGCTTGCACATCCTGAGTGCAACGCGCGGGGCGCCCGTTCGGCGTAGGCGCAGGGGTGCGAAGCGGACGAACGCGGCGCCGCGTGGTGCGCCAGCGGGTCGATCAGCGTCCTACGCGCGACAACGCGGCGCCGGCTCCGGCCAGTCCGGCGGCGAGCAGTAGCGCCAGCCACCCTTGACGGCCGGCTTCGGTCAAGCCGACCGCGGTCCCGAGGATCAGCAGCGCCACGCCCAGAGCGAAGGCGCCCCTCCCCGGGCGGGGCGCCAGGGCTTCCACCGTGATGGCCGCGGCCCCGAGGCCGAGCAGGAACGCGCCGCTCCAGCGCCAGCTCACTTCCAGCAGCGTGCCGACCCCCGTGCCCGTCAACAGCGCCCCGGCCACCAAGAACGGGTACGGGCCGAGGCGGGCGTGCAGCACCAGGAAGAACACGCCAGCCAAGGTGATCCAGAGCCACGCCGTGCTGCCCACGCGGTAGGCCACGACGATCGCCAACGCGAGCATGGCGACCGCGAGCAATGCGCGAGGAGTGGCGCTGGACATGGTTCGCTCCCTTCGAGCGATCGATGCGCGATCCAGTGTACCGTCGGCCGTTCGCGGCGGCGGTGCGGGGGTTGTTCGTGGCGTGGGAACTCCGCTACGGCCGCGGCGCGGGCCGGGTGGTATCGTTCGGCCAACGCCGTTCGGAGGACTTGGGGTACTCGTCCCCGACGTGTGTTCCGGTTCGGTGAAGCCATCCGATGATGACCGTGTCGACCCGTACCTCGAACCGCAACGGCCGCTCGATCGGCCGGCCAGGGGTCGTCCTGGGCCTACGATGCATCGTCTCGAGCCACGCCCCGGCCGCGCGCGGCCGGGGCGTTCGCTCGTGGCGGCGCGGCCGTCCAGCACGCTCGCAGCCGGCACGCTCGCAGCCAGTCCGCTCACGTCCGACGTCCGCACCGTCCGCAAGCCCACGCCTGGCAGCAGCACGCCTCGACGAAGGGAGGCACGCATGATCCGCGAGTCGCAACGCTTCGAGCCGTTCAGCGACGAACCGATCTCCGTCCTCAGCGAATCCGGCGAGTGGGTCGCGCCGTTCGAACTCGACCTCGAACCGCAGCACCTCACCCGCATGTACCGCGACATGCTGCTGGCGCGCCTGGCAGACGACCGCATGAGCCGCCTGCAGCGCCAGGGCAAGGTCAGCTTCGTGGCGCCAAGCGCCGGCCACGAGGCCGCCCAAGTGGGCGTGGCGCACGCCATGCGCGCTGGCGAGGACTGGCTCTTCCCGTACTACCGCGACGTCGCCCTGTTGCTGGCGCTTGGCGTGCCGGCCAAGGAGTTCATCGGTCAAGCGATGGGCACGCGCGCCGACCCGAACCGCGGCCGCCAGATGCCGTATCACGCCGGTTCCAAGGCGCTCAACGTGTTCACCATCGCGTCGCCGATCGCCTCGCACATCGGGCCGGCGGTAGGTGCCGCCATCGCCATGAAGCTGCGGGGCAGCGGCCAGGTCACCGTCGCGAGCTTCGGGGACGGCGCCACCAGCGAAGGCGATTGGCACGCGGCCGTCAACTTCGCCGGGGCCCAAGGCGCGCCGATCGTGTTCGTGTGCGAGAACAACCGCTACGCCATCAGCGTCGACTTCCAGAAGCAGACCGGCGCCGAGACCATCCACGCCAAGGCGCACGGGTACGGCATGCCCGGGTACTACGTCGACGGGATGGACGTGCTGGCTTCGTACTACGTCGCGCGCGAGGCGATCGACCGCGCGCGGGCGGGCGTGGGGCCGGCGCTGGTCGAACTGCTGGTGTACCGCTACGGCGCCCACTCCTCGTCGGACGACGACCGCCACTACCGCCCGCGCGCCGAGGTCGAGGCGTGGCGCAAGCGCGACCCGCTGGCGCGGTACCGCCGCTTCCTCGAACGTCGAGGCTGGTGGAGCGACGACGCCGAGGCGGAGGCCAGGCAGGAGCTCGACACCGCCCTGGCGCAGGCGCAGACCGAAGCCGAGAGCGCCGGTGCGGTGCCGGTGGAGTGGATGTTCGAGGACGTGCTGGCCGAGGTGCCGCCGCACCTGCTGCGGCAGCGCGAGGAGCTGCTGGGATGAGCGTGTCGACCGTTCGTGGGCGAGGCGAGACGCCGTGACGATGCTGAACATGGTGCAGACCATCGCGCGCACCCTCGACGAGGAGATGGCGCGCGACGATCGCGTGGTGGTGATGGGCGAGGACGTCGGCAAGCGCGGCGGCGTGTTCCTCGCCACCGAGAAGCTGTTCGACAAGTACGGCCCCGACCGCGTCATCGACTCGCCGCTCTCGGAGGCCGCCATCGTGGGCGCCGCGCTGGGCATGGCGGTGCACGGGCTCCGGCCGGTGGCCGAGATCCAGTTCGCCGACTACGTCTTCCCCGGCTTCGACCAGTTGGTCTCGCAGGTAGCGAAGCTGCGCTACCGCTCCGGCGGCCAGTTCACCGCGCCGCTGGTGCTGCGCATGCCGGCGGGCGGCGGCGTCAAGGGTGGGCATCACCACTCGCAGAGCCCCGAGACGCACTTCGTGCACACGGCGGGCCTCAAGGTGGTGTTCCCGTCGACGCCGACCGACACCCGTGGCCTGCTCAAGGCGGCGATCCGCGACGAGGACCCGGTGGTCTTCATGGAACCGAAGCGCCTCTACCGCGCCGTCAAGGAAGACGTTCCCGACGACCCGGAGTTCCTGCTCCCGATCGGCAAGGCGCGTGTCCGGCGCGAAGGGGACGACGTCGTGCTGGTCTCCTACGGCGGGAGCATGGCCGAGACCATGCGTGCGGCCGAGGCCCTGGTGGAGCAAGGGATCTCGCCGCACGTCATCGACCTGCGCACGCTCATGCCCTGGGACGCCACCACCGTCCTCGAGGCCGTGGCGCGCGTGGGACGCGTGGTGCTGGTCAGCGAGGCGCCGCGCACCGCCGGTGTGATGAGCGAGGTCGCCGCCACCATCGCCGAAGAGGTGCTCGACGCGCTGCTGGCGCCCCCGGCCCGCGTCGCAGGGTTCGACACGCCCTATCCGTACGCCCAGGACCGCGAGTACCTGCCTGGTCCGAACCGCATCCTGAAGGGCGTGCAGCGCGTCCTGGAGTACTGAGGGAAGGGCCCGCCCCGACCCGTCACCCGCCGCGCGCGGTGGCGCGAACGAACCCGCAGCGAGGAGTCCGCATGGCGAGAGAGTTGCTGTTGCCCGAGTTGGCCGAATCGGTCGTCGAGGGGGAGATCGTCCGCTGGCTGGTGCAGGAGGGCGAGACCGTCGCGCTCGACCAGCCGGTGGTGGAGGTCATGACCGACAAGGTGACCGTCGAGTTGCCGAGCCCGTTCGCCGGCGTGCTGGAGAAGCACCTCGTGGCAGAAGGCGACGTGGTGGCGGTGCACGCGCCCATCGCGTCGTTCGCCGACGAGGGCGCTGCCGGCGCCGAGGCGGCGCGGGACGTCAGCGTGCAGGCAGCCGAGGAGCGCTCCATCGTGGAGCCGGGGCAGGCAGCTCGCGACGACGAGGGCGAGAGCCTGAGCCTGTTCAAGCCCAGCGGCTCGGCCGACGAAGGTCCGCTGCTGCAGGTCCGGCGGCCGGGGGCGGCCGCGCCGACGGCAGCCGCTCGCGCCACGGCGGCCGCGGCCGCAGCGC
>CAZACZ010000047.1:6087-22113 GCA_964483695.1 uncultured bacterium | reverse complement strand
ATGAAGGCGCGGAAGAGTGCCTCCGGGTCGTCGGAGTCTCCCTTCGCGAGGATCTCGCGCGCGAACGCGCGGCCGGTGTCGGGGTTGAAGATCCCTTCGCGGGCGAAGCGCCCGAAGGCATCGGCCTCGAGCACCTCGCTCCACTTGTAGCTGTAGTACCCGGCCGCGTAGCCGCCGGCGAACACGTGCGAGAAGCGCGCGAGGCGTTCCCCCTGGGCGAACTCGGGACGGACCTCCATCGGTTCCATCGCCGCTCGCGCCACCTCGAAGGGATCCCCGTCGGCGAACGGATCGTAGGCCACGTGCAGGGCTAGGTCGGCCGTGCCGTACGACAGTTGCCGCATCTGGGCGATCGCCTCGAGGAACGTGCGGCCGCGCTTCAGGTTCTGGAACAGCGCCTCCGGGATGGTCTCGCCGGTGCGGTGGTGGTGCGCGAAGAGGTCGAGCGCCTCGCGCTCCCATGTCCAGTTCTCCAGGATCTGGCTGGGCAACTCCACGAAGTCCCAGGCGACGTTCATGCTGGCGCGGGCGCGCAGTTCGACGCGGCACATCAGGTGATGCAGCAGGTGCCCGAACTCGTGGAACACCGTCTGGACCTCGTCGTGCGTCAGCAGCGGCGCGCCGCCCGCGTCGGGCGGGGTGAAGTTGGCGATGATCACGCCCACGTGGGGATCGAAGCCGGCGGCGGTGGGACCGCCGGTGACGATGCCGTTCATCCACGCCCCGGCGCGCTTCGACTCGCGTGGGAACCAGTCGGCGTAGAGCGAACCGAGGAAGGTCCCGTCCTCGTGCCGCAGGTCGTACACCTGCACCTCGGGGTGCCAGGTGGGGACGCCGCCCACGGCCTCGACCCGCACCCCGAAGAGGCGCTCGGTGAGCTGGAACAGCCCGTGCAGCACGGCGTCGAGCGGGAAGTAGGGCCGCAGCGCCTCCTCGTCGAGGTCGAGCCGCGCCAGCCGCATCTTCTCCGACACGAACGCCAGGTCCCACGCTTCGAGTTGCTCGATGCCGAGCTCGTCGGCCGCGAAGCGCTCGAGCTGGGCCACCTCGCGTTCGAAGTACGGCGCGGTGCGCTCCATCAACTCGCGCTCGAACGCCACCGCGCGCTCGCCCGACTTCATCATCCGGTCTTCCAGCACCAGGTCGGCGTAGTCGCGGTAGCCGAGGAGGTTCGCGAGCTCGCGGCGTTTGGCCAGGATCTCGCGCACCACGCCGCGGTTGTCGTGTTCGCCTTCGGTGCCCACGCGATGGAACGCCTGGTGCAGCTCCTGGCGCAGCGCGCGGTCCGCGACGTACTTCATGAACGGCATGTACGAGGGCGCCTGGAGGGTGAAGCGGTAGCCGGCCTGACCGCGTGCGGCGGCCGCGTCGCGTGCGCGGCGCATGGCCCCCTCCGGCAGCCCGTCGAGCATGGCGGGGTCGTCGACCACCAGCTCGTAGGCGTTGGTGGCGTCCAGCACGTTCTCGCCGAAGCGCGTGCCGAGCTTCGCGAGCTCGACCTTCAGCGCCTCGGCGCGGGCGCGCTCGGCTTCGGGCAGGTCGGCGCCGGCGCGGCGGAACTCGTCCACTGTCTTCCGGAGGTGGCGCGCGCGCAACGGGTCGAGCGCTCGTGCCTCACTGCTGTCGGCGTAGCGCTTCACGACCTGCCAGAGCGCATCGTGGGTGGTGAGCTTGGCGAAGAAGGCGGTGACCTCGGGCAACACCTCGTTGAACGCGCTGCGCAGCTCGGGCGAGTTGGACACCCCGTTGAGGTGCCGCACCACACCGAAGGTGCGCGCCAGGCGCAGCGCCAGGTCGTCGAGCGCGCCGATGGTGGACGCGAACGTACCGGCTTGGTTCGAGGCGTGGGCGGCGACCAGCTCGGCCAGCTCGCGCTCGGCGCGCGCCAGGGCGTGGCGCGTGGCGGGCACGACGTGCTCGGGGGTGATGCGGTCGAAGGGGATGCGGAAGTCGGTCGAGAGTAGGGGGTTGTCGTCCATCACGGCTCCTCGCGAGCGCCGCACTGCGCAGGACGCGAGGCGGCGGCAACGCCTGCCAGTCTACCGGAGCCGGCGCGCG
This sequence comes from uncultured bacterium, assembly GCA_964483695.1. Taxonomy (GTDB): domain Bacteria; phylum Deinococcota; class Deinococci; order Deinococcales; family Trueperaceae; genus CAZACZ01. Next base: position 20,055 of record CAZACZ010000047.1, on the reverse strand, counting down.
CGGCCGGTACCGATCCGGTACGGCCTGCGCAGGGCGCCACGGCCAGCGCAGGGCGGGCAACGGCCGCCGCTGGGCGTGAGCGGCCGGCGCAAGGCGCGACTGCGCGCGTGGTGCTTCAGGCGAACGCCGGGACGTACTCGGCGGGCACCGGTTGGCTGAACAGGAAGCCCTGGCCGTCGTCGCACTTCAGCGAACGCAGCAGGCTGTTCTGCTCCTTGGTCTCGATCCCCTCGGCGGTGACGCGCAGGTGCAGGCTCTTGCCGAGCGCGATGATGGCGCGCAGCAGGTCGAGGTCCTCGCCGGGGGTGTCGTCCCCCAACTTGGTGACGAAGCTGCGGTCGATCTTGAGCCCGTCGAGCGGCAGCTCTCGCAGCTGCGTCAGCGACGAGTGCGCCACGCCGAAGTCGTCGAGAGCGACGTGCACGCCCATCTCGCGTACCTCCGCGAGCCGCGCGGCGCTGGCCGCGAGGGTGGCGTAGGCGGTGCGCTCGCTGATCTCGAGCTCCAGCAGCCCCGGGTGCAGGTCGTAGCGACCGAGGGCGCGCTGCACCACGGTGGCGAAGTCGTCTTGCTCCAGCGCCTGCGGGCCGACGTTCACCGCCACGCGGCGCGGCGTGCGTTGGCGCTGCCAACGCTTGGCTTGCCGGCAGGCGCGTTCGAGCACCCAGGCGAACAGGTCGGGGCCGAGTTGCGCCTCCTCCACCATCGGCAGGAAGTCGGCGGGCTTCAGCAGCCCACGCGTGGGATGCACCCAGCGCACCAGCGCCTCGACGCTGTGGATCGCGCCGGAGTCGAGCTCGACGCGCGGCTGGTAGTGGAGCACCAACTCGTCCTCTGCCAGCGCCTTGCGCAGTTCCGACTCGAGCGCGATGCGTGCGCGCATGGCGCCGTCGAAGCCGTCGTCGGCGAAGCGGTACCCGCCGCGCTGCATCTCCTTGGCACGGCGCAGCGCGGTGGCGGCGCGCTCGATCATGGCACTCGGGGTGCGGCCGCCGTCCGGGTGCACGTCCACCCCGATGCTGGCGGAGAGTTGCAGCGTGAGGGTGCCGTCGCGGTACGGCTGCTTGACCGCGTTCAGCACCTTCTCCAGCACCGGCAGCACCGCGCGGCCGCTGGGAAGGTCGACCAGCAGCAACGCGAAGCTGTCGCCGCCCCAACGTGCCAAGGTGTCGGTGCGGCGGATGGTGCGCCGCAAGCGGCGGCTCACCTCGGTGATCAGGCGGTCGCCCTGGCGCCGGCTGAAGGTCTGGTTCACGAAGCGGAAGTCGTCGAGGTCGAGCAGCGCCAACGCCACCTGGGTGCGGTTGCGGCGCGCTTGCTGCAGCGCCTGGTGGACGCGGTCTTCCAGCAGGTGCTGGTTCGGCAGGCCGGTGAGCGGGTCGACGTGCGCCAGCCTCCACATGTCGGCGGAGTCGCGCTTGGCCGCGGTGATGTCCTTGACCATGCCGTACACCGCGGTGATGCCCGCCTCGTCGCTGCGCCAGCGGCGGGCGGCGAAGTCCTCCACCCACAGCACCCGTCCCCCCTGGGTGACGATGCGGTACTGGTCGGTGCGGCGCTCTTGATTGCGCAGGCCGCGCAGCCGCGTCACGAGCGCGTCGCGGTCCTCGGCGTGGACGAAGCGCTCGGGCCCGCCCTTGAGCAGGTCGTCGACGCCGTAGCCGGTGACGTTCTGCCAAGCGTCGGACGCCCACGCCACCTGGTTGCGGCCGTCGTCGTGCAGCAGCAGGGCGTAGCTGAAGAAGCGGCCGTCGCCGTCGAGCGACGAGCTGAGCTCGAGCCCGAGGCTCTGCGCTCCCTCGGCGTGCACCTGGTGCGTCACGTCGCGCAGCACGCTGAGCAGATGCGTGACCTTCCCCTCGCCGTCTTGCACGGGGTAGTGACGTTGCTCGCTCCAGAACAAGGAGCCGTCGGCCCGGTAGGTGCGCACCACCACGGTGGACGGTCGGCCACCGGCCAGCGCGGCGCGCAAGGCGCGGTCACCCTCCTGATCGGTGTCGTTGCGCATCAAGAAGCCGATGTTGCGACCCTGGATCTCGTCGGCGGGGTAGCCGGTGAGGTCTTCCAAGGCTGGGCTGGCGTAGATCACGGGATGACCGACCTGGGTCAGGTCGGAGAGGCTGAAGCACTCGCCGTCGAACAAGCGACGGGTCGCGTCGAGGATGGCACCGGTGTCGCTGTGCACCCGCGCCGCGTCGGGCGCGGCATTCGGATCGCCTGGGCGGGGTCGGCTCGATGGCATGGCGAGAACGCGCCTCCTTCGGTGTCGTCGAGGCCCGCTTCGCGCGCTGTCCGCCGGTGCCGCGCCGCCGCGAACGACTTAGGCGGTGGGGGCGACCACGCCCGCTCGCGGCGTCGACGCCACGGGCGGGAGCGGGGTGCGTGCGGTGCTGGAGGGTTCGTGGTCCGTGCGGCGAGTTCCCGGCTCGCCAAGACGCTCGTACCTCTCCCGACCTCTTCCGAGCCGCACGCTAGCACCCGCTCCTGACGCACTCCTATGACATTTCTCCGATGCCCAACGCATGTGTGGCGGTTCTCACCGGACGGCGGCGGGCGCGCACGCGGTGGAGCGCGAGCGCCAGTGCCAGCGGCACCCCCGTGAGCGCCGCCATGGTGGCGCCGATGGAGACGTCGGCGGCGACCGCCACCGGGTACCCGGCCAACGCCGACAGCACCGCGCTCGTCACGGCCAGCGCCAGCACACCACCGAAGCGTCTTGCCGCCAACCGGCCGGTGACGCCGGGCACGATGGCGAACGCGACGAACAGCACCACCCCGACGGCGTCGAACGCTGCCACCGCCGTGACCGAGGTGAGCGTGAGCAAGCCGACCTGCACCAGCCGCGGCCGAAGGCCGAGGTTCCGCGCCAGCACGGGGTCGAACGCGGCCGCCACCAGTTCCTTGCCGAACGCGACCACGTACAGGACGTCCAGCACCAGCACCAGCACCAGCGTCAGCAACGCGCGCGGGATCTCCAGGCCGGCGAACGCCACGCGGTCGAGCCACACGAAGCCGATCTCGCCCAGCAGCACGGTGTGCGGGTCGACGTGAACGTCCCGGGCGTAGAGGCTCAGAAGCAGCACGCCGCCGGCGAACAGCGCCGGGAACACCAGCCCGGTGGCCGCGTCGCGTTTCACCCGCCCACCGGCGGCCAGCGCTTCGGTGGCGAGGACCGTGAGCACGCCCACCAACCCGGCGCCGAGCAGCTGCCACGGTCCGCTGGTGACGCGGCTCACGAGGTACGTCACGGCGATGCCGAGCACGATGCCGTGGCTGATGGCGTCGGTGAGCATGGCCTGGCCCCGCACCACCAGGAACGTGCCCACCAGGCTGGCGGCGCTGGCCGCCAGCACCCCGGTGGCCACGATGGCGAAGGGGATGGCGTCGAACAACGCTTGCGCGTGCGCGAGGAGGGACGGTGGCATGGCTCAGGCCTCCTGAGGGGCGGCGCGCCGCGGAGAGAACGCCAGCGAGAGCGCGACGATGGCAGACGCCACCAGCACCACCAGGGGCCCGGTCGCCAGGCCGCTGGTGGTGGCGCTGAGCAGCGCGCCCGCCACGGCGCTGACGAGTCCGAACACGCCCGCCAAACCCACCATCGCCCCGAGGCTGCGGCTCCATTGCCGGGCGGCGGCGGCCGGCGCGACGACCATCGCCGACATCAGCACCACCCCCACCAGTTGCAGGCCGATGACGATCGCGAGCGCCAGCAAGCCGGTGAGGGCCACTTCGATCCAAGCGACCCGCAGGCCGGCGGCCGCGGCGAAGTCGGGGTCGAAGGTGGCGAGCTTGGCCTGCTTCCAGCCGAGCGCCACCAACCCGAGCGCGACGCCCACCACCAGGGCCAGCAGCCCGAGATCGGACGGCAAGGTGGCGGCCGCCTGGCCGAACAGGAACGCGTCCAGGCCGGCGTGCGACGCCCCCGGTTGGCGCTGCGCCACGGTGAGCAGCACGACCCCCACCGCGAAGCCCAGGCTGAGCGCGGTGCCAAGGGCCGCGTCGCTCTTCACGCGGGTGGTGCGCTGCAAATAGAGGGCGAACAAGGCGGCTACCGTCCCGCTCAGCAGCGCCCCGGTGAGCATCGCGCCGAGGTCGCGGCCGCCGGCCAGCAGGTACCCCGCCACCACACCGGGGAGCGCGGCGTGCGCCATGGTGTCGCCCAGCAGGCTCTGACGCCGTAGCACGGCGAACGTGCCGAGCGCGCCGGACCCGAGCCCCAGCAGCGCGGCGCCGAGGGCCACGGTGCGGACGGTGGGGTCGAGGAGGAACGCCACTGCGCTCATGACGCTCCTCCGGTCGAACTCGCCGTCACCGCAACCGGGCCGGTCGGGCCGAAGACCCGCCCGTCGGCGAGCGGCACGCGGCCACCGTACGCGACCGTCAGCGCATCGGGGTGGAAGACCTCGGCCACCGGACCATGGGCGTGCACGTGGCCGTTCACCAACGCCATCCAGTCGAAGTAGCGAGGCAGGCTGTGCAGGTCGTGGTGCACGGCCACGACGGTGCGGCCTCGGTCGCGCAGGCGACGCAGCGTCGCCACCAGCGCCGCTTCGCTGATCATGTCGACGCCGGCCAGGGGCTCGTCCAGCAGGTAGAGATCGGCGTCCTGGACGAGGGCGCGGGCGAGGAACACTCGCTGCTGCTGCCCGCCCGAGAGTTGGCCGATCGGCCGGCGGGCGAACGCCGCCATGCCCACCTCGTCGAGCGCCGCCAGCGCCTGGGCACGTTCGGCCTTCCCGGGGCGACGGAACCACCCGAGTCGGCCGTACAGTCCCATGGTCACGACGTCGAGGGCGTCGGCGGGGAAGTCCCAGTCGACGCTCGAACGCTGCGGCACGTACCCCACGCGCCGCCGTCCGCGCGCGATGCTCTCCCCCACCAGACGCACCTCGCCGGACCGGATCGGTACCAGGCCCAGCACGGCCTTGATCAGCGTGCTCTTTCCCGCGCCGTTGGGGCCGACGATGGCGCCCATCACCGCGTTGGGGACGCTCAGGTCGACACCGTCCAGCACCACCTGGTCGTCGTACCCGACGCGAAGCCCACGGACGTCGAGCGCAACGCCCGTCACCGCACACCTCCGGTGACGGCCAGGTCGTAGCGCTCGAGCCACGGCGCCAGTGCGGCGGGAAGCGCCGGCGGCGTGCCGCCGAGGGCCTGCACGATGGCGTTCACGTTGTGCACGATCATCCCGACGTAGCTGCCGTCGGGCGTGCCTGCCGCGCCCATGGCGTCGGCGTAGAGCTGGTCGCCGAGGGCCACTTCGCCTCCACGCTGGCGGACCGCCTCGACTACCGCCTGCACGGTGCGCGGGTTGATAGTGCTCTCGACGAAGACGGCGGGCACGGCGCGCGCCACCACCAGCTCGGCGACCCGCCGGATGTCGGCGACGGCCGCCTCCGACTCGGTGCTGACGCCTTGCACCCCGACGACCTCGATGGCGTAGGCACGCCCGAAGTAGTGGAAGGCGTCGTGCGCCGTCACCAGCACGCGTTGGCCTTCGGGCACAGTGGCTACCGCATCGGCAGCCCAAGCGTGCAGCGCCTCGACCTGCGCGCGGTAGGCGAGCGCCCGTTCGGCGATGGGTCCCGGGCACCGAGCATCGAGCCCGGAGGTGGCGGCCAGTTCGGCGGCGATCACGTCGGCCACGCCGGCCCACAGCGAGGCGTCCATCCAGACGTGCGGGTCCACGGCGTAGCCGTTCTGCCCGGCCAGGCGCCGGTCGGGCGCCACCGCGTGCGGCGAGACCGCGACCGTCGGTGTGCGCGAAGCGAAGCCCTCCAGCACGTCGGCCAGGCGCCCTTCGAGCCCGAGCCCGCCGTAGAGGATCAGGTCTGCGTCTTGCAGCGCGCGGACGTCGCCGGCGCTGGCGCGGTAGAGGTGCGGGTCGGTGCCGGGGCCCATCAGGGTGGTGACCACGGCGCACCGTCCCGCCACCGCTTCGGCGACGTCGCCGATCATGCCGACGGTCGCGACCACCGCGATCGGCGTGACATCGGCCGGGGTGGTGTCGCGCGGCGTGGCGCCGGGTGGGGTCGCGCTCGGGGCCTCCTGGGCGAGCGCCGTAGCGGCGAGGATGGCGAACGACGTCGCCAGCGAGAAGCGAAGTCTCGGCGCTCGACGGCGCCGGGTGAAGTGCATCGGACGGACGGCAACCTGCATGGCGAACCTCCGACGTTAGCGAACCTATCGTTCGCGTATTCGTCTTGCCTAATATTGCCGCTAGCGAGGAACTTGTCAACCCCGTGATCCGACGCGGTCGTACGAGTCGCGGCCCGCGCCGACGCGACCCGCGCGCCCAGGGGGGCACCCGCTCAGGGCAAGAGCGATCCGAGGATGCGCGCCGCCAAGGTGCGCGAGAGCGCGACGTGCGTCTCCTGGCCGGCCCTTCGCGCGGCGCGACCGGAGCCGGTCCGGTCGGCGGCCGATCCCGTCTCCCGGCCCTCGACCCGCGCATGCAGCAGCTCCCCGGATGGCTCGCGAGACGTCACCCGCAGCACGGCGCCCGGGACCACGCCAAGCCCGGTCACGTACCCGAGGACGTCGGCGTCCTGACTCAGCACCCGGTGCACTTCGAAGCGGACCCCCTCCGGGGCGTCGCTCAGCGGTACGTCCGGCCCTTGCGGCAGGCTGCCGTCGCGCCGGGGGATCGGGTCGCCGTGGGGGTCGAAGGTCGGCTGGCCCAGATGCTGCGCCAGCCGCTCGGTGAAGCGCTCGGACATCACGTGCTCCATGCGTTCGGCCTCTTCGTGCACCTCGTCCCAACCGAACCCGAGGTCCTGGATGAGGAACGTCTCCAGCAAGCGATGCCTGCGCAGCAGCCGCATCGCCTCGGCCAGGCCGCGATCGCTCAGCTCCGCGCCGCGGTAGGGCTGGTAGCGGATCAAGCCATCGCGCTTGAGCTTGCCCAGCATGCCCGTCACCGACGGCGCGGTCACGCCGAGTTCGCGCGCGATGTCGCCGGTCGCCACCGGCTCGCCTTGACCCAGCTGCCAGATCGCCTTCAGGTAGTCTCCGACCGAAGCGGACAGGGTGGGTGCCTGGCCGCTCGAACGGCTCGCCTCATTCGTCACGCCTAAATCATAGGCCGAGTGGGCCCGCGCGGCAAGGTCGTCCGGGGGAGCGCACCGGGGTCGGGTCGACCCGACCGTTGCGAAGCCGTGGTCCCGCCGGGCACGGCCGAACGAGCGTCGCCTACATACCCCTCCTGGGTATCGCCGCCGACCTTGCGCCCGGCACCCCGATGCTAGATTCGTCTCGGATGGAGGCAGCGATGCCCAAGAAGGAACATCGTCACGACGTCGTCATCATCGGAGGCGGACCGGCCGGCCTCACGGCAGGCATCTACGCCGGCCGCGGCCAACTCGACGCGGTCATCGTCGAGAAGGGCCTGCCCGGCGGTCAGATCGCCCAGACCGAAGAGGTGGAGAACTACCCCGGCTTCCCCGAAGCCGTGACCGGACCCGAGCTCTCCCAGCGCATGGTGCAGCAGGCCGAGAAGTTCGGTGCGCGCATCGTGATGGACGAGGTCATGGGTCTCGAGCGGGATCCCGACGGCGGCTTCTGGGTGCGCGGCTTCGAAGCCGACTACCACGGTAGCGCGGTCATCATCGCCACGGGCGCCAACCCACGGCGCCTCGGCGTGCCCGGCGAGGACGAGTTCTACGGCCGCGGCGTGTCCACCTGCGCCACCTGCGACGGCTTCTTCTACCGCGGCAAGGAGGTCGTGGTCGTCGGTGGCGGCGACGCCGCCGTCGAGGAAGGGATGTTCCTCACCAAGTTCGCCGAGACGGTGCACGTCATCCACCGCCGCGACGAGCTGCGCGCCCACAAGGCGGCGCAGGAGCGGGCGTTCGCCAACCCCAAGATGCGCTTCGTGTGGGACACCGTCGTTACCGAGGTGCTGGGCGCAGACGGTCAGGTCGTCGGGGTGCGCACCAAGAACGTCAAGACCGGCGCAGAGAGCGACCTGCGCACCGATGGCGTGTTCGTCTACGTCGGTCACGTGCCCAACACCGACTACCTGCGCGGCGTCGTGGCGCTGCGCGATAGCGGCTACGTCGACGTGAGGGACGAGGTGTTCACCGACGTAGAGGGCGTCTTCGCCGCAGGCGACGTCGCCGACGAGGTCTACCGCCAGCTCGGCACGTCCGTCGGCGCCGGCACCCGCGCCGCCATGATGGCCGAGCGCTGGCTGGCCGAGAAGCAGATCCCGCTGATCGGGAACAGAACCGCGCCGGCCACACGCACGCACGAGCCCGACGAGACCCCGAAGAAGAACGCGCTGTTCCTGGGATGACCCCACGCGCTCAGCGCGGCAGGAAGTCGTAGATCAACAGCGCCCCGTCGTGCAGCGCGACCAACCGCGGACCGTCGCTCCATAGCGGCAGCCCCACCGCCGCGCGCCAGGTGACGCTCGGCGTGGCCGGCGGGCTGGCCTGCGCCTGCGCGGCCGGCTCCGTGGCTGGCTCCGTGGCGGCGCCCTGGGCCGGTTCCGTGGCCGGCTCCGGGGCCGGCTCCGTGGCGGCGCCCTGGGCGGCCCCCGGGGCGGGCTCCGGGGCGGGTTCGGCGGCTGGCCCCGCAGCCGACTCCTGGGCCGACTCCTGGCCTGACTCCTGGGCCGACTCCTGGGCCGACCCCGCCACCGCTCCCGCCGGTGCCGGCGCCCCCAGCGTCAACCGCACGAACGGCCCGTCCGCCACCGCACTCCACCCGTCCCCCACCACCACGTCCGTGCTGGCGCCGTCGCGGTGGACGACCTCGTCGCCCCAACGTCCATCGATCGTGCCGCTGGCTAGGTCCACCCGCACACCGTCCTGCAGGACGGGCAAGGTCGCGGGGTCGAGACCCAGGTAGGCCACCGGCCCGGCCGGCGTCAGGCCGCTGGCAGGGAGGCCGATGCCCAGCAGTTCCGGGCCGTCCGCCGCGCCGGGCACCACGCGTTCCACCACGATCAACCGGGGCACCTCGTCGAGCGCGGTCTGGAACTCGGCCGCCGCGACTTCCTCCACCGTCACGCCCAGCCGCTCGGCCACCAGCGCTACCAGCGAGGCGCGGAACCCGTCGCGCACCTCCGCGCTGTCGCTCTGCCAGGTGTCGGGCCAGAGCATCATGGTGCGCACGCGCACGCGCTCCCCGGTGTCGCTCACCGACCACTGCCAGGCGCGTACCCGCTCCACCGTCCCGCCACTGACCAGCAAGTACTCCGCCTCGGCCAGGGGAGCGCGCCGCTGGATGCGCACCGCAAGGCCGTCGGGCAGCGGCAGCAGCCGCACCTCGGCGCCCGTCGGCGCCTCTTGCACCAACAGCCGCGGCGCCAACGGCGTGATGCCGGGCGGGATGGCCTCGGCAAGCGCCGGAACCGGCTGACCGCCCGCCACCGCCGGCATGGCGGCGGCGTACAGCACCGCCGCGCCGCGGTTGGCGTAGGCACCGACACGCACGCGGAAGACGTCGCCTTGCGCCGACGTCGAGCGCACCACGTACGCCGGGTACCCCTGCCGCAACAGGTCGCTGACCACCGTCAGGGCCGCGTCACGGTCCGACAGCGCCACCACCTGCACGGTGTAGGAGATCGACTGAGCGAACGAACGAGGGGCGGCCGCGAGCAGCAGCGAGGCACAGACCCAGACCGCCCACTTCCCCACCCCGCTCGGCACTAGAAGTCCTTCCGCTCGAAGACCACCACCGCCAGCGCGGCGAACAGCGCCGAGTACAGCGCGATCAGCGCCACCACCCACACCAGGCCGCCGGCCACCGTGGCGTAGGCGTTCAACTGCGTCGTGAGCAGGAACGGCTCGATGGTGGGGAACACCACCAGCAACTGCATGAAGATCAAGCTGGCCAGCGTCGCCAAGGCGCCGCCGGCCGCGTTCATGAACAAGACGGTGAACAGCACCGAGAGCAGGCCGATGGGCACCAACGCCAGGCCGGCGACCAGGTACGCGCGTGCCACCTCGCGCAGCGCCTCGGCCGGGAGCATCGTGCCTTGCCCGAGCAAGCCGGAGGCACCCAACCCGGTGCCGCCCACGAACGAGCCGAACCCGTACGGGATGCCCGCGGCCAACGAGGCGACCAGGAACACGGCCAGCATCACGAAGGGGACCACCGACACCACCACCAGCTTCGCGGTGAGCCACTGCGGCCGCGTCACCGGCCGCAGCAGCACCGTGGGCAGCGTGCCGTTGGCGATCTCCATCCCCAGCAACTCGGCGGCGGCGATGGCGGTCAGCAGCGGTAGCAGGAACTGCATGCTCGACAACAGGCTGAGCGCCGGCACCTGGTACCCCGACACCAGGAAGAAGCCGTACACCTCGAAGATGCCGGGGGCGTACGCCCACAGCAGGGGGAACACCAGCAGCACCACCAGACCGAAGCGCACGCTGGTCAGGCGGAACAGCTTGCCGAGCTCCATGCGCAGCAGCGTCAGCATCAGCGCGCCCCCCGATCGTCGCCGGGAGCGTCCGGATCGGACCGACCGCCGGTGCCGTCGCCGAAGCCATCGTCGTCCCAGGTCAGCGGCTCTTCGCTGGCGGTGCGGAACTCCTGGGCGGTGCGGCGCACGTCGCCGCCGGTGCCGCGACCGTCGCCCGTCCCGCGCACCGCGCTGCGGCGACCACGCTCGGTGCTCACGCGTTCGCGGTAGTAGGCGCGCAAGTCGAAGATGTCGCGCGTCAACTCGAGCACGCCGATGCCCGCCTCGGCCAGGGCCGGGGTCACGCGGGCCAAGGCCGCGCGGTCCTGCGGGATGAACACCAGGTCGCCGGCACGGATCGCCACGTGACGCAAGAACGGCGTGGTCTCGAGCAGCGCCTTCGCGTTGTGCAGGTCGGTGACGCGCACGCGGAACCGCTCGCGGCGGTCGAAGAGGTTCACCTCGTCGATCAGCGCACCCTCCTCCAAGATCGCGACGCGGGTGCAGTACGCCACCACCTCGTCGAGGTGATGGGTCGAGAGCAGCACCGCCGTGCCGTTCTCGGCGGCCTGCCGCAGCACCGAGTGCACCAGGTGCAAGCTGAGCGGGTCCATGCCGCTGGCGGGCTCGTCGAGGATGAGCACCTTGGGCTGCGTGAGCAGCGCGGCGGCCACCCCCAGACGCTGGCGCATCCCGAGGCTGTACACGCCCACCTTGCGCTCGGCGGCGTGGTCGAGCTCCATCATGCGCAGCACCTCGTCGACGCGCGCGTCGGTGACGCCTCCGGCGAGGTTTCCGTGGAGGCGCAGGTTGCCGCGCCCGGTGAGGTAAGGGTAGAAGGCGGCGGGCGCCTCCACCACCGCACCCAACGAGCGGCGCACGTCGGGGCGCTGATGCGGGTCGAGGCCGAGGATCCGCACGCTCCCCGAGCTGGGGAACGCCAACCCGGCCACGAGGCGGATGACGGTGGTCTTGCCGGCCCCGTTGGGGCCGACCAGGGCGTAGACCTCGCCGGGGTTCACCTGGAAGGTGAAGTCCCGGACGATGGGACGGCCCCCGTACGACTTGGTCAGGTTCTGGGTCTCGATCGCCGGCGTCGACATGGAACTCCTCGCGGCAGTCTAGGTTGCGTGCTCGTCACCAGCGATAACATTCTTCATCGTGAAGCGCGTGAAGCGCGTGACGCGCTCACGCGAACGCGACCCGGACGCCAGACGGCCGAACGCGCCCTGGCGTCGCCGCGCGCGGACGCCGTCACCACACCCTCACGACGCCGCGCGCACCGCTGCCGGACCGGGCGTCTCGGACGCCTTGGCGCCATCCTGCACCCGCTCCATCAGCAGCACGTCGAGGACGTGATCCACGCAACGCTCCACCGCCCGGTCGAAGTCACTCGCCTCGATCACCGGCACCCCCTCGAGGCCGGCCTGCTCGGCGAGGTACTCCTGCAGCAGACGGATCTCGGAGAAGTGCTCGATGTACGTCTTGGCCCCACGCCGGTTGCCGGTCTGGCCCTCGCGCACCCCGAAGTGGCGGCGATGATCGTCCTCGTCGGCCACCGCCAACACCAGGGGCACCACCGTGGCGTCGCGGAAGTCGCGCCCCGGCGACGCACCCGGCACCAGATGCGCTCCCTCCATCACCAGCGAGGTGGCTTCGTCGATGTTGCGGTCGATGATGGCCACGACCGCCGGGCGCAACTGCTGCACCTGGGCCAGGAAGCCGCGCAGGACGCGCTTGCGCTTCGGGCGCGCCGTCTCCAGTTCGCTCGGCAGCATCTCGGCGCGCCACGCGGTGTAGCTCGATGCGTGCAGCAGTGGGCTCAACTCGGGGGAGATGAGCGAGCGCAACGCCTGCCTCACGCTGTCGGTCGAGACGATGCGGGGGATCCCGAGGCGGTAGCCGAGCTCGGACGCCACCGCCGACTTCCCCACCCCCGGCGCCCCGCCGAGCAGCACCACGATCGGTTTGTCGGGCCGGCGGGCGTCGCGCATGATGCGGTACCGCCGGGCGAACTCCTCGCCCGCCTCGCGCTGCAGCAAGCGCACCACCTCGTCGCGCACGCGCTCGGGCGCCACCACCGCCACGTTCAAGGCGTACAGCGCCTCCTCCACCCGCTTCGCGAGGTTGTGCGACAACTCCGGGCCAAGCCCCACCGTCATCAACGACTGCGCCAAGATCCCGCGGGAGTACGGGAAGGAAGCGCCGTTCTCGTCCCGCACGCGGATCTCGAAGCTGCGCGAGGTCAGCGCCTCGTACCGGAGCCTCAGGTCGCGGCCGTAGCGCCCTTCCAGCACCAACGCCACCCGCCGCGCCAGCTCGTTCTCGAGCAAGCGCTCCAGCCCCTCGCTGCGGATCCCCTGCTCGACCTGCAGCGCGACCACGTGCGCTTCCTTGAAGCCCAAACCTAGCTTCTCCAGCGACGCCGTCAAGGTGCGGCGCGAGAACGGCTCGGACACGACCTTGTCGTCCTCGAGGCGCACCTCCACCACGATCGGCACGAACGGCGGCGTCTGCCGCTGGAACCGCGCCGCCGCCTCCGCGCCCACCCGATCCCGCACGCCCCGCTCGAGCATGTCGAGCAAGTCGGGCAACTCCACGCGCCGGACGTTGCGTTCGCGCAGCCGCCGCTCGACGTCACGCGCGAGCGAGATGGCGTCGTCGGTCAGCACGCCCGCCCCCTGCAACGCCTCGACGATCGCCCCGGTCGAGTAGGCGTAGCGTTCCTCCCCACGAACCACCCGCAGGTCGCGCGTCCTCACGACGGCACCTCGAACGAACGCGGGCGCTCGCGCCCATCCGCGAGGTCCGAAGCCCCGTGCACCACCTCGAGCAGGTCGCGCACCACGTTGCCGGTGAAGCCCCAGATGCGCCGGCCGCGGCAGGTGTAGGCGAAGATCCGGCGCCGGTAGTGCTGCAACGTGCGCACCTCGCTCTCCGGTTCGGTAGCGGCCAACTCGGCGAGCGGCACGGTGAACACCTCCGCCACCTCGCCCGGGTCGAGCGTGAGCGGTTGCGGCCAAGGCACGCGCGCCACCACCGGCGTGGCGACGTAGCCGGCCGGAGACGGGTGGTCGCTCAACGTGCCGAGCACGTCGTCCGGCGCCACCGTCAAGCCGACCTCCTCGAACGTTTCGCGGAGCGCCGCGTCCAGCACCGTCTCGCCCGCCTCCAGGCGGCCCCCCGGGAAGGAGATCTCGTTCGCGTGGCGTCGCAACCCGGCGGCGCGCACCGTGAACAAGAGCGCAAGACCGTCGCTCGCCTCCAGCACGGGCACCAACACCGCCGCGCGCCGGAACCCCGCGATCGACAACTGCCGCGCGCCGGAACGCGCCAGGCGCTGCGCCATCGCGTCCACCGTGAACGCGTCGGCGCCGGCGGCGTCGGGAACGCGCGAGGAAGACGAGCCGGAAGACATGCGGCCCATGCTAGCGCGCAAGGCAACGCACCACAGTGGCAGACGCTTCACCCACGCGAACCGCCACGCGACACCCCCAGGGCTAGCGCGCAAGGCAACGCACCACAGTGGCAGACGCTTCACCCACGCGAACCGC
>CAZACZ010000047.1:0-5987 GCA_964483695.1 uncultured bacterium | reverse complement strand
CACGCGGTCCGCCCTGGCCCCAGCCGACCTACCGCGGCAGCGCCACGAACGCCCAGTGCCGGCCGGTCTTGCCGCGGTCGCGGCGGTGGCTGTAGAACACCTCGGGCTCGCAGTGGGTGCATCGGTCCAGGCAGATGACGTTCGTCGCCGGCACGCCGGCGTTCGCCAGCACCACCCGGTTGGCCGCCGGCAAGTCGAGCAGCCAGCGCCCCTCCTCGGCGTCCGGCGTGGCGACGTCGCGCGGGAAGCCGGCGTGGCGGAACGCTTCCACCACCTCCGCCCCCACCTGGTAGCAGCGGCCCAGGATGCCGGGGCCCACGACCACCCGAAGGTCGGTCGGGTCGCTCCCGAAGCGCCGTCCCATCGCCTCCACCACCCTCGCCGCGATGCCAGCCGCGCTGCCGCGCCACCCCGCGTGCGCCGCGCCCACCGCTCCCCGTACGGGGTCGTGGAACAGGAGCGGCAAGCAGTCCGCCCCGCTGACCACCAGCAGCAGCTCGGGGTCGTCGGTCACCGCGGCGTCGGCCTCCTGCTCGAACCAGCCGGGACCCGCCAGCAGCACGCGGTCGCCGTGCACCTGGTGGAAGGCGCACACGCGCTCCCGCGGGAAGCCGAGCTCGTCCAGCAGCTCGGTCCGGTTCGCCTCCACCGCGAGCGGGTCGTCGCCCGACGACAACCCCAGGTTGCGCGAGCGGTAGGCGCCCTCGCTGACGCCGCCGGCTCGCGTCGTGAAGCCGTGGAACGCCGCGAACCCGGGCGCCGTCAGGATCGCCGCGTCCTCGGGTCGCGCCGTCGCCCGGGCCACGTCAGTAGTTCCTCGCGACCAGCCGCAACCGCGTGACCCCGAGCAGCCACTCGGTCACGGCGTGCACCGCCCCGCGCACCGTCGGCGTGATGATGGGATCGCCGAACGACTCCAGGCGCACGATCACCTCGTCGGCAGTGCGCTGGTGCGCCACCACCAGCAGCTGCTGCTTCAAGTCGGGCTCTTCCACCGTGGCGCGCACCAGCCAGCGGTCGCCGGTGTGGCCCGCGCTCCCGCCGCCCCCTTCGCCTCCCAGCACGCGGGCCGCCTCGTGCAGGATCACGTGACCCGTCTGGTACGGCAAGACGATCTTCTCGAACGGCGCGGCTTCGGGCAGCGTGCCGTGCAGCAGTGCGTGCGGCATGGTGGCGGGCCTCTCCAGGTGGGGGAAGGGATCGGCGTCTTCGTCGCGGCGGCGGAAGACCACGTAGTGAAGCGGCTTGCCTTGATCGCGCCACTTCAACGCGTACTTCGTCTCGAAGACGTCGTCGGGCGGTTCCGGCGTCTCGGCGCGGTAGCGGCCGGACGCCTCGGCCTCGGCCAGCGCGAACGCCAGGTACTCGGGGTGATCGGTGGCCAAGCGGATCTCGCCGCCAGGCGCCAGGCGCGCCGCGGCGAGGTCGAAGAAGCGCCGCTGCAGCAGCCGGTGCTTGGCGTGCCGCTCCTTCGGCCATGGGTCGGGGAAGTTCACCACGATGGCCTGCAGCGAGGCCGGGGCGAACAGCTGCTGCAGCGCGAACGCGGCGCCGGCCTTGGCGAGCCGCACGTTGGGCACCCCGGTGCGTCGCACGCGCCGCAACGCGCGCTGCAGGCTCGCGCTCGATACCTCGAGCCCCACGAAGCGCACCTGCGGCTCGGCCTGGGCGCGGCGCACGGTGAAGCGACCGTCGCCGAAGCCGACCTCCAGCACCAGGGCGCCGCCGACGCCGAAGATCGCGTCCCAGTCGGCTGGGAAGGGCAAGGTGCGCCACGCGAGCAACGGGGTCTTGGGATCGACGACGACGGTCAACGGGGCTCCAGCACGGGCCGAACCAGCAGCGCCTCGTCGACGCGCAAGTTGGCCCGGAACAACGTAGCACGCGGCACCTCGAGGTACGGACCCACCCCCGCCACCGACGCGACCGGGAACGAGAGCACCGTACCGTCCTCGCGCCGGCAGGCGATCTGCGTCACCGCCTGACCGGAGATGCGCTCCCAGGCGCCCAGGATCCCCGGGTCGACGCCCACCGTGCCCGCCGGCAAGGTGGTCGTCGCCAAGCGCACCACCAGCCGCGCGGTGCGCGCGCGCCGCGTCTGGAGCTTCAGCACGCCGGTGCGCACCAGGCGATCGCACAGCGCCAGGGCGCGGTCGGGGTCCAGCTTGGCGTCCAGGGCGATGCGCGTGACGCTGCGACGGCCGTCGACCTGGGCGATGAACGCCTGCTCTTCCTCGCTCAAGGTGACGTGCCGGCGCGGCCCGGCGGGCTCCGGCGGCATCGGCACCGCGTCGCGCGAGATGGTGGTGAGCACCTCTCCGCGCCTCGCCTCGTCGAGGCGCCGTACCGCCTCGAGCACCAGGTTCTCGGTGCCGCAGGTGATGGTGACGTCCACCGAGGGCATGCCGACGCGGAACTCGAAGCTGCCTCGCTCGTCGGCGAACAAGGCGTACACCGCGGGCTCCCCTACCAGCGACGCGAAGTCGGCGTGCACCACCTGGCCCTTGTCGAAGTACACCCGCGCCGGCCCAGCAGGGTGGTCGATCGAGAGGCGCCCACTCCGCCGCGCCGTCGACAGCAGCTGGAACAGGTCCACGAGCGAGAAGAGGCCCAAGGTTCCCGTCACGGGCGTCTATCCTAACGCGACCAGCGCCGTCACGACTTCCTCGGCGTCGGCGCTGTCGGCCAGCGCCACCACCCCCGCGCCGGCGTCGGCCCACCCCGGGCCCTCGCCCACGCGCGCGACGTTCGCCAGGACGCTCGAGCGCCCCCGCGGCCGGAAACCGGCGAACTCGCCGACCAGCATCGGGTTGAGCGCGAAGCGCAGGTTGGTCCTGCCTTGCAGGCCGGCGCGGAGGCCGCGCGCCAGCCACGCCTCCCCCTCCCGGAGCGTCGGGTCGGGCGGCCATGGGCGGTCCCACGGTGCGTCGTTGGCGCTGGGTTGCACCAGGACCTCCGCGCCGCGGCCGTCGAGCGCGCCCACCACCCCGTCGAACCAGCCGTCCAAGCACACCGCCACCGCCACGCGCCCCGCCGGGGTGCGCATGACGGGCAGGTCCTCGACGCGGCCGCGGCGGATCCCCACCCGCGACTCCACCCCCGGCGTCAGGTACACCTTCTTGCTGCGGCCGAGCAGGCCCCCTCCGGGCCCGTAGGTGTAGGCCACGTTGTGCACCGCCGGGCGCGCCACGTGCACGCCGCGAGCCGCTTCCTCCTCGATGTCGGGGAGGAAGGCGGTGCCGGCCACCACCACCGCGTCGCTGGCGCGTGCCGCCGCGCGGAAGGCGGACGCGTAGGCGCGGTAGCTGGGAAGCGCACGCGCCACGAAGAACACCGAAGGGTCGAAGGCGCGGTAACGCCAGGCGGCGCGCAGCACTACGCTGGCGTCGCGCCGCAGCACGCGCCACGCGGCCCGCAGCAGGTCCGGTTCGGCGGCCACCTCGGCGGCGTCCGGCAGGCCGAGCGCGAACGGCAACGCCAACCCGATCGCCTCGGGGAACGCCACCAACCGCGGGACCCCGACCGGCGCGTCGGCCACCGCGCGCCGCGCGAGGCCCGTCACCCACGACGCGAACGCTGCCTCGCTCGCCACGTGCCCGACGTCGAGGCGCGCCTGCACCGCCGCCAGCCAGACGCGCCGCTCGGTGCGCTCCATGCTTCGAGTGTACGGCCCAGCCCGCCGCCGGCCGCACGCGCGCGGCGCTTGGAAGCGCGCCTGGCACGGACGTTCGTCGGGGAGGGGCCGACCCGGCCGGTATACTGCGCCAGTGCCGAGGCGCCTGCCGCGAACGCTGCTCCGCGAGACCGCGGGCCTGTACGTGCTCGGTGTGGCGGCCATCTGCCTGCTCCTGTCGATCGACCTCCTGAGCGTGCTGGCGCGCTTCCTCATCCAACAAGACGCCACCTTCCGCGAGGTCGCGCGCCTACTGGCGTTCAAGGTCCCGTGGTTCTTGCACCTGTCGCTGCCGGTGGCGGTGGTGTTCGCCGTGCTGCTGGCGGGCGGGCGCATGGCCAAGGACTCGGAACTGAAGGCCGCGTACGCCCTCGGCGTGCCGCCCGCCACCTTGTTGGTGCCGCTGGTGGGGTTCGGCCTGGTGGTGGGCGCCGTCTCGTTGGCCAACAACGGCTTCCTCGAGGCGCGCGCCGAAGCGGCGTACCAGCGCAGCATCGACGCCTTCATCTACGCCCGGCCTCCGACCGAGATGCAGGCCAACGCCGCCTACCGCTTGGACGACGGCGTCTACTTCGCGGCGCGGGTGCGCGCCGCCGAGGGGCGGCCCGACATGGCGTCGCTCGACGGCGTGCTGGTGGCGCGCGACGACGGCAGCCTGATCACCGCGCGCTCCGGCACCTGGGACGCCACCGCGCGCACCTGGACGCTGGAGTCGGCGCAGCGCGCCGCCCCCGACGCTCCGGCGGTGCCCGTCGGCACCGTCACGCTCGCGTTCGCGCTCGAGACCACCCCCAGCGAGACGATGACGCGCGCCGCCGAACTGCCGCTCGACGAGCTTTGGACGCAACTGCGGCGTGTCGAAGCGGCCGGCGGCGACACGGCTGCCATGCGCTACGACCTCCACCGCCGCGTGGCGGACGCGCTCAGCGCGGCGATCTTCGCCGCCTTCGCCGGCGCCATCGCGCTCCGGGTGCGCGGCCGGGCGGCCGGCTTCGCCTGGACGATGGTGCTGCTGGTCGGGTTCTGGGCCGTCTGGGTGCTCTCGGGGGACCTCTTCGCTTCCGGGGCGCTCGGGCCGCTCCAGGCCGCCTGGCTGACGCCGGTGACGGCCGGCGTCGGCGCGACGGTGCTGGCGATCGGGAGCGTGCGCGCGTGACGCGGTTCGGCCGCTACCTGCTGCGCGAGACCGTGCCGCTGCTGGCCGCCGGGTTGTCGGTGCTGCTGCTCCTGCTGCTCCTCAGCTTCCTGCTCGGGGTGCTGGCCGACGTGCTGGCCCGCGACGTGCCGCCCGCCCTGGTGGCGCGCTTCCTGCTCTTCAAGCTGCCGGCCGCGGCGGGGCCGGGGCTGCCGTTGGCGCTGTTGTTCGCGGCGTTGTTGGCGGTCACGCGCTTGGGCCAGGACGGCGAGATCAAGGCCGCGTTGCTGCTGGGCGTCAGCCCGCGGCGCTTCGTGGCGCCGGTGCTGGGGTTGGGCGTGGTGGTGAGCGTGGTGGCGCTGGCGAACAACGAGGTCCTGGTGCCATGGAGCGAGCAACGCGCCGCCGAGGTGCAGAAGGACATCCTGCTGCTCAGCCCCGAGACCATCGTGCAGGAGGGCGCGTTCTTCCAGGACGCCCTCGGCCGCAGCATCTTCATCGGCGAGATCCGCGCGGACGGCGCCTTCCGCGACGTCACGGTGCTCACCCCGGGAGGTACGCAAGGGCCGCGCGAGGTGATCCAGGCGGCGGTGGGCCGGCCCGTTCCCGAGCGCGGCGTGTGGCTGCTGGACGACATCCGCTTCCGGGTGCTGAAGGCAGGCCAGCTGACGCTCGACTTCGTGGCCGAGGAGGCGGTGCTCCCGGTGCGCGGGCTGGCGGCGCGTGCGGCGGGCTCCGCCGACCTGGTGTACCTGCCGCTGAAGGACCTGCTGGCGCGCCTGCGCACCAACCCGGGCCAGCCGAAGCCGGCGGAGTGGACGGCGCTGCACCGCAAGATGGCGGAGCCGGCCGCGGCCACCGCCTTCGCGCTGTTCGCGCTGGCGGTGGGCCTCTACACCTTCCGGCGCGGCGCGCAGCTGGGGTTCGTGGCGGTGCTGTTCCTCACGTTCGTCTACTACGCCACCTGGAGCGTCGCCAAGCTGCTGGGCGCGCAAGGCACCATCCCGGCGTGGCTGGCCGGGTGGTCGCCGGTGGCGTTGTACGCCATGGGCGGCCTGGCGCTGCTGGCCGCCGCGTGGAGACGTTGATGCCGGCGCCGCGTGCCGGGCAGGCGTCGGCCGGTACCCGGGCGCCGCGCGGCGCCCTGGACGAAGAGCCACAGGGCTTTCAGCGCGAGTA
>CAZACZ010000046.1:0-22145 GCA_964483695.1 uncultured bacterium | reverse complement strand
CGCGGCGACGAGGTCGCGCGCCGCGTCGGCACGGCGTGGCACCGGCCGGGGACCGACGGCCGGGATGCGGACACGGCGCCCACGGTGCGCCGCCCCGCGCGGTAGCCGGGCGTCCTGCACGAACCGCGGCCGCGCCCGGTGTCCCGGGTGCGGCCGCCATGCCATCGGGCGACGAGGTCGTCGTCGCGCCGTCGTAGCGCCGTCGTTCCTACGCGGTGAGGCTCACTCCAGCCCGAGGGTGCCGCGCTTCTCGTACACGGCCGCCATGTCCAGCGGCGTCGCGCGCACCGCCGCGACCTCGTCCGCGGTGAACGCCGCGAAGTCGGCGGGCAACGCGTCGACGTTGCTCCAGGCGGTGGCGACGTAGTTCAGAACGTCCGCCACCTGCTCGTTGGTGAAGTGCGCCCATGCCGGCATCACGCCGTTGTAGGTCTGGCCGGCGACGGCGATCTGGCCCATCAGCCCGAACGAGACGACGTCGATGAGGTAGCTGCGGCCACCCTCGACCGCCAGGACCTCGGGCACGTGTCCCGCCAACGGCGGGAACGCCGCCGGGATGCCGGCGCCGGTGGCCTGGTGGCAGGCGACGCAGTTGGCGGTGAAGACGGCCTCGCCGGCCGAGGTGTCGGTCTCACGGATGGAAGCGCCCTGCGCCGCGACCCACGTGACGACGGCCAAGGCGATCGACACGAAGATGACGAGGGGACGGGGGGAACGGATCATCGGACTCCTCCTGGGAAGGTGCTCGGCCTGCGCCCCACGGAACGCGTCAGGGTGGCGGCTCGCCGGTACCGACCGAGGATACACCCGGGCAGGCAGCGCGACCAGGAGCGGCGTACGATGGGGGGCCATGGATGAAGGTTCGGCCAAGAAGCGCGCTGCGCGACGCCAAGAAGGGGCAGCGCCCGGCGAGCGCTCGGCGAGGCGCCTCCCGCGTCCCACGTGGCCGCCGGACGACCTCCCTCCCGAAGCGTGCACCGTCGACCTGCGCCGGCGGGTGTTGGCGATGGTGCCCTACTTCTCCACCCTCGACGAAGCGGACCTCGCCGCCGTGCACGCCGTCTTCCGGGCCGTGCCGATGGCGAGCGGGGACACCGTGCTGGACGCCGGAGCGCCGCCCGAGCGGTTGTTCGTGCTGGCCAGCGGTCGCGTCAAGCTGGTCAGCACCAGCGCACGCGGCGGCGAACACGTGGTGGAGGTGCTGGGTCCGGGCGAGGCGTTCGGCGCGCTGCCGGTGCTCGGGGCGCCGAGCAACGACGTGGCTGCCGTGGCGTTGACCTCGGGCTGCCTGCTGGTGACGTCGGCGGAGCAGTTCGCCGGCCTCGTCGCGAGCCTGCCGCGCGTGGCCCTGGCGGTCCTCGACGACGTCGGCGGCCGCCTGCGCGACGCCCGCGTCCGGCTTCGGCAAGCGTCCGGGGCGCCGGTGGAGGCGCGCCTGGCGGCGGCGCTGCTGACGCTCTCGGCGCGCCTCGGCGAGGAGCAGGACGACGGGCGCACGCTCGGCGCGCCGCTCAGCCAGGAAGACTTAGCGGCGCTGGCGGGCACCACCCTCGAGACCGTGAACCGCATCCTGGCCCGTTGGCGTCGGAGCGGATGGTTGCGCACGGGTCGCAGGCTCGTGGTGCTGCGCGACGTCGACGCCTTGGCGGCGGTGGCGCACGGCGACACTCCTTGACGCCGCTCAAGGACACGCGCTTCCTCCCCCCGTACGGTGGCGGTGGAGGCGACCATGACCACCACGACGATCCTTCGTAGCGACGACCTGACCTGCCCCTCTTGCGTGGCCAAGCTCGAGAAGGCCCTCACCCGCCTACCCGGCGTGACGCTGGCGCGCGTGAGCGTCGGCCAAGGCCGCATCGAGGTCGAGCACGACGCCGACCAGGCCGACGCGGAGCGACTGCGGCACGAGGTCGAGCGGCTGGGCTACGGCGCACGCGTGACGCCCTTCTGACGCACCGTGCCCGCACAAGGAAGCGCCGCCGTGCTGCAAGCCCCTCCCCTACCCCGCGGCGTCCGTGGCCTCGCGCGCGCCGCCGTGACCACGCCGGCGCGCCGCCGGTTGGCCTGGTCGGGCGCGCTGCTGCTGGCCGGCCGCCTCGCGGCCTGGACGCTCGACGCCGGCCTCGGCGCCTGGCTTCCCGTGGCGGACGTACTCACCGTGGCCGCTGCCGTGGTGGCCGGCAGGCCGATCGCTGCCAAGGCGCTGCTGGAGGCTCGCGGTAGGAGCTGGGGCATCCCGCTCCTCGTCACCCTGGCCGCCGGCGGCGCGCTGGTCATCGGCGAGTTCTGGGAGGCCGCAGCCGTGACGTTCCTGTTCGGCCTCGGCACCGAGCTGGAGCGCGGAACCCTGCGCCTGGCGCGCGGTGCGGTCACCGACCTGCTGCGCCTCACCCCGGAGCACGCCACCCTGCTCGCGGCGGACGGAGCGTCGCAGCGCGTGCCGCTCGCGCGCCTACGGGCCGGCGACGTGGTGCTGGTGCGCCCAGGGGAACGCGTGCCCGTGGACGGCGACGTGATCGTCGGCCGGACCCTGGTCGACGAGCGCGCGCTCACCGGCGAGGCGCTGCCGCGCACCGCCGAACCGGGCGGGCGCGTGCTGGCCGGGAGCCTCGCGATCGACGGCGCCGTCCACGTCCAGGCGGCGGCGCCCGCCGCCGAGTCGGCGCTGGCGGGCATCGTGCGGCGGGTCGAGTCGTCGCAAGCGCAACGCGCGCCGACGCAACGCTTCGTGGAGCGCTTCGCGCGCTTCTACACCCCGGCCGTCGCGCTCGGCAGCGTGCTGGCGTACGCCGTCACGCGCGACATGCACCTGGCGTTGACGCTGCTGGTGATCGCCTGCCCGGGTGCGCTGGTGATCGCGACCCCCGTGGCCGTCACCGCGGGCTTGGGCCGCGCCGCGCGCCACGGCGTGCTGTTGCGGGGCGGCGCGGCCTTGGAGCGCATCGCGCACGTCGACACGGTGGCGTTCGACAAGACCGGCACCCTCACCCGCGGCGAGCCGGAGTTGCGCGAGGTGCTCGCGTTCGGTACCGGCGACGCCGAAGCTGCGCGCCACGCGGTGCTGCGCTGGGCAGCGGCGGCGGAGGTCGGCTCGTCGCACCCGTTGGCCGGACCGATCCTGGCGGCGGCCGACGACGCGGCGACGGCGGACCCGCCCCGCGCCTTCCGCCAGGTGCCGGGCAGGGGCGTGGTGGCGAGCGTCGCCGTTCCCGGAACCGACGGCGTGCACGAGGTCCTGGTCGGCAACGCCGCGCTGCTGCAGGAGCACGGCGTGGCGCTGTCGGACGGCGACCGCGGCGACCTGGCGGAGCTCGAAGCGCGCGGCCGCACCGCCGTGCTGGTGGCCGTCGACGGCGCCGCCGTCGGCGCGCTCGGCTTGGCCGACCGGCTTCGGCCCGAGGCGCGCACGCTGCGGGCGGCGCTGGAGCGGCTCGGCGTGCGGCACCTGACGATGCTCACCGGCGATCGCCGCGCTCCCGCCGCCGCGGTGGCGGCCGAAGCCGGCGTCGACGAGGTGCATGCCGAGCTCCTGCCGGACGAGAAGCTGGCCGTCATCGAGCGGTTGCGTGCCGCGGGGCGGGTGGTGGCGATGGTGGGCGACGGCATCAACGACGCTCCGGCGCTGCACGCCGCCGACGTGGGCGTGGCGATGGGCGTGGCCGGCACCGCCACCGCCCTGGCGTCGTCCGACGTGGCCCTGCTGCGCGACGACCTCGCGGCGCTACCGGAGGCGCTGGCGATCGCGCGCGCCACCCGCTCGGTGCTGCGCCAGAACCTGGCGATCGCGTTGGTGACGGTGGCGCTGCTCCTCGCGGGCGTCCTCGCCGGCGCGCTCGGCATGGGCGGCGGGATGCTGGTGCACCAAGCGTCGATCCTGACCGTGTTGGGGAACGCCGCGCGCCTGGCGCGCGGGGGCGCCGCCGCGCGCTGAACCCCGCCGCCAGCCCGCCGATGGTAGGCTGCGCCGCGACCGAGGCGATGGCGTTCGCCGAGAACCGCCTTCACGGGCTGATGACGCCTACTTCCGTGGCATGATCGTGCATGCCGAACGCGGAGGAGGCGACGTGAAGGTCCTCGGCATCATGTTGGGCGGCGCGATGGGCGCCACGGCCCGCTACTACGTCACCCTCTGGGTCCAGGGCGGTCTCCGGAACGGCTCCCTTGCCGCCTACCCGTTGGCCACCATGACGGTCAACGTGGCCGGGTCGTTCCTGTTCGCGTTCCTCACCGAGTTCGGCTTGCGCGGGCTGGTGTCGCCGACGCTGCGCCTCGCGCTGGGCACCGGCTTCCTCGGCGCGATGACGACGTTCTCGACGTTCGAGTTCGAAGCCGAGACGCTGGTGCGCGACGGTCGCTTGGCCTGGGCGGCCACCTACCTGCTCGGGAACCTGATCCTGGGGTTCCTCGCCGTGGTCCTCGGCCGTGCGCTGGCGACCCGTCTGGCGGGCGCGGCATGACCCCGCGGCGACCGAGCCTCGCGCAGGGTCCCACGGCGTCCGACGCCGCCCCCTCGGCTTCCGGCGACGCGCACGAGCTGGACGCCTTCCCCCGCGCCGTCCTGCTCCGCGTCTACCTCGGAGAGGACGATCGCATCGACGGGGTGCCGGCCTACGAGGCGATCGTGCGGGCCGCCCGCGACGCCGGCTTGGCGGGCGCTACCGTGCTGCGCGGGTCGCTCGGGTACGGCGCGACCACCGTGGTCCACCGACCCAGCCTCTGGCACCTCTCGCGCGATCTCCCGCTCCTCGTCGAGATGGTCGACACGCACGAGCAGATCGAGGCGTTCCTCCCTCGGCTCCGAGCGCTGCTGCGCGGAGGCAGCCTGGTGACGGCCGAGACGGTGTGGATCGTGCGCCACGAGGCGTCCGAGGGGGACGGCGCATGACGCCGGACGCGAGCCAGACGTCCACCGACGCGATGTTGGCCCGCGTCTACACGCTCGCCTCGGACCGCGTCGGTAGCCAGGCGTTCGCCGCCGCCATCGTGGCGGCCGCGCGGCGCGCGAAGCTGTCGGGCGCCACCGTGCTGCCGGGCACGATGGGGTTCGGGCGTCACGGTCTCGATTCCACCCTGGCGGTCGCGACGTACCGCCCCGAGGACCAGCCCATGCTCGTGGAGATCGTGGACGACGCGGCGGCGGTGCTGGCGTTCCTGCCGACCCTGCAGGCGTTGAACCGCTGGCGGCGCCTGGTCACGCTGGAGCGTGTGCGCGTCCGGGCGTACCAGGCCGGGGACGTGGGACCCGACGCCGCGCCACGGACCTGAGCTCGCGCGTGCGGCGCCGCGCGGGGAACGTCGCGCCGGCGTCGGCGGCGCACGGGGCCGCCTAGCGCTTGCCGCGCAGCCGAGGGTCGAGCGCGTCGCGGATGCCGTCGCCCATGAAATTGATGCTGAGCACGGTGAGGGAGATGAAGAGACCCGGCCAAACCACCCGCATCGGCGTGATGGACAGGTAGTCCTTGCCGTCGAACAGGAGCCTGCCCCAGGTGGGCACGTCCGACGGGAACCCGAGGCCCAGGAACGACAGCGCCGACTCCGTGATGATGGCGCTGGCCATCCCCAGCGAGGCCGAGACCAGGATGGGGCTGAGCACGTTCGGCAGGATGTGCGTCCACATGATGCGGTTGTGGTGCGAACCGAGCGCCTCGGCGGCGGTGACGAACTCGCGCTCGCGCACCGCCAGCACCTCGCCGCGCACCACGCGCGCGGTGTTCATCCACGAGGTGATGCCGATGACGAAGACGATCAACAGGAAGATGCCCGCCTGCGGACCGAAGGCGGACCGGAGGCTGTCTCGGAACAACATGATGATGACCAACAGCAGCGGCAGGATCGGCAGCGCCAGGAACAGGTCGGTGACGCGCATCAGCGGCCCGTCGACCCGCGGGAAGTAGCCGGCCAGCTGGCCGATGACGGTGCCGACCAAGATGCTGATCGCCATGGCGGCCAGGCCGACGGCCAACGACACGCGGCCGCCCGCGAGGTTCTGCGCCAGCAAGTCCCGGCCTAGGTTGTCGGTCCCGAACGGGTGCTCGACCGACGGCGCCTGGTTGCGCGCGCGGACGTTCGTGGCGCTCGCGTCCACCGTGTAGAACATCGGCCCGAACGCCACCACCAGCACGATGCAGGCGAACACCACCATGCCGACGACGGCGCCGCGGTGGCGCCGGAACTGGCGCCAGAACTCCGCGAGGTTCGAGCGCGGACGCTTGGCCTTCGGGCTGGCGACGCCGGGCGAAGCGGGGTTGGAGGCGAGCATGGGTTCTCCTAGCGCTACCGAGCGGACGCCGTCAGGCGTAGCGGATGCGGGGATCGAGCAGGCCGTAGGCCACGTCGGCGAGGATGTTGAAGAGCACGATCAGCACCGCGAACATGAACGTGATCGTCTGGACCATGGGGATGTCCGAGTTGTAGATGCCGCGGATCAGGAGGTCCCCGAGGCCGTTCACGCGGAAGATCTGCTCGGTGATGATGGCGCCGGTGAAGATCCCGGGGATGCCCAACGCGATCAGCGTCACCACCGGGATGAGGCTGTTGCGAAGCACGTGCCCCAGCACCACGGCGCGCTCCCGCAAGCCCTTGGAGCGCGCCGTGCGGGTGTAGTCCTGATGCATGTTGTCGAGCATCGAGGCGCGCATGAAGCGGCTCAACTGCGACGCGTTGAACAGCGCCAGCACCGCCACCGGCATCATCATCTGGCGCACCTGCTGCACGAAGCTGGGCCAGTCCTTCACCACGAGCGTGGTGTCGTAGATCGACGGCAACCAGCCGAGTTGCACGCTGAAGATGATGATCGCGAGCAAGCCCGTGAAGAACGTCGGCACCGAGAAGCCGACCATCGATACGAAGGTCCCTAGCTGATCGAACCAGGAGTACTGCCGGTAGGCCGACAGCACCCCGACCGGGATGGCGATCAGGACGCCAAGGAGATACGCGAGCCCGACCACCCACAGCGTCTGCGGCATGCGCTGGAAGATCAGGTCCGAGACCGGACTACGCGTCTGCCAAGATAGGATCCGCACCGCGCCCTCCGGCACCAGGTCGATGCCGGTGGCGGCCCTCAGTTGGCTGAGCGGCTCGAAGACGAAGAACTGCCGCACCCACTTGAGGTATTTCACTACGAACGGGTCGTCGGCGCCCAGCGCCTCGCGCACCTGCTGCCGGACCTCCGGCGGGATGGTGAGCGGCAAGTTCCCGGTGGGGTCGCCCGGCGCTAGGTCGAGCACCGCGAAGATGATGAAGCTGATGGCCAGCAACGTCGGGATGGCCAAGAGGAGTCGGCGGATGATATAGCGGCCCATGGCAAGAGAAGGCGCGCCGGGGAGGGACGGAACCCTCCCCGGCGCGGGGTTCGGTCAGTCGGCGCGGTACCAGTCCGCGATGTTCCAGAGCTCGGAATCCCACGACTGCTTCTCGGTGCCCATCAGGCTGTTGGCGCGCGCGGAGACGTCGGCGCGGTAGACCAACGTCATGACCACCACGTCGTCGACCAGCATGTTGTTCATCGCCTTGATCAGCTCGGCGCGCTGACCGATGTCGACGGTCTGCGCCAACTGGGCCGACAGCGCGTCGTACTCCGGGCTGCACCAGCGGTGCTGGTTGCTGCCGAGCCACTGGTTGTCGCGCCCGGCGATCTCGGCGCAGGTCCAGCGGTTGGCGTAACCCTCGACGTCGGTGCCGGCGGCGGAGCTGGTGAACATCTGCAGGTCGGCCCAGAACTTGCCGTAGGTGTCGGGGCTCGACGGGTCGTTGCCGAAGAACACGCCTGCGTCGACGTTGCGCAGCTCGGTCTCGACGCCGATCTCGGCCCACCACTCCTTGAGGAGCGCCTGGAAGTCCTGGCGCACGGCGTTGGTGGAGGTCTGGAACAGGAAGCTCATGCGCCGCCCGTCCTTCACGCGCACGCCGTCGGCGCCGCGCACCCAGCCGGCCTCGTCGAGCAGCGCGTTGGCGCCCTCGATGTCCTGCTGCAGGCAGTCGGTACGATCGTCGGCGTAGATCTCCGGTGCCGGGATGATGTTGCACGTCGCCTTGCCGGTGGGGCCGTAGCCGATCTCCACCAGCGTGGCGCGGTCGATGGCCATCGACAAGGCCTGGCGCACCCGGAGGTCGGACAAGATCGGGTGCGGGTTGTTGCCGTCGTCGTACTCGCCGCGGTCGTCGCCGAGCGCCGGGTCGGGGTTGGAGAAGTTCACCAGCACGCGCTCGACCGAGGTGCCGAACGACAGCGCCAGCTGGCCGCGGCCGGCGGCTTCCATCTGCGCCAGGATCTCCGGCGCGACCTGCAGGTTCCACGCCCAGTCGGCCTCGCCCGTCTCGAGCACGGCGCGCGCGGCGCTGGCGGCGTCGCCGCCGCCCTTGATGATCACCGTCTGGAACGCCGGCTTGTCCGCCTCACGGTAGTTCGGGTTGGCCTCGAACGTCACCACGTCGTTGGGGCGGAAGTCGGTCACCACGAATGGCCCGGTGCCGATCGGGTAGAAGTTCTGCTCCGTGCACTCCTGCGCGCGCACGCCGAGGCAGTCGGCGAACTGCGCGGCTTGCAGGATGGGGGACTCGGCGCTGACGAACGGGCCGTACGGGTTCGGCTTCGGCACGCCGAAAGTGATGCGCACGGTGTGGTCGTCGACCGCCTCGACGGACTCGACGTCGGTGAAGAAGTTCGATCCGACGCAGCCCGCCTCCTCGTTCATGCAGTACTCGCCGGTGAACACCACGTCGGCCGCGGTGAACGGCGTGCCGTCCGACCAGAGCACGTCGTCGCGCAGCTTCCAGGTGATGCTGGTGAGGTCTTCTGCGATGCCCCCGTTGTCGAGCGTGGGGATCTCGGCCGCGAGGTACGGAGCGAAGCTGCCGTCGGGCGCGTAGCGCGCCAGCGGCTCGAGCACGACGGACGAGGCGTAGATGTCCTTGGTGCCACCGGACAGGTACGGGTTCAGGATGGACACCGCCTGCCAGTACAGAAGCGTGACCGTGCCGTCGCTGCCGCGCTGAGCGGTGGCGCTGCTCAGCAGAGTCAGCAGGGCTACGGCGAGGATGACGAGCGGACGCAGGACCCTCATGCTTTCCCTCCTAGGTTGTCGGTGGAGGCAAACTAGCACGAACCGTTGCGGTTCGTGCAAGGGCGCGTCCTGGACGCGGTTCCTACCCGTCGATGGTTGCGTTCGGAACGATCCGGTCCGGCGGACCCGCCACCCTGGGGGCCGCCGATCTCCGGGATCGCAGGTCGCCGACGTCCCGGGTCCCGGCGTCCCGGGTCTCGGCGCCACCGTCGCCGGCGCGCTGCGGAGTCAGGCGTGCTTCTTGGCCAGGAAACGGCGCACCTCGGCGAGCGGCCGGGTGTTCAGCACGTCGCGCTTCCCGAACCATGCGCGCCGTACCTGGTCGATGCCGAAGCGCATGGCGTCGAGTTGCTTGACGGCGTGCGCGTCGGTGCCCATGGTGACGGTCAAGCCGCGCTTGCGGGCTGCGACGAGGTGCACGTCGGCGAGGTCGAGGC
The DNA here is from genome assembly GCA_964483695.1 of uncultured bacterium. Lineage (GTDB taxonomy): Bacteria > Deinococcota > Deinococci > Deinococcales > Trueperaceae > CAZACZ01. The sequence continues at coordinate 12,646 of CAZACZ010000046.1, read as the reverse complement.
GCGGTACCGACGCGTTGTGCTCGACCGCCACGCCGTGGGCCAGGCAGGCGTCGAACACCTCGGCGAGGTCGAGGGCGATCGGGTCACGCTCGCCCAGCATGCGCGCGGTGGGGTGCGCCAGCACGTTCACCTCGGGGTGCGACACGGCCTTGACGACGCGGGCGGTCTGCTCGGCCTGCGGCAGGTCGAAGTGCGAGTGCACGCTGATGAGCACGATGTCGAGCCGCGCCAACCACTCGTCGGAGAGGTCGAGTGTGCCGTCCTTGCGGATGTCGACCTCCATACCGCGCAGCACCGTGACGTCGCTGCGCTCCGCGGCAAGCTCGTCGAGTTCGTCCCATTGCCGCGCGAGCTTGGCCTCGTCCATCCCGCCGGTCATGGCGAGCGCCTTGGAGTGGTCGGTGATGGCCATGTAGCGGTAGCCGCGCGCGGCGCAGGCGGCGATCATCTCGGCCAGCGTGTTCTTGCCGTCCGACCAGCTGCTGTGCATGTGGAGGTCGCCGCGCAGGTCGTCGAGGGTGATCAACTCGGGCAGGGATCCGGCGGCGGCCGCGTCGATCTCGCCGCGGTCCTCACGCAGTTCGGGCGGGATCCAGGCGAGGCCGAGGCGCTGGTAGATCTCGTCCTCGGTGGCGCCCGCGACCCGCTTCGCCTCCCCCTCCCCACCTTCGAACAGGCCGTACTCGTTCAGGTGCATGCCCCGGTCGATGGCGCGTTGGCGCAACGCCACGTTGTGGTCCTTCGAGCCGGTGAAGTACATCAGCGCGGAGCCGAAGGCTTCCTCCGGCACCACCCGCAGGTCGACCTGGAGGCCGCTTGCGAGGCGCACGCTGGAGCGGGTGGCGCCGCTGCCGAGCACGTCGTCGACCTCGGCGTAGCCGACGAGCGCTTCGGTCACCGCCTCGGGCGCGTCGGCGACGGCCAGCAGGTCGACGTCGCCGACGGTCTCGCGGCGCCGCCGGTACGACCCCGCCACCTCCACCCGCCGCACCCCCTCGGTGCCGCGCAGGCGCTCGAGCAGCGGCGCGATGACGGCGTCGATCTCGCCGAGGAGCGCCCTTCCGGTGTTGCGGCGATAGGCGTCGATGCCCTTCAGGACGTTCTCCTGCGTCTTGGCGCCGAAGCCCGGTAGGCCGACGAGCTTGCCTTCCTTGGCGGCCCGCTCGAGCTCGTCGACGCTGGTGACGCCTACCTCTTGCCACAGCGTGCGAGCATGTTTCGGGCCGACGCCTTTCACCTGCACCACCTCGGTGAGGCCGATCGGCACGCGCTCGGCGAGCTCGTCGAGCTGCTTCAGACGCCCGCTGGCGACCATCGCGCGCAGTTTCTCGGCGATCTCCTTGCCGATGCCCTCGATCTCGGTGAGGTCGGCGCCGTGCTCGAGCATGTCGGCGACCTGCTCCTCGAGTTCGCGGATGCGATGCGCGGCGTTGCGGTAGGCGCGGACCCGGAAGGGGTTGTCGCCGTCGATCTCGGAGAGGTCGGCGAGTTGCTCGAGGCGGCGCGCGAGCTCGGCGTTGCTCATCCCGGTGCCTCCTCGGCCTGGCCGGAGGCGCCCGGCATGGCGATGCCCCGCTCGGCCAGGAAGGCCACGAAGCCTTCCTCGTCGAGCACGCTCACGCCGAGCTGCTCTGCCTTGGCCAGCTTGCTGCCTGCGCTCTCCCCCGCCACGACGTAGCTCGTCTTCTTGCTCACCGACCCGCTTGCGCGCCCGCCCAGGCGCCGCACGAGCTCTTCGGCAGCCTCACGCGTGAAGCGCGTGAGGCTGCCGGTGAACACGAAATTGAGCCCATCGAGGCTGGCGTCGGGGCCCGGCCCGACCGGCGTCTGCTCGGGTTGCGGCTGGACGCGCGCGCCCACCAGGTCGTCGAGCACTACGCGGGTGTGCTCCTCGCGGAAGAAGTCGTGGATGGCGTGCGCCATCACCTCGCCGATCCCGTCGACCTGCACGAGGTCGTCCGGCGTGGCGGCCTGCAGCCGCTCGAAGGTGGCGAAGTGCCGCGCGAGCTGGCGCGCCACCGCGGTGCCCACTTCGGGGATGCCGAGTGCGTAGAGGAAACGCGGCAGTTCGGGTTCGCGCGACGCTTGGATCGCGTGCACCAGGTTGGCCGCAGACTTCTCGGCGAAGCCCTCGAGCTCCATCAGCGGCTCGGGTGTGAGGTCGTAGAGCTCCGGTAGGTGACGCACCAGGCCGTGCTCGACCAACTGCATGGCGGTGCGCTCGCCCAGCCCCTCGATGTCGAGGCCGCCGCGGCTGCCGTAGTGCGTGAGGCGACCGACCAACTGCGCGGGGCACTCGAAGCCGTTGGGGCAGACGGTGTACGGTCCGCGCTTGATCAGCGGCGTGTCGCAGCTCGGGCACCGTTCCGGCATCCGGAAGGGGTGCCCGCGCTCTTCGCCGGTGTCGACCCGTTCGATCACCTGGGGGATGACGTCGCCGGCGCGCTCGACGCGCACCGTGTCGCCTTCGCGGATGTCCTTGCGCTCGATGTCCTCGATGTTGTGCAGGTTGGCGCGGCTGACGGTGACGCCGCCGATGTTCACGGGCCGCAGCAGCGCCACCGGCGTGACCACACCGGTGCGGCCGACGCTGGCGATGATGCGCAGCAGTTGGCTGACCTCCTTGCGCGGTTCGAACTTCAGCGCGTACGCCCAGCGGGGGTGGTGGGCGGTGTCGCCCAAGCGCTCGCGCAGCGCGAGGTCCTGGAGGTTGATCACCACCCCGTCGACCTCGTAGGAGAGGCGGTCGCGGTCCGCTGTCATGGCGGCGAAGTACGCCAGGATGCCGTCGACGTCCTTGGCGCGATCGTTGCGCGGGTTGACGGGCAGACCCCAATCGGCCAACGCCACGAGCAGGCCGTCCTGCGTCGAGATCCCTTCGACCCGCGTCAGGATGTCGTAGCAGTAGATCTTCAGGGGGCGGCCGGCGGTGAGGCCGGGGTCGAGCTGCCGCACGCTGCCGGCCGCGGCGTTGCGCGGGTTGGCGAACGCCGGCTTGCCTTGGTTGATGAGCTCTTCGTTGACGTCGTCGAAGACGTCGAGCGGCAGGAACACCTCGCCGCGGACCGCCAACGTCGCCGGGAACGGGCGCGCCTCGTCGCGCAGGCGCAACGGCACGGCGCGGATGGTGCGCACGTTGGGGGTGATGACCTCGCCGGTGACGCCGTCGCCGCGCGTGACGGCGCGCACGAGCCGACCCTCCTCGTACACCAGTTCAACGCTCAGGCCGTCGATCTTCGGCTCGACGGAGTAGGCCAGGTCGGCGTCGGGGTCCCGCCCAAGGCCGGCGATCGACCTGCGCAAGCGTTGGTCGAAGGCTCGCAGGTCGTCGGTCTTGGCGCTGGAGTCGAGGCTGAGCATGGGGCGGGCGTGGCGCGCCGTCTCGAACCCGGCCATCGGCTCGCCGCCGACACGCTGGGTCGGCGAGTCGGGCGTGATCAGCTCGGGGTGGGCGTCTTCCTGCGCGCGCAGTTCGCGCACCAGGGCGTCGTACTCCTCGTCGGAGACTTCCGGCTCGTCGAGCACGAAGTAGCGGTAGTTGTGGTGGCGGATCCGCTCGCGCAGGCGCTCGACGTGCTCCTGGACGGACGACTGGCTCATGCGACCATCCTACGGCGTGGTCCGGGAACCGAGGAGCGCCGGGTTCCCGTCAGCCGCGGCGTGCGGCCCGGGCGCCACGCGCCGGAGCCACGTCCCGCAAGGCCGCGTCGTACCAGACCGGGCGCTCGCTCGCCACCAGTACCGGGGCGACCGGCGAGGCCCCGTCGCGCAGGCCGGCCTGTGCGGCCCCGTCGAGCAGGGGCGACGCGTTTCCGGTCGACGCGCGTGCCCGTCCGGCCCGCACCGTGGCGGTGCGCTTGGGCGACGCGGGCCGCGCCCGCGGGGGCGAGAACAACGGCGCCGCGCCTGACGAGGGCAGCGAAGCCGCGACTTCGGCGACCCGGCGAGCGCCTTCGCGGCGGCGCTGCGACGCCCCTTCGAGCAGGTCGTGCGCCAGCACCGACAGGCTACCGACGGCGATGATGGCGCCGAAGGCGAGGGCGAGCAGCAGCACCGGTTCGGTCATGGAGCAACCCTACCTTAGTAATTGAGGTATGGCTGTGAGCTGGCCGACATCGCGCGGCCGTCCGCGCCCCTCGGTAAGCTTCGGACGCGCGCCACGCCGTGGCGACGCCCACCGCGCTCGGCTTCGAGCGCACCAGCGCCTTCGGCGCCTGGTTCGGAAGGACCGACTCGCTGCATGCCCCCCGCCGAGCACTCCGTCATGGCGACCTGGACGACGGCGATCAGCCTCGCGACGCTGCTGGCGTTGGCCTTCGGCCGCCTGCCTGGGGTGCGGATGAGCCGCGCGGTGCTGACCCTGACCGGCGCCGTAGCGCTGGTGGCGGTCGGCGCGCTCGACCTGCGCCGCGCCTGGGGACTGATCGACGGCGAGGTGCTCGTCCTGCTGTTCGGGTTGTCGGTGGTGAACGTGGCGTTGGCGGACGCGGGCGCGTTCCGGTTGCTGACGGCGGCCGTGACGCGCCGCACGCTCGGCCCACGGCGCCTGCTGGCGCTGCTGGTGCTCACCGCCGGCACGCTCTCCGCGCTGGTCCTGAACGACACCATCGTGCTGATGCTGACGCCGCTGGTGGTGCGCCTGACGCGCCGGCTGCGGCTTCCTCCTCTCCCCTACCTGCTCGGCTTGGCGCTGGCGGCGAACGCCGGCAGCGTCGCCACCGTCACCGGGAACCCGCAGAACGTGTTGGTGGCCGTGAGCGCGGGGATCTCGTACGGCCGCTTCGTGGCCGTGCTGGGGCCGGTGGCGCTGATCTCGTTGGGGGTGACGATCGCCGTGGTGTTGCTGGTGTTCCGGCGCGAGTTCGCGGAGGCGGGCACGCAGGCAGCTCCGTCCGGCGAGCACCCGTGGCCGGAGGTGAAGCGCGGCCTGCTGGCGCTCACCGCGGCGGCCACCGTGGCGATGGTGACGGCGTTCGCGTTGGGCGCGCCGGTCGCGGTGGCGGCGTTGGCGGCCGCGACGGCGCTGCTGCTGGCGCGCGGCCGCGGCGCCGGCCACCTGCTGCGCCGCGTCGACTACGAGTTGCTCGTGCTCTTCGCCGGGCTGTTCGTGGTGGTCGGGGCGTTGGCAGCGACCGACGTACCGGGCCGGCTGGTGCAGGTACTGGTCCCCGGCGGCAACGCGAGCCTGGTGTCCCTGACGGCGTTGACGGCACTGCTGTCGACGGTGGTGAGCAACGTCCCCGCGGTGCTGATGCTCCTGCCCCAGGTCGGCTTCGGCGCAGCGCCGGTTGCCGGCGCGGCCGGCGCCGCGCTGGCCGCAGCGCCGTGGGCGGGCAGCGACGCCGCAGCTGCCACGCTGGCGATGGCCAGCACGTTGGCCGGGAACCTCACGTTGGTAGCGTCGGTGGCGAACCTGATCGTGGCCGAGTCGGCGCGTCGCTTGGGCGTCGAAGTCGGGTTCTGGGCCTACGCCCGCGTCGGCATCCCGGTCACGCTGGTGACGTTGGCGCTGGGCACGGCTTGGCTGGCGCTCGCGTGGTGAGGGGCAGCCGGGTGTCGGCGGCGTCCGCGGCCCGCCGCCGCGCCGTCGCCTCGAACGCTCATCCCGCGACGTCGGCCACGCGCTCGATGAGTTCCGGCGCGTCGATGCGGGCGTTGCCCACCGCCCTGGCGACGGGGTACGCCTCGAGCACGCCGTCCGCTGCCGGGTCGAGCAAGCCCTCCACGGCGTGGGCGTCGCGCTCGAACGGGTCGAGCCAGGCCGCGAACTCGTCCGGGTCGAGGATCACCGGCATCCTGTCGTGCAGACCCCGCACGTCGTCGTTTGCGCTGGTGGTGAGGATGGTGCAGCTGAGGAGCGCAGCGTCGCCCTTGCGCCAGGCCGACCACAGGCCGGCGAACGCCAACGGCCGGCCGTCGCGCCGGCGGATGTGGAACGGCTGCTTCGAACCGCCTGCGCTCTTCCACTCGTAGAAGCCGCTGGCGGGCAGCAGGCAGCGTTTGCTGCGCATGGCGTCGCGGAACGATGGCTTCTCGGCGGCGCTCTCGGAGCGAGCGTTGAACAGGTTGGCCTGGAACGCGGCCGGGTCCTTCACCCAATGCGGCACCAGTCCCCAACGCATGGCGCCGACCTCGCGAGCGCCGTCCTCGCGCTGCACTACCACCGGCACCTGTTGGGTGGGGGCGATGTTGTAGCGCGCCGCGAGCGGGAACGTCTCGACCTCGAACAGCGAGGCCAGGTCGTCCTCGTGGTGGTACAAGGTGTAGCGACCGCACATGCTCGGGCTCCTCTCGATGCCGCTCGTGGCACGCGCACCCGTAACCCAGGGTCGCGGGTCTCCTCCCCCCTATCGGTGAGGGACGCCGCTCAGACCGTCTCCTTCAACTCGGACAGGATGCGCTCGCGGTCGGTCTCCGGGTACTGGGCCAGAAGATCGAAGGTCCGCAGGTAGTTGGCGACCTCCTGGAGATGCGGCGGGAACGTAACGAACCCGTGGCTGGCGAGCACCTCCAAGCGGTTGGCCTCGTACAGCGGCCCCTGCCAGCCGTCGCTCTCGATGCGCTCGAGGGTGAAGCGGTGCAGCGTCGCTTGCATCAACGTGTGCACCAGGTCGCGCTTCTCGCCGCCTAGCTCCTCCCAGGCGGCCTGCGCGCGTTGCCGCCGGGCCTGGTGGAAGCTGTCGGCGATGGACGTGGCGATGCTGCGCGCTTCCTCGCGGCTGAGGCGCTGCGGCGCGCCGTCCGCCCCTGCGTCGTCCTGCTTGGGGAGCTCCACGCCCTGCTGGAGCAGGCTGTGCACGAAGCCCGGCAGGTTGAAGATGGGCCGCCCCGCCGCCTCGGCCTTCGCCTGCAGCTTGCGCGCGTACGCCACGATGTCCAGCACGCGCTGTGGGCCGTAGCGATGGATGGTGCGCTCGACGTCCTGCGCCCAGCCGATCTCGCGCAACGCGTCGAGCGCCTGCAGTTCCTTGAGCAGCTGCTCCTTGTCGGCGTCGCGCTGCACGCGCTTGGCGAGGCTGGCGGGGAGCCGCACGCGGGGCTGGAAGACGTCGTTCTTGGCGATGGAGAACGACACGCGCTGGAACTTGCGACCGACCTTCTCGGGGCGGTAGCGGAAGGTCAGCGAGGTGTACTGCCGGAACTCCTTCTGCGCCTTGTCGAGCACGTAGCGGAAGTCCTTGAAGCGCTCGTACTTGCCGTCGAGGCCGAGGCGAAGCTTGAGGTCGTCGACGTCGAAGGTGAGCTCGCTACGCTCGCCGGCGTAGCTGGCGGTGTAGAGCACCTCGAACAAGCGCATGCTGTTGAAACTCTCGAAGCTCAGCAACTGCTCGGTGGGGATGATGCTGAAGTCGCGCCGCAGCTGCAGCAGGTACGGCTTGAGCTTGTCGTGGATCCTCAGCTCGATGCACGCCATCTGCTCCTTGTTGTCCCGGCCGTTCTCGTAGCGCGCCTCGGACACCCATTGGAACATGACCCAGTCGCCGTTGGGCTCCTTGATCTGCACCGTCTGCTCCAGCAGCTCGCGGGCGGACTCCTCGATCCGCGAGTAGATGCTCTTGCCGGTGATGTTGAAGAGCTGAGCGTACTCCCAGGCGGTGATCCGGATCGGCTCCAGCGTCAGGTCGTCCTTGGTGATGTCGGACAGCGCCAACACCAGCAGGCGCTTGGTGAGGATGCCCATCTCCTGGCGGCTGAGCGCCAACGGGTTCGCCTGCGTGATCGCGAGCTTGCTGCCCGAGCGCCGCTCGGCCGCGCGCTTCCCGCCCGGCTTGGCCCGCCCCCGCGGCCGCGCTGCGGGTTTGCCACGCGGCGCGCCCACCTCTGCAACCCCGTCGCGCGCGGTAGCCTCGTCGTAGGAAGGCGCGAAGCCTCCGTCGGTGGTCATCGAAGCGCCAACCGTTCGCGCCCTCCGGCCCCCGTGGCGACCCGCGCGCTGCCCCCACCCGGACGCCAGCACGCCGCCGCCCACTCCCCTCGCTTCCGCATCGCAACCATGCCGCGATGATACGAGGGCGGGGAAAACGGTGTCAACGTTTCCCCTTCCCTTCCCACTTCGGGGAGACCCCTTGTCGCCGTTCCCCATTCTTCCCACTTCGGTACCGCCCTTTCGCCCCTTGGTCCCCTCCCTTCCCCACATCGGTCCCGCGCGTCTCCCGCGCCGGTCCCGCTGCGTACCCGCCACGGTCCCCTTCGTTCCCCCGGCCGAACCCACGAACCCCGTCCTGACGGCCACTCCTGCCACTTCCATGAATGGAATGGAATGGATCTTGTAGAAAGAACAGCAACCTCAAGGTGCTGTTGGGTTCGAGGGAACCCCCTCTGCTCTCCCCTCCCCCGCCGCGGATCCGGTCCTCCCTCGGTACGCCCGCCGGCGGACCGACCCCGACCGGCGGGAAGCGAGGCTGCCCGCGGCGAAGGTCCCGCAGGTTTCCCACTTGGACCGCTGCCATCGACCGAGTACCGGTCGTTCCCCGCTATGACGCCGCCTTCGATCGCGACGATGCCGACGGGCATCGTCGTTGCGATCCTGGCGCGGTCGCTGCGCACCTCGCCGTGCCGGGCGTAGCGTACGGCGCCAGGAGTACCGAAGCCTTCCCACTTCGCGATGGCAGTACCGGATCTTCCCCTGTCGGACGGTGCGTGCCGTTGGCACGCAGGCGCGGTGGCCGCGACCCGGTGGCGCGGTGCAGCGACGACGCGCGTGCGCCCGAGGCCCCGCGCCGGGCGTGGGTCGGCGATCCCCTGCTCATTGGCGTACGCGGTGACCCGACGAGCTTGGCGCCGTCGGCGTTGCCCACGCGAAGCCCGTGAAGTGGGAACGGCGCGGGACTCGGTGGAGATCGCTTGCGCGGGGGGTACGACGGAAGTGGGAAGGCGCGGGTACTGCGCCGGAGATCGGGGGGCGGGCGAGCGGTGCTTCGGACCGCGATCGGCTCCGCGCGTCGTTCGGAGTTCGGTGGGACGACCGGGTGCGCCGCGGCCGTACGCGTAGCCGTTGCGTCCGGCCGCTCGAGCAGCGGCTGGAACGAGGGGCCGGGAATGGGGTGGGGCGTGTGGTCGAGCGGTGGGCCGAGCGGATGGCCGAGCGAAGGTCCAGGCGTAGGCGTGGTGGGCGCGGGTCCGGCCGCGGCGCGGACGGCGGTAGCCATAACGTTATGGCAGCGGGGCGGCGTGCGAAGGCCGGCCTGGGTGACCTGGCACACGGGCGTGGGCGCCGATCGCGTGCTCTCCCCCGTTCGCTGGAGGTCCGGACGGGGAGCTCGGTGGTAGCCAGGCGAGGTGGCGGGCGGCGGCGCCCTCGGCGAGCTTCGGTGCACGCCTCGGCGCACCCTTCGCTGCACGCTGCCATAACGTTATGGCGGAAGCCGCGGGCGGTGACGGGTGCGGCGTCGGTGACGGTGTTGGTGTGAGAGGACGCCGCCGCACGCCCGGCCGGGTGGGCTCAGCCGCGAACCACGCCGCTACCGTGGCGTGGCCCCGGGTGCGCGTGGGCACGTGCGGTAGAATCCGGAGCGACCCGCGCCTTGGGACGTCTCCGCGATGGTGGCGCCGGACCCTGGCGAAGCATCGCTGGCCGCCGGGCGCCGGTGGTGAAGGGCGGGGCAAGGGCCCGGGACCCGCGGGGTGCGGCGCCCGTCGGGGTCGGCTCACGGAGGCGGTAGATGTGAAGGTGCTGACGTTCTTCAACCATGCCGGTGGCGTCGCCAAGACGAGCACCGTTCGGGACGTCGGCTACGTGCTTGGCGAGATGGGGCGGCGGGTACTGCTCATCGACGTCGATCCGCAGGCGAACCTCACCAAGTGGCTCGGCGTCGACGAGGACGTCGCTCTCTCCCAGACGATCTATCCGGCCGTGATCGGCGACCCGGACGCTGCGGAGGACGACGTCGAGGCGGAGTTGGCGCTGCCTGCGCCCTTCCGGGTGCATGGAGTGGACTTGATCCCGAGCCACCTCAACATCGCCATCATCGAGCGCGAGATCCTGAGCGTCTTCATGGGGGTCGTGCGGCTGCGGGAGGCGGTTCGCCGTCTCGAGGGCTACGACTACGTGCTGATCGACCCGCCGCCCAGCCTCGGGCAGTTGTCTGCCCTGGCCGTGGTGGCTGCCGACCGGGTGGTGGTGCCGCTGCCGACGAACCGCAAGGGGCTCGACGGCATCCCCACGGTGGTGAAGATGGTGCGCGAGTACCGGAAGGCGGCGCGCGGACTCGACGTCGCGCTGTTCGTGCTCACGCAGCACGACAAGCGGACGCGCCATGATCGGGACAGCCTGGACATCATCCAGACCCAGTTGACGGCGATCGCTCCGGTGTCGACACCACTCAACAGCCGGCCGGCGTACTACTCGGATGCGCAGGTGCAGGGCATGCCGATCCCGGTCTACGCGCCGGGTAGCGACGCCGATCGCGAGGTGCGCACGGTGACGCAGGAGCTTCTCGCTCGAGTCGAAGGCGGTTGAGATGACCAAGAAGCGCAGGCAGGATCGCGACCGCGCGGCGGTATTCGAAGCCATCCTCGGGGACCTCGGGGGCGTGGCGCCGGAGCCGGTGGAAGGTACCAGCGTCGGGGCGGTTCCGATCGCCGCGGTTCGCTTCAACGACCGGCAGCCACGGAAGCACATCGACGAGGAGGGGCTCGAGGAGCTCGCCGAGAGCATCCGCGAGAAGGGCGTGCTGGAACCGATCATCGTGCGCCGAGCGGCAGGCGGCTACGAGTTGGTGGCGGGGGAGAGACGCACGCGCGCTGCGGAGCGCGCCGGCCTGAGCGAGGTCCCGGCCATCGTGGTCGACATCGACGACCGCGAGGCGTTGGAGATCGCCATCATCGAGAACCTGCAGCGCGAGGATCTCAACGCGGTGGAGGAGACCGAGGCGGTGCTCGGGCTGCTGGAGATCACGCTGGACCTCGAACGCGACGACGTCGTGGCGCTGTTGCAGGCGGTCTACAACGAGGAGCGCGGGCGGCCGGCCGATGGGCGCGTGCGCGAGCGGGAGCGGGACGTAGCGCGTGCCCTCTTCCGCCGCTTGGGGCGGTTCACCATCAGTTCGTTCGTCAGCAACCGTCTGCCCATCCTGGAGTTCCCGGAGCAGCTCCTGAAGGCGGTGCGCGGCGGGCGCCTGGAGTTCACCAAGGCGCAGGCGATCGCTCGCGTGGAGGACGCCACGTCGCAGCGTGCCTTGCTCGAGGAGGCCGTGAAGGACGGTCTCTCGTTGAGCCAGATCCGTCGCCGAATCACCGAGGTGCGCCGCGCACCGGCCGATGCAGGTGGCGGCGCGGTGCATGGGGAGGCGGAGGTCGACCCGGCGATGGAGACGTTGGTGCGCTCCACCAAGCGCATGCTCAACAAGCGCAGGATGACGCGACTGTCGCGCGCGCAAGCGGCCCGCGTGAGCGAGCTGCTGCAGGAGTTGCGGAGCGTGCTCGCCGAATAGGGATGCGCGTGGCGCCGCCGGGCGCGCGCAGGTTGTGGCGGCACATGTTCACGAGCGGTGGGATCGTGAACGAGAGCACGAGTAGCTCCACGCGGATGGGGAGGCCGCCCCCGGCTACACTTCCGGTCCAGGACGGGACGATACGCTTGCTCCCGGAGGTCGTCATGCTCGACGTCGGGACGCAGGCACCGGATTTCACCTTGGAGGACCAGGCAGGGAGGAAGCACACCTTGTCCGAGCAACGCGGCAAGTGGGTGGTCGTGTACTTCTACCCGAAGGACGACACGCCGGGTTGCACCAAGGAGGCCTGCAGCTTCCGCGACGCGCTGCCGCGCTTCCAGGACGTCGGCGCCGTGGTGTTCGGGCTGTCGGCCGACGATCGCGCGAGCCACGAGAAGTTCGCGCGCAAGTTCGACCTCACCTTCCCGCTGCTGGTCGATCCGGATCACGGCGTGCTCGAGGCGTACGGCGCGTACGGCGAGAAGAGCATGTACGGGCGCACGTACATGGGCGTTCATCGCGTCACGTACCTGATCGATCCTGACGGCAAGGTGGCCAAGGTGTGGCCCAAGGTCAAGCCGGAGGGGCACGCCGACGAGGTGCGCGCCGCGATCGGGGAGTTGGCGTAGGCGTAGGGGCCGCTGCGGTGCGCCGCTGCGGGAGGTTCGCGGGCCGGGTGGAGCGTGGCAGATCACGCCGCCCGGCCCGTGGCCGTGGTGGACCTCGGAGCGCGTCCTGGCGCGGCCGACCGATCCGAAGGGGGAGGAACGTGGTACTGGCCCGGGGGTGCGTCGGCGCGGGCGTCATGCGGTGGGAAGTGGGGAACCTGGGGGACCGCGGCGGTGACGGACCAAAGGGGAAACGAGGGGGACTCGTGTCGGGAACGGGGGATGCTGGGGTACTCGGGGCCGTCGCGAAGGGGGGAGAACGCGGGACTCGGGGAGTGCTCCCCGCGGTGCAGGGCCGGCTGCCGGGGTGCGTTCGGGGGGAAGGAGGGGTACTCGGGCGGCGGAGCGGGGGAGAGGAGGGTACTCGTGGAGCGCTGGGGTGGGAAGAACGGGGTACCACCGCGAGGAGGCCGGCGGCGTGGACCTTGCGGGGATGCCGAAGTGGGAGATCCGGGGTACCGAGTCGAGCGCCCCGCGAGCCGCGGCGCCCCGCGCACTGCGGCGGCGGGCGGGGCGGTGCGCTCGCCGCGAGCGGCGCGGGTGCGC
>CAZACZ010000045.1:18226-23141 GCA_964483695.1 uncultured bacterium | reverse complement strand
TGCCGCCGGCGTTCGTGAAGCCGTTCGGCACGGTCACGGCGGGGAACGCCAGCCCGCTCACCGACGGGGCGGCGACGGTGCTGGTGATGGACGAGCGGCGCGCGACGGCGGATGGCCGTCGCGTGCGCGCCCGCATCCGCGACTTCACCTTCGTCGCCCAGGACCCGGGGCCGACGTTGTTGCTGGGCCCCGCCTACGCCGTCCCGAGGCTGCTGGCCCGGAACGGCTTGCGACTCGCGGACATCGACGTGATCGAGATCCACGAGGCGTTCGCCGGGCAGGTGTTGGCGGTGCTGCGCGCGTGGGCGTCGGATTCGTTCGCGCGCGACGAACTCGGCCTCGCCGGCGCGCCGGGCGAGGTCGACATGGAGAGGCTGAACCCGTGGGGCGGCAGCCTCTCGTTGGGGCACCCGTTCGGCGCGACCGGCGCGCGCCTGGTGATCACCGCCCTGGACCGGCTGGAAGCCGAGGACGGCACCTTGGCGCTGGTGACGGCGTGCGCCGCCGGCGGGCAAGGGCATGCCATGTTGCTCGAACGGGCGGCGTCGTGACGCCCGGGCCGGTGCAGGGGCCGTCCGGCGCGCCGCACGAGCGGTCGGCGCGCACCGCCACGCTCCCCGAGGACGCCGGGCTGCGCCTGGAACGCCGCGGAGAGGTGGCGCTGCTGTGGATCGAGCCACGAGGCCGCGCGGTGCCGGTGCTGGACGCGGCCATGCTCGAGGTCTTGCCGGGCATCCTCGACCGGCTCGACGCCGACGAGGGCGTCGTCGGCGCGGTGCTGGCCGGCGGCACGCCGGGGACCTTCTTGGCAGGCGCCGACGTCGAGAGCTTCCTGCACTACCGCGAGCCGGCCGAGGTGGTGGCCGAGATCCATCGTGGCAACGCGCTGCTGGAGCGCATCGAACGGTGGCGCAAGCCGCTGGTGCTGGCGGTGGACGGCGCCTGCCTCGGCGGCGGCACCGAGCTGGCGTTGGCGGCGCGCTACGTGCTGGCCAGCTCGGGCCCGAGGACGCGCTTCGGCTTGCCCGAGGTCCGGCTGGGGTTGCTGCCGGGTCTGGGTGGGATGGCACGCTTGCCGGAACGCGTCGGTCTGCTCACGGCCCTCGACCTCGTCCTCACGGGCAAGAGCGTGTACGCGCGCGCCGCGCGCAGGAGCGGCCTGGCCCACGCCACCGTCCCCCCGGAGGGGCTGATCGATGCCGCGCTGCGCGTCGCGCGTGAGCTTGCCGCCGGCGTCCGCGTGCCGCGCGTGCCGCCCCGACCGTGGTCCAAGCGCGTCCTCGAGGCGCCGCTGGCGCGGGACCTGGCGTTCCGCCGCGCCGTCAGGACGGCGCACGAGCGCACGCACGGCAACTACCCCGCCCCGGACCGCATCGTGGAGGTGCTACGCGTGTGGGCCGAACGTGGGCGTGACGCCGCGTTGGCGGCGAGTGCCGAGGCGTTCGCCGCGTTGCTGTTCACGCCGGAGGCGCGCGCCCTCATCCACCTGTTCTTCGCGCAGACGGCCGCGAAGAAGAACCCATGGAAGGATCTGGCGCGTCCCGTCCGCAAGGTGGCCGTCCTGGGCGCCGGCGCGATGGGCGCAGGGATCGCCCAGGTGACGGCCGAAGCCGGTGTCGGCGTGCTCCTCAAGGACCGCGACACGACCTTCGCCTTGCGCGGCAAGGGAACCGTCTGGCAGGGCGTCGACGGGCGCGTGGGCAAGGGCCTGAGCGCGTTCGAGCGTGATCGCGTCGTCGAGCGCGTGGTGGCGGTCGGCGACTACGCCGCCCTGGCGCAGGCGGACCTGACCATCGAGGCGGTCTTCGAGGACCCGGCCGTGAAGCAAGAGGTGCTGGCCGAGGTGGAGCGCGTCACCGCGCCTGGCCACGTTTTCGCGTCCAACACGTCCGCCATCCCCATCGCCCGCATCGCCGAGCGCGCCGCCCGTCCCGAGGCGGTGCTGGGCATGCACTACTTCTCGCCGGTGCCGAAGATGCCCCTGCTGGAGGTGGTCGTCACCGAGCGAACGGCCGAGTGGGCGGTCGCGACGGCGGTGGAGGTCGGCCGGGCACAGGGCAAGACGGTGATCGTGGTGGGGGACGGTCCCGGCTTCTACACCACGCGGACGCTGGGTGTGTACGTGGCCGAGGCGATGCTGGCGCTGCGGCAGGGCGCGGACCCGGTCGACCTCGAGCAGGCGATGGTCCGGTTCGGCTTCCCCCTCGGGCCGTTGGCCATGCTGGACGACGTCGGCATCGACGTCGGCGCGAAGATCCAGGTGGTGCTGGCCGACGCCCTGCGCGCCCGGGGGATGGAGCCGGATCCCGCCAGCGAAGCCTTGGTCGCGGCCGGCTACGTAGGGCGCAAGGCCGGGAGGGGGTTCTACCGCTACGATGACGGCAAACGGGCGCCGGTCGTGGATCCCGAAGCGATGCGCGTCGCCGGGTTCCTGACGGTGGCGGCGGCCGCAGGCCCGGTGTTCGCGGACCGACTCCGAGAGCCGGTCGAGTCGGGGCCCGCGCTCGCCGAGCGGTTGACGCTGGCGCTGGTGCGCGAGGCGATCTCGTGCTTGGAGGAAGGGATCCTGCGATCGGCGAGCGACGGCGACCTCGGCGCGGTCTTCGGGTTCGGCTTCCCTCCGTTCCGAGGTGGGCCGTTCTTCTTGGTGGACCAACGGGGTGCGGGCACCGTGGTGGAGGGTCTGCGGTCGCTTGCCGACCGCCACGGCGATCGCTTCACCCCGCCGGCGTCGCTGGTCCGCATGGCCGAGGAAGGTGGGAGGTACTACGCGTGAACCTCGTCGTCGTCGTGGCACACCCGGACCCGCACAGCCTCAACGCCGCCATCGCGCGCACCGCGGTGGACGCCGCCAAAGCGGCGGGCTGGTCGGTGCGCGTCCACGACCTCTACGCCGACGGCTTCGACCCACGGATGCCGAAGGAGGAACTCGGCACCACCACCTTCGCGGACGAGCTCACCGCCCGCTACGCCCGAGAGGTGCTGGACGCCGACGCCTTCGTGGTGGTGCATCCGGTGTGGTTCTTCCACGTCCCGGCGGTGGCGAAGGGCTGGGTCGACCGGGTGCTGCGCGAAGGGGTGGTGTACCGCGTCGGTTCGGGTGGCGAGACGCAAGGGTTGCTGCGTGCCCGCGCGGCCTTGGTGATCACCACCGCGAACGCTCCCGAGTCGCTGGAGACGGACCTGCTGAACGACCCGATCGGGACGTTCTGGCGCCGCATCGTGTTCGGCTTCGGCGGCGTGGCCGACGTCCGGCGCATGCGGGTGGCGCCCGTGCGCGGCAGCACGCTGGCGGAGCGCGCGGGGTGGTTGGAGGACGTGCGCCGTGCCGTGACCGGGTTGTGCGTCAGCCCTTGACGACGATCCACGGGCGCAACCGCGCCACCTTCCTCCCGATGCCGGCTTCGTGCACCACCTGAACGACGTCGGCGACGTCCTTGTACGCCTCGGGCATCTCCTCGTCGATGGTGGCGCGGCTGGCCGCTCGTACCAGGATGCCCCGCTGCTCTAGCTCGCGTGGGAGGTTGCGCGGACGCGCCTCGCGTTTGGCTTGGTGGCGGCTCAAGCGTCGGCCGGCGCCGTGGCACGAGGAGCCGAAGGTCCGGTCCATGGCGTGCTCGGTACCCACAAGCACGAACGAGTACCGCCCCATGTCGCCCGGCACGAACACCGGTTGGCCGACGTCGCGATAGGCGGCCGGAAGGTCCGGATGGCCCGGACCGAACGCCCGAGTCGCGCCCTTGCGATGCACCAGCACGCGCCGCCCGGCATGGTGCTCGAACTTGGCGTTGTTGTGGGCCAGGTCGTACACCACCCGCAACCCATGGTCGCGTGGGTGGAACCCGACCGACTCGAACGCCTCGCGCACCGAGGCGGTGATGCGCTGGCGGTTGGCGAACGCGAAGTTGGCGGCGGCCGCCATGGCACCCAGGTAGGCGCGGCCTTCCGGGCTGTCGATGGGTGCGGCGGCGAGCTGCTTGTCCGGCAGCTCGATGCCGTAGCGTGGCGCCGCTTGGACGAAGGCGTCGACGAAATCGGTACATACCTGATGTCCCAGTCCGCGCGACCCGGTGTGGATCAAGACCGTGACCGTGCCCACGGCCAGGTCCATGGCGGCCGCGGCAGCGGGGTCGTAGACCTCGTCGACGACCTGCACCTCGACGAAGTGGTTCCCGCTGCCGAGCGAGCCTAGTTGCGGGGCGCCGCGGTGGCGCGCGCGGAGCGACACGCCATCGGGACGAGCGCCAGGCAGCGCCCCGGCCGACTCGATGTGCGCCACGTCGTCCGCGGTGCCGTAGCCGCGCTCCACCATGGCGACGGCGCCACGCTCCAGGACGCGGTCGAGGTCGGCGTCGGAGAGCGGGCCGGTGCCCAGCTTGGACCCGACACCGGTTGGAACCGCGAGGTAGAGGGCGTCTGCCAACGCAGAGGCGAAGGGCTCGAGATCGCGGCGCTCGAGGTTCGACGTCAACAGACGGACCCCGCAGTTGATGTCGTAGCCGACGCCGCCTGGACTGACGACGCCGCCGGCCTCCGGGTCGAAGGCAGCCACGCCGCCGATGGGGAAGCCGTAGCCCCAGTGGATGTCGGGCATCGCCAGCGCGGGGGAGACGATGCCGGGCAGGGTAGCGACGTTGACGAGCTGGCGTAGGCTGGCGAACTCCTCCTGCTCGAGCATGGCGAGGATGTCGGGCGACGCGAAGAACACGGCCTCGACACGCATGGCGCCGCTGGGTGGGATGCGGTAGGTGTGCCTGGCGACACGCTCGAAGGACACCTTCGGCGTCACGCCTATGGCAGGACCGGAAGCGCCGGACGAGGACGATGCCATCCGCGACCTCCTGACGGGAGCCGTACCGTACGACCAGCATAGAGCCGGTGTGCGCGCGACGGCGTGCCCGGAGCGGGGTGCGCG
>CAZACZ010000045.1:5767-18126 GCA_964483695.1 uncultured bacterium | reverse complement strand
CGAGCGATGGGCGCAGGGGCGAGGCGGTCGGCCGCCCCCAGACCCAAGCGGGTGACGCCGACCTCGATGGATCCGACCAAGAAGTCGTTCAGGCTCACGTCGAGCGCGGCGGCGGCGAGCGCGGCTCGGCGATGCAGGTCGGGCGGCAAGCGCAACAGCAGCTTGCCGGAGAACGGCTTCTGCGGCGCCACGCCCCTTCGGGCGCAGTCCTCGACGTACGCGTCGACGGCGCGGGCGAAGGCGCTGCGCAGCTCGTCGACGCTGGCGCCTTCGAAGCGGATCGGTGCGGCCACGTCGACGACGTCGCCCACGAAGAGACCGGCCTCCTCGTCGAAGACGATCTTGGCGGTGTAGCCGCGGTGACGCATGGTGTTGTGGGCCATGAGGACCTCCTACGCGAGTCGGATAGTACCATATGGCGATAGCACACGTACGGGGACCGCGCTGGATCGACGCTGCGCCGGAGAGGGCGCTTCGAGAGAGTAATACTAACCGATAATATCATATCCGCCGCGACTTCGCTGGTTGGCCGTTCCCGGGCCCCTGGGGCGCCGGCGTGTCGCTGGAAGCAGGTGGTCGGGAATGCGGCTGGGCATGCGGGTGGGCACGTGGTCGGGCATGTGGTCGGGCATATGGCTGCGCAGGTCGCCCCACCGAGGCAGACTGGACGTCATGTCCGCACCAGGCCCCCGGCCCACCGACCCCCCCACCGACCCCCCTGCCGACGCTCGTACCGACGCCCCTGCCGACGGCCCAACCGGCAGTCGTACCGACGCCCACGCCGCTGCGTCCGCCGCCGCGCCCGCCCCCGCGTCCGGCGATGCGCCCACCGGCGCAACCACCGGCACTCCCGCCACGCGGGTCGTCGACCCCGCCCGCGACCCCGAAGCGCGGGCGGCCCTGACCGCCTGGCGCCGGCGCTACGTCGATGGGCTCGCCGCGCCGGATGGTTGGTGGAGCGTGACCGGCCTGGTGTGGCTCGAGGGCGAGGCGCTGGTGGGATCGGCGCCCGAAGCGCAGGTGCGGCTGAGCGATGCGACCAACGCCGTGACGGACACCGTGACGAACACCGTGGCGAACACCGTGACGAACGCCGTGACAAACGCCGTGACGCCCTCCGGGCTCGTGGCAAGGCTCATCCCGACGAACGATGGACTACGCCTCGAGGCGGTGGACGGGGCTCGCCTCCTCCTGAACGGGGTCCCGATCGGGGCGGCCGCCGCCCTGCCCGTAGGGCGTTCGCGCCTGACGTTCGAGGCGGGCGGGCCGCACATCGTCGACATCGTGTTCCGGAACGGCCGTTGGGCGGCGCGCAGCTACGACGCCAGGCAGGGAGCGGCGCGGCGGCGGGACGACGTGGTGTGGTTCGAGCCGACCCCTGGGTGGTGCGTGGTCGCGACGGCGACGCCCCTGCGTGCCGGCGAGACGGTGCGCATCACCGACGTGCTGGGCGAGACGCGTGAGGTGCCGGTGGCGGCGCGGCTGCGCTTCGCGTTGGGCGGCGAGGAACACGAACTGGTGGCCACGGCGGGTGTCGACGGCTTGTTCGTGAACTTCCGAGACGCCACCAACGGCGCCGCCGACCCGCGCGCGCGCACCTACGGCGCGGGGCGCTTCCTGCAGGCGCGGTTGCCGGAGAACGGCGTGACGGTGCTCGACTTCCACCGCGCGTACCACCCGCCGTGCGCCCACACCCCGTACGGCATGTGCCCCCTCGCGCCGGCGACGAACCGCCTCGGCGTAGCGGTGCTGGCGGGCGAGCGGCTGCCCACCGACGCGCGAACCGCCTAGGGGCGTGCGCGGCGCGAGCCACGAAGGTGGCCCGGCGTCGCGGCTCCGGCGCACCGCGCGCCCTACACTCCAGGGCATGAGGCGCTTCTTCGGCCGCTTCCTGGGCGCGGTGCTGGTGGTCGCCGGTCTGGGTGTGGTGGCGTTCAAGGCGTGGCTGGTATGGAGCGGTCCGTACCTGGAGGGCCAGCCGGCGTACCCGTACTGCCAGCAGGCCGCGGAGGCACTGGCGGCGGGTGAGGTGGGCGACGCCCTCGAGCTTGCCGATGCCGGCGGCTGCGTCGACGTGGCCGAGCGTGCCGAGGCCGTCTGGCGCAGCTTGCCGGCGACCGCCGAGCGGTGCGCCATGGGGATCTGGACGGGTACCGGCGAGGACGTGGCCGGCGTCGGGTGCGCCATCGCGTCCGACCTGGTGGTGTTCGGCGACGTGCGCGACCTCACCCGGCAGGCCGCGCGCTACGTGCGTGGCGACGAGGCCGACACGCTCTTGGTGGCGCTCAGCGCGGCGGGGCTGGTGCTCACCGTCGTTCCCTACGCCGACGCCGGGACGGCGCTGGTGAAGGCGGCACGCCGCGCCGGCACCCTCACCGAGCGGCTCACGAGCAGCATCACCTCGTTGGTCCGACAGCGGTCCTGGCGGGCGCTCGGCAACCTGCTCGGCGACGCCGGTCGGATCTCGGCCAAGGTCGGGCCGGCGGATGCGGCGCGAGCACTGGCCTACGCCGACACGGCCGAGGAGGTCGCCGACGTGGCACGCTTCGTGGAGCGCGCCGACGCACCGCTCCTGGCGCTGCGCTGGGGCGGCAAGCGCGTGACCCGCATCGCCGACGACGAGCTCTACCGCTTCGCACTGGCACGAGGACCCGACGGCCTGCGCCTCGCGGCCGCACGCGGCGCGAGGGCGATGCTGTCGCGCCAACCGTTCGTGGTGTTCGCTGCCAAGACCGTGGTGCGGCACCCGGACGCCATCACGAGCACCGCCGTGGCCATCGCCAGGTGGGTCCTCACGCGTTCGAACTGGACGGCGACGGCGATCGTCGCGGCGTCGTTGGTCGTGAGCGGAGCGGCGCTGAACTGGACCCATCGCCGGCGTCCACCACGGCGATCACGCGCTGCGCCAGCCTAGTCGGACGCCGTTCGCCTCGCGCGCCGCGCCCCGTCCACGCCTCGAGCCCGCCGCCTCGGATCCGCGTGCAGCGCCCGGCCGATCTACCCCCGCAGCGCCCGCACCCGTTCGGCGAAGTCGGCGCGCCCTTCGGCCACCTCGTCACGCTCCATGCCGCCCGCGCGGAGCTCGGCCTCCGTACGATCCGCCAAGTCCTGGTAGAAGGCGATGCCGGCCCGCTCTACGCGATCGACCGCCTCCGCCTCGTCGTGGGTGGCCTCCACGGCGTCCACCCAGGCGAACAGGGCGTCCTCGGCGCGCGAGAAGGCGGCTCGGGAGCGCGCGAAGAGGTGCAGGCGCGCCCAGGTCGCGGTGGTGCGGGTGGACGGTGGTACCGCCGCCGCCAAGCGCTCGACGCGTGCGGGCAGGTCGGCCTCGCCCAACCCCGACAGCGCCGCCTCGAGCATCAGGTCGAGGGCGCAGCCGCGCAGCTGCCGCACGAAAGCGTCGTCGACCACGGCCCCCCCGAGCCGCTCCACCTCCGCTTCGGCGCTGAACAGGGCCCCGATCAGGTAGGCGCGTTCACCGTCCACGCCTCCCACGCTGCTCAGGACCCGGAGCAGGTTCTCGGCGTCGAGGCGATGGAGCAGTTCCGGGGTGGTGCCGAGGTGGGTCCGGTACAGCGACCGGACCTCCTCGCGCGCCGCGGCGAGCTCCTCGGCCGTGATTTCCGCCGTCCCCTCCGTCGAGCCGGAGACGTCCGACGGCGCCTCGGCGGAGAGTACCGAAGCGCCCGCCCCCGCGTCGGCGCCGGGGCTGCGCAGCAACCGTGCGAGCATGGCGGCGAGCTGCTTCACGGTGCGTTCGATGAGTTCGTCGCGGATGGGCACGCACCAGGCTACGCCATCGCGTGGAGCGCCCGACGGACGCGCAGGCGACGCCTGAGTCCACGGCGTCGTACCGTGCGGCCATGCGGAGCTTCGACGGCATCGTCATCGGGAGCGGCGTGATGGGCGCGGCCGCCGCCATGCACCTCGCACGGCGCGGCAGCGTGCTGCTGCTCGAGCAGTTCGACTTCCTGCACGAGCGCGGTTCGTCGCACGGTGGCTCGCGCATCTTCCGTCACGCCTACGAGGACGAGCATCACGTCCGCTTGGCGATGGCGGCCGACGCGGCATGGACCGACCTCGAGGCCGACAGCGGCGAGCGTCTGCTGGTGCGCACCGGGGGGATCGACATCGGCAACGCGTCCGGCGGCGAGCTCGACGCGGTGGAGGCCGCCTTGCGGGCGTGCGGGCGGCCGGTGGAACGGCTCGCGCCCGCCGACGCGATGCGGCGCTTCCCCGCGTTCGCGCTGGGCGAGGACGCGAGCGTGCTCTACCAGCCGGACGCTGGCATCCTGGCGGCCACCCGCGCGCTCGCGACGATGCTCGCCCAGGCCGCGGGCGATGGAGCCACCCTGCGCGCGAAAGAGCCGGTGGTCGAGATCCGACCCGCTGCGGGATCGGTCGAGGTCGTCACCGAGTGCGGCCGCTACGACGCCGCCAGCGTGGTGGTGGCGGCCGGCGCCTGGCTCGGGCGTCTCACCGCCGAACTCGGCCTGCCGCTTCGTATCGAGCAGCAGCAGGTGCTCTACCTGCGCGTCGGGGACGACCCGCGTCCCTTCGCGCGGCCACGCATGCCGGTGTTCATCGATCGTCGGGAAGGGCGCGGCGGCGGGGTCTACGGCTTCCCGACGTTCGAGCGGCCCGACGCGGTGAAGGTCTCCGACCACTCGGGCGCGCCCACCATCACGCTGGACGAGCGTCGCTTCGCGTTGGACGAGGCGCGCACCGAGGCCACCGTGGCGGCCGCCCGCAGGCTCCTCCCTGGCCTCGCCGGCGACGTCGTCGACGGCGTCACCTGCCTCTACACCAAGACCCCCGACGAGCGCTTCGTGCTGGACCGCCACCCCGAGCACCCGGCCATCGTGCTGGCGGGCGGAGGTTCCGGGCACGCGTTCAAGTTCGGGCCGCTCCTCGGCGAGATCGCCGCCGACCTCGCCACCGAGGGCCGCACCCGCCACGACGTGGCGCCCTTCGCCGTCACCCGGTTCGGCGGCTGACCGGGACGAACGTCCCTTCTGAGCTCGGGGGCGCCACGGTCAGGATGCCAGGATGCACGAGCCTGCCCTGACACCCGCAGCGTCGCGCGGCGCCCCCGGCGCGGCGGCGGACGGTCGCGACCTCGCCGCAGTGCTTCGCAGGCACGACCGTCCCGGGCCGCGCTACACCTCCTACCCGACGGCGCTGGAGTTCGACGCCTCGTTCGACGCGGTGGCGTACGCCGAGGCGTTGGCGCGTGCCGCGACCACGCCGGACGAGCCGCTCTCGCTGTACCTGCACCTGCCGTTCTGCCAGGAGCGCTGCCTCTACTGCGCGTGCAACGTCGTCATCACGCAGCACGCGGCCACCGCCCACGACTACCTCGAGCACCTGCTGCGCGAGATCACGCTGGTGGCGCCGCACTTGGGCGCGCGCCGCGGCGTGGCGCAACTGCACCTGGGCGGTGGAACCCCGACCTACTTCGCGCCGGAGCGCTTGACGGCGTTGTACGCGCACCTGCGGGACCACTTCGATCTCCTTCCCGACGCCGAGCTGGCGGTCGAGGTCGACCCGCGTGTCACCACCGCCGCGCATCTCGAAGCGCTGACCGCGGTAGGGGTGAACCGGCTGTCGTTCGGCGTGCAGGACTTCGACCCGACCGTGCAGCGCACCATCCACCGCGAGCAAGGGGTGGACGCCACGCGCGCCTTGATGGACTCCGCCAGGAGCCTCGGCGTGGGCTCGATCAACCTCGACCTGATCTACGGCCTGCCCCACCAGACGCTCGCCAGCATGGAGCGCACGCTGGATCAGGTGATCGACCTGCTGCCCGAGCGTCTCGCCATCTACTCGTTCGCCTACGTGCCGAAACAACACCCCCACCAGCGCCTCCTGCCGCAGGACGCCATGCCGAGCGGCGACGACAAGCTCGAGCTGTTGCTCCTCGCCCGCGAGCGCCTCGCCGGGGCCGGCTACGTCGACGTGGGCATGGACCACTTCGCGCTGCCGGGTGACGAGTTGCACGTCGCGCAAGGAGCGGGGCGCCTGTGGCGCAATTTCATGGGGTACACCACGGCGCGGGCGCCCGACATGGTGGCGTTCGGCATGTCGGGCATCGGCGAGGTCGGCGGCGCGTACGTGCAGAACGAGAAGAAGCTCAACCGCTACCAAGCCGCGGTCGATGCTGGCCGCCTGCCGGTCGCGCGCGGCTGGCGCCTGAGCGACGACGACCGCCTGCGCCAACACCTGATCCGCGAGTGGATGTGCCACTTCCGCGTCTCCAGGACGGCGATCGCATCGCGCTTCGCCATCGACTTCGAGGCGACCTTCGCGCAGGAACTGCGCGACCTCGCGGCGCTCGAACGCGACGGCCTGGTGCGCGAGGTGGAGGACGGGTTCGAAGCCACCGAGCTCGGACACATGCTGCCGCGCAACGTGGCGATGGTCTTCGACCGCTACACCCGCGCGCGTACCGGCGAAGCGCGCTTCTCCCGCACGGTATGAGGGGGGCGCGCATCGCCGTGATCGGCGGCGGCGTGGCGGGTCTCACGGCCGCCTACGAGGTGCTCCGCCAGCTGCCGGGCGCCGACGTGACGCTGTTCGAGCGCGAGGCGGAGGTGGGTGGCACCGCGCGTACCGTTCGGGTCGCCGGGTACCAGGTCGACACCGGCCCCGCCGGGTTCCTCGGCACGCCCAGGGACACGCTCGACTTGGCCCTCGACCTCGGACTGACGGACGAGCTGCAGGAGGCCAGCGATGCCGCGAAGCGCCGGTACCTGGTGCACGCGGGCACCCTCGAACCGCTGCCCGCCGGCCCGGCGGCGATGCTGCGCACTCCGCTCCTGGGTCCCTTGGCCAAGGCGCGGATCGCGCTGGAGCCGTTCGTCGGGCGGGCCGCGCCGGTCGGACACGAGGGGCACGACGAGAGCGTCCATGCCTTCGCCGCTCGCCGCTTGGGCAGGGGGTTCGCGGAGGCGTTCATGGCCCCGTTGGTGTCCGGCGTGAGCGCCGGGGACGCGCGCGCGACCAGCATGGCGGCGCTCTTCCCGCGCATGGTGCGGCTGGAGGACGAGCACGGGGGGCTGTTCCGCGGGATGGTGGCGCGGCAGCGCGAAGCGCGCAGGCAGGGACAGGGGACGCGCGCGGCCGGCGGTCCGTCCGGCCCAGCGGGGCGGCTCACCAGCTTCCGCGGCGGCGCAGGGCGGTTGGCCGAAGCGCTGGCGCAGCATCTGGCTGGCCGGGTGCAGGCGTCCAGCGAGGTGGCCGAGGTGCAGCCGGCCGGCAGCGGGTGGCGCGTTCGCTTGGTCGACGGCCGCGAGGTCGCGGCGGACGGCGTCGTGCTCGCCGCACCGGCGTACGTGGCGGCCGACCTGGTGAAGACGGCGCTGCCGTCGGCCGTGGCCGCGCTTGCCGCGATCCCGTACGCCGGGGTGCGCGTCGTAGCGCTCGGCTTCGCGCGCGAGGCCGTGGGGGCAGATCTCGACGGGTTCGGGTTCCTCGCGGCGCGCGGCCAGGGCGTGCGCGTCCTCGGCTGCCAATGGGCGTCGACGTTGTTCCCCCACCAGGCGCCCGCCGGGCAGGTGCTGGTGCGGGCGATCGCCGGCGGGGCCCTCGACCCTGCCTTCGTGGACCTGCCCGAGCCCGAGGCGATCGAGGCCGTGGTCGCCGACCTGCGGCGGCTGGTCGGGGTGCGGGCGGAGCCGACGTTCGCCCACGTGGTCACGTGGCGCCACGGCATCCCCCAGTACACGCTCGGCCACCGGCAACGCGTCGCCACCGTCCGGTCCGCCGCGGAGCGCGTGCCACGGCTGGTGGTCACCGGCAACGCCTACGACGGACTCGGTCTCAACGACACCGTGCGCAGCGCCCGCGCCGAAGCGCGCCGCCTGGTAGACGCGCTGCGCTCGAGCTGAGCGCCGGCCCGGCCCGTCCCACGACCGGGCGTGGTGACGCCGGTAGCGTCGTGGCCGTACTATCCTAGGCGCCATGCCGCTGTCCGACATCGAGCTTCGCGTCGTAGGAGCGCTGGTCGAGAAGGAACGGACGACCCCGGAGGGCTACCCGCTCTCCAACCAAGCGCTGGTCACCGCCTGCAACCAGCGGACGAGCCGCGACCCCGTCACCGACTACCATCTTCAGGACGTGATGGAAGCGGTGCTGCGCCTGCGCGATCGCGGGCTGGTGGCGACCGTCCAGGAGGTCAGCGATCGGGTGCCGAAGCACCGGCACCGGCTGGTCGAGGCACTCGACGTCGATGGGCGCGAGCTTGCGCTGCTGGCGGTGCTGATGCTGCGCGGATCGCAGACCCCGGGCGAGCTGCGCGGTCGCACCGAGCGCTACCTCGAGGGCTCGGGCCGCGGCTTCGCAGACGTGGCCGAGGTGGAAGCGACGCTCGCCGCGATGGCCGCGCGCAGGACCCCGCTGGTTCGCAACCTCGGCCGCGGCGCGGGGCAGAGCCAGGACCGCTGGCAGCACACCCTCGGCGCCGACGAGCAGCGGATGCAACCGCGCGTGCGCGGCCGGGCGGACGAGCACCACGGCGCCGTTCCCGGGGCCGAACATGCCGCCGAACGGAACGCAGTGCAGGTCGCCGGGCAGCGTGCCGAGCAGCCCGCCCAAGGGGGCGCCGGCTCCGCGGCCGGGCGCCCGGACGGCGACGTGTACGCCGCCCTGGAGGCGCTCGAAGCGCGCGTCGCGCGCCTCGAGGAGCGCCTGGCGCGCGCCGAGCGCACCCTGGTCCACGGCGACTGAGCCGCGCCGTCGGCGCCGGCGGCAGGACTTCGGCCGCCGCCACCGACCGCGGTGCTGCCCGGTGCGCTTCGGACGGGCTCAGGGCAACTGGACCTGGCCCGCTACGTCGTCGACCCGGACGCTCCCGGACCCGGCCACGTCCACGCGCACGTCACCACTCACGTGGGCGATGACGATGTCGCCGGACGCGTCGCGTTCCACCACGACGCTGCCGCCGACCGTTTGGACGCGGATGTCGCCGGAGCCGTCCACGCCGATGCGCACGTCGTTGCCGACACCCTCGAGGTGGATGCCACCGGAGGCGTCGTCGTCGATGAGGACGTCGCCGTCCACCGAACGGACGTCGATCTCGCCGGAGCCGTCCTGACCGATGCGGACGCTGCCGCCGATCTCGCGCGCGACGATGTCGCCCGAGGCGTCGCGCACGACGTCGAGGTTGCCGAGGACGTTCTCGAAGGTGAGGCGCCCCGAGCCGTCCGCGATGACGCTGACGTTGCCGACCTCCGCGGCGTAGGCGTCGCCGGAAGCGTCGTCGAGCCGCAACGACGCGACGTGCCGCACGCTGATGTCGCCGCTGCCGTCGACGATCTCGACGGCCATGGAGGCAGGGACGTCGATCATCAGGTCGAGTCGAGCGTAGACGAAGAGCCCGAACATGGAGGGGCTGGACGCGCGCAGCGTCAGGGTGGTGTCGGTGCGGTCGACGTCGATCCGTAGCTGCTCCAACAGGCCTCTGCTGCTGGCGCAGGCCGATCCGACCGCCCGAACGGTGGCGACGTCGTCGTGCCCGAGCAAGACCAGTTCGCCGGCGCCGGCTTCGACGCGGACGGTGGTGACGCCCTCGAGGTCGACGTTCAGGTCGTGGGTGGCGCTGAAGGCGCACTGGGCCGAGGCCGTCGACAAGGCCAGCGCCGCGGAGGCGAGGAGGACGAAGCAGGTCGTGGTGCGGATGGCACGGTTGCGCATGGTGAGGTTCCCTTCCCTACGCCGGCGCGTTCGCCGGCTCTGCCGTCCGGCATCGTAGGACGGCGCTCGTGGGCCGCGCCTCCGCCATTCGATGGAGGCGTTCGAGCCGCCGCCCAGCGGTGGGGCGGCCGCCCGCGTCAGACGTCGAGGATGACCCGCGCACGCCATCCCTCCGCCGTGTGGTGCACCGCCAGGCCGTGGTAGGTGACGGCCTTCACCTCGCGCAGCGCACCTGCGGTGGCGGGTCGGTACGTTGCCACGTCGACGGTCGCGCTCAGGTCCCAGCCGTCGCCGCGCGCAGCCACCACCGGTGTGGACGCAGCGGCAAGGCAGCCTTCGGTCTGCGCCAGGTAGAGGATCTCGTCGAGCCACCGCACCAGCAGCACTTCGAGGTTCGGCGCCGACAGCCGGACGGTGCGCTCCTCGCCGCCCCAAGCCGGCGGGACGGCCAGCAGCACGGCAAGCAGCGCCTCGCGCGCGGCGTCGAACAACTCGCTCAGGGTCTGGGCCTCGAGGGCGAAGCCGACGTCGCCGGTGTGCGCGAAGGAGGTGATGCGGTGGGCCACGGCGCGGTCCGTCAGCCGTCGCCCGCGACCGGCTCCGTGGACGCCCGCAGGCACGCGCGCACCTCGTCGTCGCTCGTCTGCCCGAACTCCTCGTACCACTGACCCACGCTCAAGAACGGCTCGGGGGTGCTGAGGCATACCACCTCGTCGGCTTCGCCGCGCAGGTGGCGCAGGGCGTCGCCCGCGGCCAGCGGCACCGCCACCACCACGCGCGCGGCTCCCGCCGCCTCGAGCGCCGCCACGGCCGACCGCATGGTCGCGCCGGTGGCGACGCCGTCGTCGACCACGATCACGGTGCGCCTCGCGACCTCGAGCGGCGGGCGGGCGCCGCGGAACGCGAGCTCGCGGCGGACCAACTCGGCGTGCTCGACCTTCGTCACGTGCTCCACGGTGGCGTCGGAGATGCCCAGCTCGCGCACCAGCTCTTCGTTCATGACCCGCGCCCCGCCGGAAGCGATGGCGCCCATCGCGAGCTCCTCGTGGCCGGGTACGCCGAGCTTGCGCACCACCAGCACGTCGAGCGGCGCACGCAGATGGCGCGCCACCTCGAGCGCCACTGGCACGCCGCCGCGCGGCAGACCCAGCACCAGCACGTCGCTCTGCCCGGTGAAGCGGTTCAACGCCCAGGCCAACTTGCGCCCGGCGTCTTGGCGGTCACGGAAGAGCATGAGAACGCGCTCCTTCCGGTCGGCGTCGGGGTGACACGACCCCGTCCCCCCATGTCAGTCAAGCACGCCAGCCGCTTCGGGACGGTCGGTCCTTCTCCGACGAGCGCACCTGGCCGATCGCGCACCCGGCCGATCACGGCCGCGGGTGTGCCCGTCGACATGCGCACGGCGTCGACCCGGCCGCGAACGCGGCAGGCCTTCTGCTCAACGACCGAAGTGCCCCAGCTTGGCGCGCTTGGCGGCGAGGTACGCCTCGTTGTGCGGGTTCTCGCCGGCATGGAGCGGCACGCGCTCGACGACCTCCATGCCGAACCCCTGGAGCGCGACGACCTTGCGCGGGTTGTTGGTGAGCAGCCGCAGCCGCTTCACGCCCAGGTCGACCAGGATCTGCGCGCCCACGCCGTAGTCGCGCAGGTCGGGCGGGAAGCCGAGGCGCTCGTTGGCCTCGACCGTGTCGGCCCCCTCGTCCTGCAGCGCGTACGCCTTGAGCTTGTTGAGCAGGCCGATGCCGCGCCCCTCCTGCCGCAGGTACACCAGCACGCCGCGGCCGGCTTGCGCGATGGCCTCGAGGGCGGCGTCGCGCTGCGCGCCGCAGTCGCATCGCAGGCTGTGGAGCGCGTCGCCGGTGAGGCACTCGGAGTGCATCCGGACCAACACCGGTTCGCCGTCCCCGACGTCGCCGAGGGTCAGGGCAAGGTGCTCGGTGCCGGCGAGCTCGTCGCGGTACCCGTGGACGGCGAACTCGGCCCACGGGGTCGGCAGGCGCGCGGTCGCGACCCGGTGCACGAAGCCGTCGCGGTCCAGCCGGTAGGAGATGAGGTCGGCGATGGTGCCGACCTTCAGGCCGTGAGTGTGGGCGAAGGCCTGGATGGCGGGGAGGCGCATCATGGTGCCGTCGTCGTGCATCAGTTCCGAGAGGGCGGCCGCGGGCCGAAGGCCCGCCAGGCGACACAGGTCGACCGCCGCCTCGGTGTGGCCCGCGCGCCGCAGCACGCCGCCGTCCCGCGCCCGCAGCGGGAAGACGTGACCGGGACGGGAGAGGTCCTCGGGACCCGCGCCGTCGCGGATGGCGGTCCGGATGGTGGTGGCCCGGTCCTTGGCCGAGATGCCGGTGTCGACCCCGTCGCGCGCCTCGATCGAGACGGTGAACGCGGTCGAGCGCCGGGCGGTGTTGTGCTGCACCATCGGCGGGAGGTCGAGACGGTCGGCCAACTCGTTCGGCATGGCCAGGCACACCACCCCGCCGGTGTGGCGGATGACGAACGCCATCGTCTCGCTGGTGACGTGCTCCGCGGCGACGATGAGGTCCCCCTCGTTCTCGCGGTCCTCGTCGTCCACCACGATGACGGGCTTGCCGGCGCGCAGCTCGTCGAGGAGCTCCGCGACCGTCGCGAGCCCAGTAGCCGTTTCGCTCCTCGCGTCAGCCATCGGC
>CAZACZ010000045.1:0-5667 GCA_964483695.1 uncultured bacterium | reverse complement strand
CGCGCGTACGCGCTCGCCTTCGAGCGCGCGCATGCGCTCGACGTACTTCGCCACCACGTCGCTCTCGAGGTTCACCTGCGCTCCGAGGCCCAAGGATCCCAAGGTGGTCGCGCCCAGGGTGTGCGGCACGAGCACCAGGGTGAAGTCGGCGGCGGGCCAGTCGGGCTGCGTGCCGGCCGGACCGCCTACGTCGACCAGCGTGAGGCTCACGCCGTCCACCGCGATGCTGCCTTTCGGCACCAGGTGCGGAGCCAGCCGTAGGGGTGCGCGCACGCGCAGCAGGTACGCCCCTGGCGCGTCCTCCCGGGCCACCACCTCGCCGACGCCGTCGACGTGGCCGCTCACGATGTGCCCTCCTAGGCGGCTACCCAGCGTGGCGGCCCGCTCGAGGTTCAGCGGCGCTCCGCGACGCCAGCGCGGAGCGGTCTTGGCGAGGGTCTCGCGGGACAGCTCGACCTCGAACGCCTCGCCGTCCACCGCGACCACCGTGAGGCAGCAGCCGTTCGCGGCGACCGAGTCCCCAAGGACCAGCCCCTCGGCCAGGCGACCGGCGGCCACGCGCAAGCGTAGGTTCCCACCCGCCTCGAACGCGTCCTCTACGTGGCCGACGCCCTCGACGATACCGGTGAACATCTCACGCCCCCTCTCGGACGTTGGCCGCGGGGTAGCACACCTTACCCGTCACCAGCAAGTCGTGGCCGATGGTCTCGGTGCGCACGCCGTCGAGCGTGAACGCCTCGTCGACGCTGGCGACGCCCAGTCCGCCCAACGGTCCGGCGGCCGAGCCGCCCAGCAGTTTCGGCGCGATGAACCACGCCACCCGATCGACCGAGCGGCAGGCGAAGAAGTCCCATGCCAGCGTCCCGCCGCCCTCCAGCAGCAGGCTGGTGACGTCGCGGGCATGCAGCTCGGCGAGGGCAGCCGCGACGTCCGGTCGGCCGCGCTGTGCGGAAGCGGCGACGACCTCGGCGCCGCGGTCGCGAAGCGCCGCCACGCGGGCCGCCGGCGCATCGTCGGTGACGAACACCGTGACGCGCCCGGGGACGCCCTGCGGGTCCTCGTCGAACAGGCGCGCGGTGGTAGGGGTTCGGGCGACGCTGTCGAACACCACCTTGCGCGGGGTACGACCCCCATCGATGCGCGTCGTGAGCAGCGGGTCGTCCAGCAGCACGGTGTTGATCCCGACGGCCACGGCATCGAACTGGTCGCGCCAGCGGTGGACACGGTCGCGCGCCGTCTCGCCGGTGATCCAGCGCGACCTGCCCGTGCGCACGGCGATCTTGCCGTCGAGCGACATCGCGGTCTTGTACAGCACGAACGGTCGACGCTCGCGTTGGGCTACGCGGAACACCTCGTTCTGCTCCTCGGCTTCGGCGGCCAGCAGGCCGACGTCCACCCGAACGCCGCCTTGCTGCAGCCGCGCGACGCCGCGCCCGTCGACGAGTGGGTTCGGGTCGAGCGTGGCCGCCACCACCCGCGCCACGCCGGCGTCCAGCAGCGCCTCGGTGCAGGGAGGGGTGCGCCCGTGGTGGTCGCACGGTTCGAGCGTGACGTAGACCGTGGCGCCCCGCGTGCGCTCGCCGGCGGCCGCCAGCGCCACCACCTCGGCGTGGGGGCCGCCCGCCTGGGCGTGCCACCCCTCGCCCACGACGGTACCGTCGTGCACCACGACGCAGCCGACCAACGGGTTGGGCGATACGCGCCCGCGCCCACGCTCGGCTAGCGTCAACGCGAGGCGCATGAACGCGGCGTCGGCCGCGGTGAACGGCGCCAGGCCAGGATCCAAGGGTACGTGCATGAACGACGCGCAGAGCCGCTGGCGGCCCGCGCTCACCTCCTTCTCTCATCCGGACTGTCACCGTCGGTACCGGCTTCGCACCGGTTCGGGCCCGCGGACGCGGGCTTCGCGGACTACGGGCGACGAACGCCCTTCACCGCCGGTCGGGAATCGCACCCTGCCCTGAAGGAACTCGGTTGTGGGCCGCCCGCTCGTGGCGCGGCCGACGCCATCATAGGCCACCCTCCCGACGGCCGCCGGGGTCCGGCCGACCATCGCCTACCTTCCATGGAGTTCGTGCCGGCCAGGCGCCGGGTCGGCGGGGGCGCGCTGGTACGATGCGGCTCATGACGACCGCTTCGTTCGAGGAACGCCTCACCGCCTACGCCGACCTGCTGGTACGCGTCGGTGTCAACGTCCAACCCGGCCAGAAGCTGCTGGTCCGCGCCTCCACCGAGTCGGCTTCGCTGGTGCGCAAGGTCGCCGAGATCGCCTACCGCATCGGCAGCCCGCTGGTCGACGTGCACTGGAACGACGACGGCGTCACCCGCGCGCGCTTCCTGCACGGCCCGGACGGCAGCTTCTCGGCCATCCCGGAGTGGCGCGCCAGAAGCATGATCGCGTTGGCGGAGGAGGGGGCGGCGTCGCTCGCCATCGCCTCCGACGATCCCGACATGCTGGCGGGCACCGATCCCGACCGTTTCTCCACGTACCTCAAAGCGTGGCGGCCGGCGGTCAAGGCGTACTCCGACATCGCCATGAAGGACGGCATCGCGTGGTCCGTGGCGGCCGCGGCGGCGCCGGCGTGGGCGAAGCGCGTGTTCCCCGGCCTGCCCGAAGCCGAGGCGGTGGCGCGGCTGTGGGACGCGATCTTCGCCGCCACCCGCATCCACGAGCCCGACCCGGTGGGCGCCTGGCGCGCTCACACCGACGAGCTCAAGACGGTGAAGGAGCGCCTGAACGCCAGAAGGTTCGCCGCGCTTCGCTTCCGTGCGCCCGGCACCGACCTGCGCGTGGGGCTGGCCGACGGCCACGTCTGGGACGGCGGCGTGTCGCGCACCCCGAACGGCACCGAGTTCGTGGCCAACATGCCAACCGAAGAGGTCTTCACCGCGCCCCATCGCGCCGACGTCGACGGGGTGGTGCGCGCCAGCATGCCGCTGGCATACGGCGGCACCATCATCGACGACTTCGAGCTCACCTTCGAAGCAGGGCGTGTCGTGAAGGCACGCGCCGGCACCGGTCAGAAGGCGCTCGAGAACATCCTCGACACCGACGAGGGCTCGCGGCGCCTCGGCGAGGTCGCGCTGGTGCCGGCCTCCAGCCCCATCGCCAAGACCGGCCTGCTCTTCCTCGAGACGCTCTTCGACGAGAACGCCGCCTGCCACATCGCGTTGGGCAAGGCGTACGGGCTGACGGTGCGCGGCTCGGACGGCATGACCCCGGAGCAGCAAGCCGCCGTAGGCATGAACGACTCGCTCAGCCACGTCGACTTCATGATCGGGTCGGCCGAGATGGACGTCGACGGTGAGAGCCGAGACGGCGCCCTCGTGCCGCTGATGCGCCAGGGGGAGTGGGTGCACTGACGCAGACGGGGCGCCAGCGGCCAACGGGCGGGGACGCCGCCACCCTCGGCGACGCCCGGCGCGTGCTGCAGGAGCGTTTCGGCTATCCGGAGTTCCGCGGCGCCCAGGCGAACATCATCGAACACGTGCTGGCCGGCGGCGACGCGCTGGTGCTGATGCCCACCGGCGGTGGGAAGTCGCTCTGCTACCAGGTCCCCGCGCTGCTGCGCCCCGGCGTGGCAGTGGTGGTGTCGCCGCTCATCGCCCTGATGCACGACCAGGTGCGGGCGCTGCGCCTGGCCGGGGTGAACGCCGCGTACCTCAACTCGACGCTCGACCCGGCCGAGGCGCGCGCGGTCGAACGCGACGTCGTGGACGAGCGCATCGACCTCGTCTACGTCGCGCCGGAGCGGTTGCTCACCGACGGATTCCTGGCGCTGCTCGACCGAACCCGCGTGAGCCTCTTCGCCATCGATGAGGCGCACTGCGTGTCGCAGTGGGGCCACGACTTCCGGCCCGAGTACATCGGGCTCGGCGTCCTGGCCGAGCGCTACCCCGACGTCCCGCGCATCGCGCTCACCGCCACCGCCGACGCCGCCACCCGCCGCGAGATCGTCGAGAAGCTGCACTTGGAGCGGGCGCGGCGCTTCGTCTCGAGCTTCGACCGCCCCAACATCCGCTACCTGGTCACCGAGAAGCACGACGCCAAGGCGCAGTTCCTGGCGTTCTACCGGGCGCACCACCAGGGCGACGCCGGCATCGTCTACTGCCTGTCGCGCAAGAGCGTCGACGCCACCGCCGCCTGGCTGCAGCGGCAAGGGATCGACGCGCTGCCGTACCACGCCGGCCTCGACGCCGCGGTGCGCAGGCACCATCAAGATCGGTTCCTGCGCGAGGACGGTGTGGTGGTCGTCGCGACCATCGCGTTCGGCATGGGCATCGACAAGCCCGACGTCCGGTTCGTGGCCCACCTCGACCTCCCCAAGAGCCTCGAAGGCTACTACCAGGAGACGGGGCGCGCCGGACGGGACGGCGAGCCGGCCAGCGCCTTCATGACGTACGGGCTGCAGGACGTGGTGCAGGTCAGCCGCATGGTGGCAGCTAGCGAGGCGCCCGAGGCGCACAAGCGCGTCGAGCGGCAACGACTCGAGGCCCTGCTCGGCTTCTGCGAGACGTCCGGATGCCGCCGCCAGGCGCTGCTGGCGTACTTCGGCGAGACGCTCGAAGCGCCGTGCGGCAACTGCGACACCTGCCTCGAGCCGGTGGCCACCTTCGACGGCACCGAGGCGGCGCAGAAGCTGCTGTCCACCGTGATCCGCACCGGGCAGCGCTTCGGCGCCGGCCACCTCATCGACGTGCTCCTCGGGAAGGACCACGAGCGCATGCGGAAGTTCGGCCACCACCGCCTCAGCACCTTCGGCATCGGCACCGAGCTCGACGCCCGCGGGTGGCGTTCGGTGGTGCGGCAACTGCTCGCCAACGGCCAGCTGTTGCCCGACCCCGACGGGTTCGGGGGACTCGTCGTCGGTCCCGGCGCCGCCGCCGTCCTGCGCGGCGAGGCGCGCGTCCCACTGCGCCAGGACCGGTCGCCCGCCCGTGGGCGCGCCGCAGCCGCGCCGGAGCGCGCGCCGCGCGGCGAACGCCCGCGGGCCGCCGAATTGCGCCCCGACGAACGGGAGCGCTTCGAGGCGCTGCGCGCGCTGCGGGCCGAGATCGCTCGTGAGCACGCCGTTCCCGCCTACGTGGTGTTCCACGACGCCACGCTGGTCGCGATGGTCCGCCAGCGTCCCGCCACGCTCGAAGCGCTGGCGCAAGTCCCCGGCGTCGGGGCCACCAAGCTGGAGCGCTACGGCGAGCGCTTCTTGGCGGTGCTGGTGGACGAGGCCGAGGCGCCCGGCTGAGGCCTGCCGCGCGGCTCGCGTCGGGCGGACCCGACGGCTCCTTCGCGCAGGAACTGGCGGGCGGCGCCTTCGGTCCTCAGCGCACGTCGCTGCCGTCGGCCAAGTCTCGGTCGAGGGTCACCAGCGAGAGCTGGCCGCCGTCGTCCTCCGCGGCCAAGATCATCCCTTGGCTCTGCACGCCGCGGATCGTGACGGGCTGGAGGTTGCATACCAACACCAGCTTCTTGCCGACCAGGTCATCTGGCGCATAGTGCTGCTTGATGCCCGACACTACCGTGCGCGTCTCCGACCCCATGCGCACCGTCAGTAGCAGCAGCTTGTCGGCGTTGGGATGCTGCGCCGCCGCCTCGACCGTCACCACCCGCAGTTCGGTCTTGGCGAAGTCGTGGATGGTGATCTCGGGCTTGTGCTCGAGCGGCTCCGG
>CAZACZ010000044.1:17735-23188 GCA_964483695.1 uncultured bacterium | reverse complement strand
GCTCGAGCGGGCCGATCTCGCGCAGCCCGTCGACGATCACCACGTCGGCCTCGCACGGTGCGTCGGCGCTGCACGCGAGCGCAGCTGCATGCGTGCGGACGTCGTCGTAGTCCCAGGCTCCCTCGAGGCGGCGCTCGTAGGCCGCGAACACCTCGGCGAAGCGCCGCCGCTCGGGGTCGGCGAGCGCCGCGGCAGCGTCGCCAGGCGCCCGTGCCTCCGCCGACGGCGCACTCGTTGCGCCGAGCGCGTCCGTCGCCGCCGGTGCCTGGCGGGCAACGTCGGCCGCCGACAGCCCGAAGCGCTTCGCTTCGGCGATGGCGAAGGCGAACAGGCGCGCTTCCCCGGGCGTGGGTAGGGTCCCCGATGCGTCGGCCAGCGCTTCGGCCACGCGTACCAGCCGGCCGCTGCCGATCACCAGGGGGCACGATCGGAGGGCGTACGCCAGCAGCCGGTAGTACATCTGCTGCGCGCTCATGAACTCGAGCCCCAGAGCGGTGAACCCGTCGTCGGTCACGCGCCGGAGCACGCTCGGGCGTTGCGCGGGCAGGCCGATCCACCACACCAGCCGGCCGTCCCGGCAGGCGCGACGGGCCACGTCCACCATCGCGCGCGTCCGCCCCGACCCAGGCGGACCGACCCACAGGTTCCAGGCCACGCCTCATCCTACAGGCCGTCTGCGTGTGCTCCGACCCGCCCCCGGACGCACGCACGCCCTGCCCCACGACGTTCGCGCCCGGCGCAGGTGCCGCCGGGCGCGAAGCGTGAAGGTCGGTGCGAACCGCTGTCCGGTGCGGCGTCAGCCGGCGGGGAGCAACCCCCGCGACCACGGGATCGACAGCAGCACCACGGCGAACGCCAAGGTGTAGAACAGCGCCGCGATGCCCGGAGCGTTCTTCTTGCGCGCCCGGGCAGCCCCGATGTGCACCAGCACCACGGCGGCGATCATGCCGACGATGTGCTCCGCCACGAAGAACCGCACGGCGGGATCGCGCATCGCGGCGCCCATGTTCTGGAACGCGCTGCGGGTGATGGGGCTGAGGACGACGTAGAGCACGATGCCGACGAGGAGCTGCACGTCCATCAAGCTGGTGAACGCCAGGCCAAGGTTCCGCTGCTGTGGCGTCCATCCGGAGCGCGTCGCCGCGCCGCGGTACGCCATCACCAACGCCACCACACCGACGAGCAGCACGGCCCAGCGCAGGTAACTGTGAAGAGAGAGGGTGAACAGGTACATGCCTTCCTCCGAATCCAACGGCGTCCACGCGCAGGCGCGGCGCCACGTCTCGCCAGCATCGCCCGCCTCCGGAGGGGTGTCAAGGCGCCGACGGATCGCCGCCCGATGCGGAGAAGCCCGCCTCGCGCAGGGCCAGCGCCAGCGCCGCCCCGTCGTGCACCGGCAGGCGGCAGGTGCCGCCCTGGCAGACGTACGCCGCCGGCCGCACCTCGCCGTGAGCGCCGACCGGCGTCGTTCGCCCGCGCGCCAGCGCGAGGCCGGCCAAGGGCGAGGCGGCGCCTTGCACGGCGAGCACGACGGCCCGCGGGTCGTCGCGATCGCGCCAGGCGCGCAGCAGGTCGAGCGTGGCGGGGTCATCGCGCCTTCCGACGATCACCACCTCGCGCGGCGGCCGCGCCATCAGCGCGCGCAACCGGAGCGTCGACGCGAACGCCTGCGGCGCCTCGCCGGCAGCCTCGTCCAGCCCCGCTAGCGCCGCGTGGGCCTGGGCCTCGAGCCGGTCGTCGCCGCGGTACCGCGCCGCCCACCACACCAGTTCGGCCGCCGCCGCGTTCTCGCTCGGGGTGGCGGCGTCGAGGTAGCCCTTGGGGCGCACCAGCAACCGCTCGGCGTCGGAAGCCGTCGAGAAGTACCCGCCATCGACCCCGTCGGCGAAGCGCGCGGCCACCATGTCGGCCAGCTCCAGCGCCCACGCCAGCGCGTCCTCGTCGAGCGTCGCGCGGTGCAGCGCCAGCAACCCCAGCCCGAAGTAGGCGTAGTCCTCGAGCAAGCCCTCGACCCGCGCTTCGCCGCCACGCCACATGTGGAGCAGGCGCCCGTCCCGCCACAGGTGGGCCCGCACGAACGCGGCGTTGGCGCGCGCCAGACGCACCAGCTCCGCGTCTGCCAGCAGCCGGCCGGCGTCCGCCAGCCCCGCAAGCATCAGGCCGTTCCACGACGTCAGCACCTTGTCGTCGGTGGCGGGCCGGGGCCTTCGGGCGCGCGCCTCCAGCAGGCGGCTCCGCACCCGTCGCCAGGTCGCGCGCGCCTGCTGCGGGGCGAAGGCGAGTTCCGCCTCCAGGTCCTCGATGGTGGCAGCGGCGCGGGGCACGTCGGCCCCTTCGAAGGCGCCCGGAGTCGCGATGCCGAGGGCCCGCGCGGCGAAGCGCGCCTCGGCAGGCGCCAGGGCGGCGGCCAGGTCGTCCTCGGTCCAGAGGTAGAAGCGCCCCTCGCCCCCGTCCGAGTCGGCATCGAGGCTGCTGAAGAACCCCACCTCCCCGGCCGCCCCGCGCACGGTCATCTCCCGCTCGAGCCACGCCACGATGTCGCGCGCCACCTCGGCGTGCCGCGCAGCGCCGGTGCGGGCGTGGGCAGTAGCGTACGCGCGCAGCAGCAGGGCGTTGTCGTAGAGCATCTTCTCGAAGTGCGGCACGCGCCAGCCGGCATCGACGGCGTAGCGGCAGAAGCCCCCGCCGATCTGGTCGTGGATGCCGCCGGCCGCCATGGCGTCGAGCGCGCGCACTGCCAACGCCACCGCCTCCGGTTCCGCCCGTTCGAGCAGGAAGCGGAGCACGCCGTGCGGCGGGAACTTCGGCGCGCCGCCGAAGCCGCCGTGCTGCGCGTCCTCCTGTCGCAGGAGGCGCTGGATCGCCCGCCGGCCGAGTCCCTCCGGGTCGGCGGCGGCGGCTTCGGTGGCGCCATCACGTCCGGCGTTGCCATCGGCGCCTACGCGCGCCGCCCCGCCGAAGGGCGCCACCATCCGCCCCAGCGCCTCGCGCAAGGCGTTGGCGCTGGCGTCCACCTCGTCGCGCCGGCCACGCCACGCAGCCAACAGCCCCTCGAGGACGCGCCGGAACGACGGGAGTCCGTGTCGGTCGTGCGGGGGGAAGTAGGTGCCGCCGTAGAACGGCGCGCCGTCCGGGGTCAGCGCCACCGTCAGCGGCCAACCGCCCGAGCCGGTCATGGCCTGCACCGCCGTCATGTACACGGCGTCGACGTCGGGGCGTTCCTCCCGGTCGACCTTGACGCACACGAAGCCGTCGTTCATCACGGCGGCCACCGCGGGGTCCTCGAACGACTCGTGCGCCATGACGTGGCACCAGTGGCACGAGGCGTAGCCGATCGACAGCAGGATCGGCTTGTTCTCGGTGCGGGCGCGGGCGAACGCCTCCGCGCCCCACGGGTACCAATCCACCGGGTTGTCTGCGTGCTGGCGAAGGTACGGGCTTGGTTCGTCGGCGAGGCGGTTGGCGCGGCCGGTCATGGTCCGAGGGTAGCCGACGGGCGCCCTGGGGCCCGTGGTCGGGGGACCAAGGCGTCGGCCCGTGCCGACTTCGCCCGGGCGGGGGCGGCGGCAGCGGGCCGACGAGGGTTCGCATGGCGCTGGAGAGAGGTGGCGGGAAGTCGGTAAGGAGACGGCAGCAGGGCTTCCAGCGCGCCACGCTCACGCTACGGGACGGCCCCTTACAGGTTCCTTACAGCGTGACGCGGCCGACGGCTCGCTAGACTGGCGCATGCCGTTCGACGAGCTCCGCAAGCCGTACCTGCGCGGCGTCCTGCACGAGCGCGACCTGGGGCCGGACCCGTTCGCCGCGTTGCGCGCGTGGCTGCTGGACGCGGCTGCCCTCGGCGCCGTCGAGGCCAACGCCATGGCGCTCGCGACCGTCGGCGCCGACGGTCGGCCGAGCGTTCGCTTCGTCCTGCTCAAGGACGTGACGGATGCCGGCCTGACGTTCTTCACCAACTACGACAGCCGCAAGGGGCGAGAGCTGGAAGCGGTTCCGCACGCGGCACTGGCGTTCTGGTGGCCTGCGCTGGAACGTCAGGTGCGGGTCGAGGGCGGGGTGCAGCGCCTGCCTCGGGCGGCATCGGAGGCGTACTTCGCGACCCGCCCGTACGGGTCCCAGATCGGCGCCTTGGCGTCACGCCAGAGCCAGCCGCTCGACGACCGCGCCGCGCTCGAGCGGGCGGCGGCCGAGCTTCGCGAACGCCACCCGCCGGGCCAGGTGCCCTGCCCGCCGCGATGGGGAGGCTACGTGCTGGCGCCGGATCGGTTCGAGTTCTGGCAAGGACGCGACGATCGCCTCCACGACCGGCTCGCGGTCGAGCGCGCGGAGGACGGCTGGCACGTCACGCGTCTAGCGCCCTGAGGTCGTGCCGCGCCGCGGCCTCGGATGGGCCTCAGCGCTGGGCGTCGGGCGCGGGTTGGGCTTCCGGCGCGGGTAGGTTCTCGGGGTAGGTG
The DNA here is from genome assembly GCA_964483695.1 of uncultured bacterium. Lineage (GTDB taxonomy): Bacteria > Deinococcota > Deinococci > Deinococcales > Trueperaceae > CAZACZ01. Next base: position 18,734 of record CAZACZ010000044.1, on the reverse strand, counting down.
ACGGCGGCGCCGCCGCGGATCAGGCCGTTCAGTACGGCATCGGCGGCCAACGAGCGGGCGTACTCGCGCACTTGGTCCTGCACTTCGGCGAACGGCGTCACGCTGGCGGGGCGACGCTCGTACACCAGCACCACGTGGAAGCCGAACTGGGTCTCGACCGGACCGACCACCGTGCCGACGGGCGCCGCCACGACCGCGTCCTCGAACGCCGCGACCATGCTGCCGCGACCGAAGCAACCGAGGTCGCCGCCGCGGTCCTTGGTGCCGTCCGTGCCGTGCTCGGCCGCCAGCGTAGCGAAGTCGGCGCCGTTCGCGATCTCGTCGACCAGACGAGCGGCCAGCGCTTCGTCGTCCACCAGGATGTGGCGCGCGCAGAACGATTCGGGCTGCGTCAAGTTCGGGCGTTCCGCGACATAGCGCACCAGGACGGCGTCGTCGCTGACCTCGACCTCGCTCTCGATGACCGCCATCAGTTGGTTCAGCACGTCGCCCTCGGCGATCATCGTGCGCAGGTGCGCCTCGTCGCCGAAGCCGGCGTCGGCCAGCGCCTGCTCGTAGGACACGTCTTCCGGGACGCCGCTGCGGATGCGGTCGATGGTGGCCTGCACCGACGCCTCGTCGGCCTCCAGGCCGCGCCGGCGCGCTTCCACCAACAGCACGACCTCCTGCGCGCGCTGCGACAGGTAGGCGGGTAGGTAGGTGCGCATCTGCGCGGCGAAGGCCTCGTCGTAGGGAAGCCCCTGCTGGGCGGCGACGCTGCGCGTGGCTACGTCGAAGCGCCACTCCAGGTCGCTCAGCCGCTCGACGGTGCGCCCGACGGAGATCACCACCGGGTCCGCGGCCGCGGACGGCACCTCCTGGGCCAGCGCCGAGCCGGCGCCGAAGGACAGGGCGTAGGCGAGTAGGGTGAGGAACGCCAGGACGGCGAAGATGCGGGCTGGACGTGCAGGGATCGCGCGGGTCATGAGGCGAAGGCTACCACCCGACCGCCGTGGGGAT
>CAZACZ010000044.1:15720-17635 GCA_964483695.1 uncultured bacterium | reverse complement strand
CTGCTTCGCGACCGCCTGCACGCGAGGCGCCGCGGTCCTGGTCGTCCGCCGCGCTGCTCGAGTCCGTCGACCCGCCGCGCTCGAGCGCCGCGAGCCGCTGGTAGAGCTCGCGCTGCTGCTGGCTGGGCGTCTCCGGCACGGTCACCCGCACCTCCACCAGCTCGTCGCCGCGGCTGCCGTCCTTCCTCGGCCACCCCTTGCCGCGCAGGCGCAGCACGCGGCCGGTGGAACTGCCGGCAGGCAAGGTGGTCTCTACGTCGCCGTCGAGCGTCGGCACCTTCAAGGCGCCGCCCAGCGCGGCGCGGTGATCGGGCACCCGCACGACCACGCGCACGTGATCGCCGTCCAGTCGGAACGTCGGGTGCGCTAAGTGACGCACCTGGAGGATGAGGTCGCCGCCGCCCGGCGCCTGGCCGCGGAGCCGCAGCTTGGCGCCGTCGTGGACGCCCTTCGGCAGCGTCACCTCGAGCGACTTGTCCTGCAGGCGGATGCTCGTCGGGCCGCCGCGGTAGGCGTCGAGCAGACCCACGTCGAGGCGGGCCTCGACGCTGCGCGGCCGCGCCGGCGTGCGGTAACCGGCGAACGCGTCGGTCGCTTCGGCGCTGTCGTACGCCGATCCGAAACCGCGGCTCTGGAAGCCCCCGAAGAGGCTCTGGAAGAAGTCGGAGAACCCGGCGAACTCCTCGGGCGACACGTTGCCGTACACGCGCGTGCCGCCACCGCCCTGGGCGAACGGCGGCACCGCGCCGGTGGTGCCGTACTGGTCGTACAGCTTGCGCTTGTCGTCGTCGGCGAGGACGGTGTAGGCCTCGTTGACTTCCTTGAAGCGCTCCTCGGCACCGGCGTCGCCAGGGTTGCGGTCGGGATGGTGCTTGGCGGCCAGTTTGCGGAAGGCACGACGGATCTCCTCCTTCGTGGCGCTCTTGCCCACGCCGAGGATCTGGTAGTAGTCCTTGAACGCCGCCATCCGTCACCCCCTTCCGCTACGCAGGCGCCTTCCCGCTCAGCCCTCCGACGGGCCCGTCCCGCCGTCGCCCGCGGCGGTGCGCGCTGCCGAGGCGTCCTCCGACGACACCACCACCACGCGCGCCGGCCGGACCAGTCGGTCGCCGCGCACGAAGCCGATCTCGAACACCTGGCTGATGGTGCCGGGCGCGGTGTCGCCGGTCGCGGGCACCACGGCCAACGCTTCGTGCATGGCCGGGTCGAAGGTCTCGCCGACGTTCCCCACGCGCCGGATCCCGATCTGGTCGAGGTTGCGCTCGAGCCCCTCCAGCACGGCCCGCACGCCGGGCAGGATGGCGGCCGGGTCGGAGCCGATCTCGGCGGCTTCGAGGGCTCGGTTGAGGTCGTCGTAGACGCTCAGGACAGGCAGTACGGCGCTATCCAGACCGGACGCGCGCGCCAGCTCGAGCTCGCCTTGCATGCGTCGGCGGAACGTCTCCAACTCGGCGCGCGCGCGGAGCATGCGGTCCTTCGCATCGGCCAGCTCGGCCTTCAACGCCTCCGCTTCCTGGCGCGCGTTCTTCAACTCGGAACGTAGGATGTCGGCCTCCGTATCTCGTGCCTGCCCTGCGGCGTTCGCGTCGCCGGTGGCGGGATGGTCGGCCCCGGCTTCGCCTGCGGCTGCGGGGTGGTCGGGCCTGGTCTCGTCGGCAGCTCGGCCGTCCACGGCCGCGGCCTCCTCGGCCGACTCGTTGGGGTCGCGCATGTCGTCGATCATGACACCGTCCTTGGCGGTCCTGTGCGGTCCCTGGCGGTCCCTGGCGCTCTAGGGGCTCGCGCCCGCGGGCGTCCGCCGCCGGTGGCTAGTCGTCGGCGACCGTCGCCCCGCGCCCAGTGGCTAGCCCACGCCTCGTGCCTCTTGAGCTTGGCAGCCGGCCCCTCGTGGTCCCGGCCACCAGCCGGCGGCCAG